>NZ_JQNK01000009.1:2591111-2915000 GCF_000745215.1 Methylosinus sp. PW1
CTCGCCACTCTGCGCTCGGCCGCGCCGCGCGGGGCGGGGGCCGATCCGGTCAGTGTGCTGCTGACGCCCGGCCAATATAATTCGGCCTTCTACGAGCATTCCTTCCTGGCCGACAAGCTCGGCATAGAGCTGGTCGAAGGACGCGATCTCTTCGTCAAGGACGATATCGTCTATATGCGCACGACGGAGGGGCCGCGCCGCGTCGATGTGATCTACCGGCGCCTGGACGACGACTTCCTCGACCCGCTGGCCTTCCGTCCCGATTCCGCCCTGGGCGTCGCCGGTCTGATGGGCGCCTATCATGCAGGCAATGTGACGCTCGCCAATGCAGTCGGCACGGGCGTGGCCGATGACAAGGCCATTTACACCTATATGCCGGAGGTGATCCGTTTCTATCTGGGCGAGGAGCCGCTGCTGAAGAATGTCCCCACCTGGCGCTGCCGCGAGAAGGAGGCGCTTGCCTATGTGCTCGACCATTTGGGCGAGCTGGTGGTGAAGGAGGTCAATGGCTCCGGCGGCTATGGCATGCTGGTCGGCCCTCACGCGACCAAGGCGCAGATCGCGGAATTCGCGGCCAAGCTCGCCGACAATCCCACCAATTTCATCGCCCAGCCGACGCTCGCGCTCTCCACCTGCCCGGTGTCGGTGGCGAGCGGCGTCGCGCCCCGCCATGTCGATCTCAGACCTTTCGTGCTCTATGGTCCCAATGGCGCGAGCGTGGTGCCGGGCGGCTTGACGCGCGTCGCCATGACGGAGAATTCTCTCGTCGTGAATTCCAGCCAAGGCGGCGGAACCAAGGACACATGGATCATCGACGACGCGCCGCTCGCGCGCGCATGACGAATTCACAGTAAGAACAGCGCGCCGAAACGACGGGATCTCATGCTCTCACGCACCGCCGACAACCTCTTCTGGCTGGCCCGATATATGGAACGCGCGGATTTTCTCGCGCGCATACTGCAGGCGTCCCGGCGCCTCGCCACGCTTCCCCGCGCCTATGGCGGCGTGGAGACGGAATGGGAGAGCGCGCTGCTCTCCTCCGGCGCCGCGCCCGCCTTTCACGCGGCGGGGCTGACGGTCGACGAGGCCAATGTCACGCAATTTTTGGCTTTCTCGCCGGATAATCCGAGCTCGATTCGCAATTGCATCGAGCTCGCCCGCGTCAACGCCCGCGCCGTGCGCACCGCGCTCACCGTGGAAATGTGGGAGGCGATCAACGGCGCCTTCCTCGAGCTCAAGGCCTTCGAGCAGGCGAGCCGCTCCGCCGAGGAGGTGACGCGCTTTCTCGATTTCGTGAAGCAGGTCTCCGCCGCTTACGATGGCGGCGCGCATCGGACCATGCTGCGCAACGACGCCTATTGGTTCTCGCGCGTCGGCCTCTATCTCGAGCGCGCCGACAACACGGCGCGTCTGCTCGATGTGAAATATCACGTGCTGCTGCCGGAGACGGAGGCGGTCGGCGGCTCGCTCGACTATTTCCAATGGACGGCGATATTGCGCGCGGTCTCCGCGCATACCGCCTATCATTGGGTCTATCGCGACAGTCTGAAGCCCTGGCTCGTCGCCGATCTCCTGATCCTGCGGCCGGAAATGCCGCGCTCGCTCATCGCCTGCTATGAGAGCGTGGTGCAGAATCTCGATCGTCTCGGCAAATCGCATGGCAAGCAAGGCCCGGCGCAGCGCCACGCCCGCACCGTCTTCGGCCAGCTCGAGCATGCGACCATCGAGAATGTATTCCACAACGGCCTGCATGATTTCATTCAGAGCTTCATCGCCGATAATCATCGGCTGGGGGCTCTGGTGTCGGAGCAGTATCTTTTCTAGAATGAGATGTGTCGGAGCCGGCGATTCCGGCTCCCTTTGCGGTGAAAGATGCACATAAGAGTCAGGCGCGAGACGATCTATCGTTACGCGGAGCCGGCCAAGGCGGCGATTCAGAAGCTGGCGCTCACCCCGCGCAATTACGACGGGCAGCATGTTCTCGACTGGCGCATCGACGTCGATCGCGACTGCCGCCTGCGCGCCTGCGAGGACGCTTTCGGCAATGTCGTGCACAGCATTTATGTCGAGGGGCCGCTCGAGGCGCTGACCACCGTGGTCGAAGGCGCGGTCGAGACCTTCGACACCGCGGGCGTCGCGCGCGGCGCGATCGAGCGTTTTCCGCCGGAGCTCTATTTGCGTGAGACGCCGCTGACCGAGGCGGATCACGCGATCTGCGATTTCGCGCTGGCGGCGACGGCGCGCGAGAGGGAGACGCTGGCCAAGCTCCATGCGCTGGTCGGCGCGCTCCACGAAGCCTTCGTCGTGGCGGAGGAGCCGACGAGCGGCGCCGTCGCGGCTTCCGACATCTTCGCGCGTCGCCGCGGCTCGGCGCAGGATGCGGCGCATGTCTTCATCGCCGGCGCGCGCAGCCTCGAGATTCCGTCGCGCTATGTTTCCGGCTATGCGCTGCGCGCCGACGCTGGCGCGGCCGTCCACGCTTGGGCCGAGGCGCATGTCGCGGGGCTCGGCTGGGTGGGCTTCGACCCGACGCGCGGCGCCTCGCCCGACGAGAGCTATGTGCGCGTGGCCGTGGCGCTGGATCATCTGGGCGCCGCGCCCATTCGCGCCGCCCATGCTGGCGGCGGCGGCGAGACGGCGGAAGTGCGCGTCAGCATCGCCCGCGCCCAGGGCCAGTCGCAGAGCCAGTCCTGAGCCGGCGACGGGCCGGCGACGCCTTCGGTCATTTTCGGGTTGACAGCGGGCGAGCAAATTCCCCATATGCGCCCTGCTTCACCGGCCCTTCACAGGGCCGTCGCTCGCGGGACCTATCCTCTAGGGTCCGTCGAGAAGCTGGGGGAATGTCCCGAGCGGCAAAGGGGGCGGACTGTAAATCCGCTGGCTATGCCTTCGTAGGTTCGAGTCCTACTTCCCCCACCATTCTCCTTCTCGCCGCGGCGCAGAGCTTACGCCGCGCTCCCCACCTTCGTCCAGATCTCGCCGTCGTCCTCCAGCATGCGCCGCAGCTCCGCCGCCGGCGTCGGGCGGCTGAACAAAAAGCCCTGCATCTGCGTGCAGCCTTCCGCGCGCAGCCGCGCCAATTGCTCATGCGTCTCCACGCCCTCGGCCACGGTGGCGACGCCGAGGCACTGCCCGATTCCCGCCACGGCGCGCACGATCGCCCCGCATTCCTGATTCTCCGGCAGCTCCTTCACGAAGGAGCGGTCGATCTTGATCTTGTCGAAGGGGAAGGAGCGCAGATAGCTGAGACTGGAATAGCCGGTGCCGAAATCATCCATCGATATGCACACGCCGAGGCCGCGCAGCTGATGCAGCACGGCGAGATTGGCGTGGTTTTCGGCGAGCAGCACCGATTCGGTGATCTCCAGCTCGAGCCGCTGCGGCGCGAGGCCGCTCGCCGCCAGCGCCGATAAAACCGACTGCACCAGCGAGCGCGAGCGAAATTGCGCGGGCGAGAGATTGACGCAGACGCCGATCGGCTCCGGCCAGCTCGCCGCCTCGCGGCAGGCCTCGCGCAGCACCCATTCGCCGATCGGCGTGATGAGCCCGGTCTCCTCGGCGAGCGGGATGAACTCATTGGGCGAAACCGCGCCGCGCATGGGATGGAACCAGCGCAGCAGCGCCTCCGAGGCGACGATGCGATTGGTCACCAGGTCGACGAGCGGCTGATAATAGATTTCGAACTCGCCGGCGGCGAGCGCGTGGCGCAGATCGGCCTCCATCGTGCGCCGCACGAGAATGGAGGCCGCCATCTCCGGCTCGAAGAAGCGATGCAGCCCGCGCCCGTCCGCCTTGGCGCGGTAGAGCGCTATGTCGGCGTTCTTGAGCAGCGTGTCGGCGTCGCCGCTGTCGATCGGCGCGACCGAGACGCCGACGCTGGCGCCCACCGTCACCACATGGCCGTCGACCTCATAAGGCACGCTCGCCGCGCTCACGATGCGCTCGGCGAGCCGGTCCGCCTCGCTCGCTCCGGCGCCCGCTTGCACGATGGCGAATTCGTCGCCGCCGACGCGCGCCACCATATCGCCCGGCGCCAGAGTCTCGCGCAGACGCTCGGCGACGGCGATCAGCAGCCGATCGCCGACCGGATGGCCGAAGGCGTCGTTCACATCCTTGAAGCCGTCGAGATCGAGATAGAGCACGCAGAGGCCCGCCGCGCCATTGTCGAGCCGCTGCAGCTCCTCGGTCAGCCGCGCGCGGAAGAGCGCGCGATTGGCGAGGCCGGTGAGCGGATCGTGATGCGCGAGATGGGCGATGCGGGCGGCCTGCTCGCGCTGCTCGGTGACGTCGACGATGGCGAGCAATATCGCCGGACGATCGTCGAAGGCGATCTCGCGCGCGTAATTCTGCACCTTTATCTCGCGCCCCTCCGCTGTGCGATTGATCCATATGCGGTCCGCGGGACGGCGATTGGCCGGGCTCTCATGGGCGATCGTCACCGCCGGCCATTCCTCCTCCGCATAGAGGTCGAGCAAGGTGGAGCGAAGAAAGCGCTCGCGCGCATAGCCGTAATGGGCGACCGCCGCGTCATTGACGGCCATGATGCGCAGGCTCTGCGGATCATGCACCCACATGGGCATGGGATTGCTCTCGAACAGCAGGCGGAAGGAGGCCTCGCGCGCCTTCAGCGGCGTGACGTCGGTGAGCGTCACGCCGACGAGATCGCCCATGGGCGCGGCGGACAGCCGCAAATGCATCGCGACGCCCTCGGCCGAGCGATGCGCGACCTCGAATGTGTCGGGGAGCGCCGATCGGAAAATGGCGGCGAAGCGCTCGAAGGTCCCGTCGGTCATCCAGGCCGGGACGATCTCGCTGATGCGCCGCCATTGCAGATCGCGCTCGGCGCCGCCGAAGAGCCGGCTGGCGCTGGCGTTGAGGCTCACAATGACGAAATCGACGATGTCGCGGCCGGCGTGGACGGCGGCGAGCGTCGCTAGCCCGCCATCGGTGGCGCGATAGATGGCGTCGACGAGATCGTGCTTGGACGTCCGCTCGCGCGCGAAGACGAGAAACAGCGTCGCGCCCCAATGGCTCGACAGCGGGAAGACGACGATCTCGCAAGTCTGCACCAGCCCGCCGCGAATGCTGCGCGCCATCGTCGCCGCCGGCGTTCTGCTGGCCTCGGCCGCTTCGAGCGCCTCGCCGATGGCGTCGCGGTAATTGCGCTCCAGCGCGTCGAGCCGCAGGCCGCGCAGCGACGCGCCCAGCCAGGCCTCGAAGGCGCCGCCGCCATAGGAGAAGGCGAAGCCGCCATCCGCGCCGCGCGCCGCCAGCGCCAGATCGTCGGCGAGCCGGCCGAGGCTGCCCAGGGCGATCTGCTCATAAGGCGGCAGGCCGCCGACCGGCGCCTCGACCTGCCATTTGAAGCACAGTTCGTCGACGTCGCGAAATTCGGTGACGACTCCATATCGGGAGGCGATCTCATACATGGCTCAGCTCGGATTCGGGGGCTTCCGGCGCGAGAAATTGACCGGAAGCTTTGAAAAAACAGTAAAAATTTCAATAGCTTAGAATGAGATTGCGTCATCTTTCCGTCATATGCAGGCTCAAATCGCTGATTACGAAGGAGAAATTCGTGCTTTGCCGGAATTCGCGCGTGATTGCGTCTTCGCCGATTTTCATAACTGCCGATCCGGCATAGGCTATATAGGCGCATTCGCCCGCGGCGGACGCAGAGCTCACGATCGAACGGACTTCCATGGCATCCAATCGCAAACCAGCCTCGCCGAAGGAGGCTCCGCAGGAGCCGTTCAAGCGCGCCGTCGCCGGCGCGATGCGCGCCATGGCCAAGCGCGCGGAGCTGGAAGTCTCCTTCTCGCCGGAGCGCGCCATGCTGCTCGGCGCCGACGACAAGGCCAAGGCGCGCCTGCCGGAGCCGCCGCGCAAGCTCACCGCCCAGGACGCCGCCATTGTGCGCGGTCACGCCGATTCCATCGCTCTGCGCCTCGCCTGCCACGATGAGGCGGTGCATCGCCGCGTGCAGCCGCAGTCGCCCGACGCCCGCGCCGCCTTCGACGCGCTGGAGCAGGCGCGCGTCGAATCGATCGGCTCGCGCCGCATGGATGGCGTCGCCGCCAATATCGGCGCCATGCTCGACGATCGCTATCAGCGCGCCCGCTTCTCCGAGATCGAGACGCGCGAGGACGCGCCGCTCGAGGACGCTCTGGCGCTCATCGCGCGCGAGCGCCTGACCGGCATCGCGCCGCCGCCGCATGGCCGCAAGGCGGTCGATCTCTGGCGCCCCTGGATCGAGGAGCGCGCCGGCGCCGATCTCGACAAGCTCGTCTCGGCGCTCGAGAATCAGCGCGGCTTCGCGCAGCTCGCGCATCGCCTGCTCGCGTCGCTCGAGCTCGAGGGCGAGAGCGCGGGCGGCGAGGAGGACGCCGAGGAGCCGAGCGAGGACCAGCCGCAAAATCCCGATGAGGCCGAGGGCGAGGAGACCGAGGAGGACAAGCAGTCCGGCTCCTCCGAGATGGACACCGCCACCGCCTCCGAGGAGGCGCTGGAGAAGGGCGAGAGCGAAGCCGCCGAGATTCTCGACAGCGAGATGCTGGAGGAGATCGACTCCGGCGATGTGGACGAGGCGATGGAGACGCGGCGGCCGCCGACCTCCTCGTCCGATCGCTCCGGCGGCGAATACAGGGCCTATACGTCTCGCTTCGACGAGACGGTGAAGGCGGAGGATCTCTGCGACGCCGAGGAACTCGATCGCCTGCGCTCCTATCTCGACAAGCAGCTCCTGCATCTCTCCTCCGTCGTCGGCCGGCTCGCCAATCGCCTGCAGCGGCGGCTGATGGCGCAGCAGAACCGCGCCTGGGAGTTCGATCTCGAGGAGGGGATGCTCGATCCTGCGCGCCTGCCGCGCGTCGTCATCGATCCGCAGCAGCCGCTCTCCTTCAAGCGCGAGAAGGACACGAATTTCCGCGACACTGTGGTCACTCTGCTGCTCGACAATTCGGGCTCCATGCGCGGCCGGCCGATCACTGTGGCGGCGACCTGCGCCGATATTCTCGCGCGCACGTTGGAGCGCTGCGGCGTGAAGGTGGAGATTTTGGGCTTCACCACCAAGGCCTGGAAGGGCGGCCAATCGCGCGAGAGCTGGATCGCCGACGGCAAGCCGCCGAACCCCGGCCGGCTCAACGACATTCGCCACATCATCTACAAGGCCGCCGATGCGCCCTGGCGGCGCGCGCGCCGCAATCTGGGCCTGATGATGCGCGAGGGCCTTCTGAAGGAGAATATCGACGGGGAGGCGCTCGACTGGGCGCATCGCCGCCTGCTGGCGCGGCAGGAGCAGCGCCGCATTCTGATGATGATCTCCGACGGCGCCCCGGTCGACGATTCCACTCTGTCGGTCAATCCGGGCAATTATCTCGAGCGCCATTTGCGGCACATCATTCAGGAGATCGAGACCAAATCGCCTGTGGAGCTGATCGCCATCGGCATCGGCCATGATGTGACGCGCTATTACCGCCGCGCCGTGACCATCGTCGACGCGGAGGAATTGGGCGGCGCGATGACCGAGAAGCTCGCCGAGCTGTTCAGCGAGAACGCCGCTCCCGCTCCGGCGCGCGCCCCGCAACGCTCGGCGCCGCAGCGGCCGCGCGTCCTCGCCGCGGCGCCGTGAGGGGTTGCGTAGCGCCCCCTCCCCAGCCCTCCCCCGCTGCGCGGGAGAGGGAGTAGATTTCGCGCTTCATCGACATTTCGCGTCACGTCGCCGCCTTCCCTCCCCCGCTTCGCACACGGCTGTCCGGGGAAACTCAGGCATAGATCATCTCGATCTGGCAGTCGGACTTCCACCGGCTCGGCACGCGATATTTGGGCGGCGGCTCGTCGATCGATGCGACGGGCCGGCGCGCGAACAGGAAGCGGCCAGCCAGCTCGGCGAAGCGCAGCGGCGGCAGAGTGACGCCGTGGCTGTGCGCGGCGATGCGCAGCAGCAGGAAGGCGATCATCGCCGCCAGCAGCTGAAGCTTGATGGCGTTCTCGTTCTTGCCCAAGAACTTGCGGATCGAGAGATGCTGCTTCAGCCAGCGGAACAGCAGCTCGATCGCCCAGCGCGCCTTGTAGAGCGCGGCGATCTCCACCGCATCGCGGGTCATGTCGTTGGTGATCACCTCGATGATCGGCGATTTCGTCCGGCTCGCCGCGTCGCGCTCGATGCGGATGCGGCGCAGGCGCATCCGCAGCTTGGAATCGCCCTTGCTGGCCAGCGCGACCTCGCTGTCCGCGAGCACGGTGAAGCCGTCGCCGCGGGTCTTATCGAGCGGCCGTTCGGCGACGACCTTCAATCGCGTGTTGGTCTTTGGCCGCGTGACGAAGAGCGCCCCGGCGTCGTGAATGCCCTTCCACCATTTGAAATCATAATAGCCCTTGTCGAAGACATAGGTGGCGCCCGCCTCGATCGGCGTCTTCTTGCCGATGGTGACATCATTGACATTGGCGAGCGTCACCTCGACGCGATAGGGACGGTCGGCCCCGCGATCATAGGCGACATGCATTTTGAGCCCGTGGATGCGGCCGTTGGAGCGGGCGAACGCATGGAACTTGCTCAAAGGGATGGGGGTCGAGTCGATGAGGCGGAGCATCTCGGCTCCCTCGCGCCGCGTCTTGCGGTCGAGCGTCGCGGCGAGCAGAGCGAAGAGATCGGCGAAGACGGCGACGGGCCGGCGGGCGCTGGCTTCGGCGAGCGTCGAGCGCGCGAAACGCCCGACGCCCAGGTGATAATGCCCATTGGCCTCGGCGTTGAAGGCGGCGACGAGGGCGCGCAGGCTGACGACCGCGCCCAGCTGCGCGAAGATCAGCGCCACCAGATGGCTCCAGCTCCTGAAGGATTTGTCGTAGGCGTCGCCGCCGTGACGATCCACGATCTTCTGGAAGCTGCGACGATCGATCGGTTTGAGAAGCTCGACGAAGACGCTATTCTCGAGGCGCATGTCCGGCTCTTTCTTTCTGAGTCTCGACAACCAGAAAGTACCCCGAAACTCTCGGGAAAGCCGGGCATGCGCCCGCGACCTATCGACTCATTCCCCGGACAGCCGTGCGCGAAGCGGGGGAGGGTGAGGGAGGGGGCGCTCGGGGGGCGCTCGTCGCCGCGAATCGCCTCTCGTAGTTCACCGAATGGTGAATGAGTTTAAAGCGAGTTAATTTCGCAACCAGCGCTCAACCGCGCCGAAAACGAGTCGGCGGGGAACCTTCAGGGCGGCTGTTGCATTAATATTTCGGCGCGACCGTCTGGTGCGCGTGCAGTGACGATCGGATGTCCGAGCGATCGGCCGTCCGGGAGTGACGAGGGAGTTGCGTATGATTTCCTTTGGCAAAGTTCGAAATGCGGGATTGCCCGCGGCGTCTCACGAGCCGCTCGACGTCCAGAGGGTTCTCTGCGTCGCCGCGATCTTCTCGCTGGCCACCCTTCCCCTGCTGCTCAGCGTAGCTTTGTCGATCTGGGGCTGACACGCCGCCCAGAGCGATTGTCGGCGCGTGGCTGGGGGCTCGCGTCGGCAAGGGCGGCCGCAACAGGAAAGACCCCGCGCTCTTGTCCAGGGCGCGGGGTCTATTTGTCTTCGCTTTCGGATGAGAGCGAGCCTTCAGGCTCGCATCCGAGGCCGTCGAGATCAGGCGGTCGCGGGGGCGGTCGCTAGCTTCTTGACGATCTCGCGCTTCAGCGCGCGGGCGTCGTCGGAGAGTTCCGTGTCGCGCGCCTTGACGAGGAAGCCGTCCAGGCCGCCGCGATGCTCGACCGAGCGCAGAGCCGCCGCCGAGACGCGAAGACGCACGGAGCGCGCCAGCGCGTCCGAGGACAGCGTCACATTGACCAGATTGGGCAGAAAGCGGGTGCGCGTCTTGCGGTTGGAGTGGCTGACGAGATTGCCCGTCTGCACGCCTTTGCCGGTCAGTTCGCAACGGCGGGACATTGTCTTTTCCTTTCGATCGGCGCAGAGCGCGGGAGGCCGCGCCATTCGATGGCCGTATGACATGAAAATCGCGCAAAGGCCCCGCGCCCCGGGGGGCGAGCCCTTGGTTGGGCGGACTTATAGAGGCAGGGGCGGCGAAAGGTCAACAGGGGATGTCGCCTTCATGGCGATCCTGTGAAGCTTCGGCGAACCTGCCGTCAATGCAGCGAGCGCGTCGGCGGCGCCTGCGGGGTCGGCGGCGGCTCGCTCTGGACCATTAGTGGGCTCGCCTGATGATGCACCAGCCGCCACGCGCCATCGACGAGCCGGAAGCTGTTGGTGGCGACGAGCGCCGCCTGGCCGACCATCTCTATGCAGACGATGCGTCCCTCGGAGCCGCTGAGCAGCGCGCGCTCGCTGCGGCGCAGAACCGGGTCCTGCATGGGATTGCGCAAAATTTCGCGGAAGGAGGCCAGCACCTGCTCGCGTCCGAAGATCGGCGGCCAGCCGGGATGGATGCAGCAGATTTCCTCATCGCCCCAGATCGCCGCCATCCCATCCAGGTCCGCGGCGACGAAGGCTCGATAATAAGCGGCGTTGGCCGCGAGCAGAGACGCCTCGTCCGACATGGGCGCGAAGAATGCGCCCAGCTCGAGCCGATGGCAATAAAATATCTCGAGAAAAGCGCTTTCCTATAAGCCCTCGCGCGGGGCCTTGACGCCGCCTTGCGCCGCCCGATTTTCCCCAGCGGAGCCGCATCTGCGGCCGATGGGGGCATGGATCATGAAAATCGGCGGCTTTGCGATCGTCCTGCTCGCCGGCGCGCTCGTCGCCGCTGCTCCCGCCGAGGCCAGGCGCTCCGCCCGCCGTCCGGCCTATGCGCCGCCGCCGGCCGCCGCTCCCGCCTACGCGGGTCCTGCCTACGCCGCGCCTGCGCCCGCCTATGCCGCGCCCGTGCGCCCGGCGCCGGTCTGGGGCGCCGACGGCTATCGCTTCGATCCGCCCGGCGCCGGCTCCTCCTTCGGGTCCTCGCCTTTCGGCTATTGAGGCGGCCGCCGCGCCTGCGCTGTCCAGCGCCGGGACAATAGGCTGGACATTCGTCCCGTTCTGCGGTCTATGCGTCTCGCCATTCGAGACCGGGCTCCGCCCGCGCCCGCCGTCCCGGTATCGCTCATCCGAAAGCTTGGCTAAGCTCGAGCGTCACGCAGGGCGCGCAGCGCGCTCGCACGCCGGCAAGGACAGAAAGGTTAGGAATTTCCCATGGCCGCCAAATCGATCCTTCATATGTTGAGCACGCTGAAGCATATGAGCCCGTTCGACGTCAACATGGCGCTCGACGCGGGCTTCGACGTGGCGGTCCCCTATACGAATGTCACTCTCGACGAGGTGACGGCGCTGGTGCAGGACGCGATGTTCTCCCGCGCGCCCTCGGCCGCCCTGCGCACCGGAATTTTCTTCGCCGGCCGTGACGCCGTGCTCGCGCTCGACATGCTGGACGCCGCCGAGAAGGCGCTGCTGAAGCCCTTCGAGATTTCGCTGTTCGCCGACCCTTATGGCTCCTTCACCACCGCCGGCGCCATGGTCGCCTTCGTCGAGAAGGTGCTGCGCGAGAAGAAGGGCCGCGAGCTCAAGGGCGCCAAGATCGTCGTCTATGGCGCGACCGGCGTCGTCGGCTATTCCTCCGCCGTCATCGCCGCGCTCGAGGGCGCCGAGGTGACGATCGTCGGCTATAGCGGCCTCGAGCGCGTGACCGCCCAGGCCGACGAGATCGAGAAGCGCTTCGGCGTGAAGGTGACGCCCGCCGACGGCAGCAAGGCCGAGCAGGTGCGCGCGCTCCTCGTCGAGCATGAGATCGCGCTCTGCGCGGCCCGCGCCGGCGTGCAGGTTCTGTCCGCGGAAGATCTCGCCGCCGCCAAATCGCTGCTCATCGCCGCGGACGTCAACGCCGTGCCGCCGCTCGGCGTCGAGGGCGTCAAGCTGCACGACAAGGGCGTCGAGCTGCCGTCGGGCGCGCTCGGCATCGGCGCGCTCGCCATCGGCGACATCAAATACGGAACGGAGGCCGGTCTCTTCCGGCAGATGACCACTTCCGACAAGCCGCTGCGTCTCGACTTCCGCCACGCTTTCGCGCTGGCGCGCAGCCTGCTCTGAGCCGCTCGAATCTGGATCGGGCCTCGTCCCGACGGTTTCGTCCCGACTTGCCGCTGTCATGCGAAAATGATTGATGACGGCGGCTCGTCTTCCCTCGCTCGGATTCCCCCAGCGATAAGCCATAAGGAAAAGAAAATGGCCGTGATCAACAAGCTTCTGGTCGGCGAGTCGCTCGTCGGCGAAGGCAATGAGGTCGCTCACATCGACCTGCTGATCGGACCGCGCGGCAGCGCCGCCGAGACCGCCTTCGCCAATGCGCTGGTCAACAACAAGGACGGCTTCACGACGCTGCTCGCCGTCGTCGCGCCGAACCTGCTGGCCAAGCCGAACACGATCCTGTTCAACAAGGTCACCATCAAGAACGCCAAGCAGGCCGTTCAGATGTTCGGACCGGCGCAGGCCGGCGTCGCCAAGGCGGTCGCCGATTCGGTCGCCGAGGGCGTGATCCCGCTCGCCGAGGCCGATGACGTCTTCATCTCGGTCGGCGTGTTCATCCATTGGGACGCGAGCGACGACAAGAAGATCCAAGAGTACAACTATCAGGCCACCAAGGAAGCCATCGCCCGCGCCGTCAAGGGCGAGCCGAAGGCCGCCGAGGTCGTCGCCAAGCGCAACGACGTCAAGCATCCTTTCGGCGCCAACTGACGGCTTCGACCGGATCACGAATCATCGGGGGAGCCGTTCGCGGCTCCCCTTTTGCTTTTTAAAGGCGCGCGCGACGCGCCGATCGAAACGGAAAGGCTCATGGCCAGCGTCATCGGCTTCGACATAGGCGGCGCGCATCTCAAGGCCGCGCGCGCCATTGACGGGCGGATCGTCGAGGTGCTGCTGCTGCCCTGCAATCCGCATTACGGCCTCGCGCGGCTCGAGGGCGCGATAGAGGAGGCGGTCGCCCGCCTCGGCGCGGCCGATCGATTCGCCATCACCATGACGGCCGAGCTCTCCGACGCTTTCGAGACTCGCGCCGCCGGCGTCGCCGCCATCGCATCCGCGGTCGCCCGGCGCGTGAAGGGCGAGACGCTGTTCTACGCCGGGGAGGGCGGCTTCCTTCCCTTCGCCGAGGTGCGCCCCGCGGCGCAGGCCATCGCCTCCGCCAATTGGCGGGCGAGCGCGGAGCTGGTCGCGCGGCGACTCCCGCAAGCGCTGTTCATCGACATGGGCTCGACGACGACCGATCTCGTCCCCATTTCCGGCGGCCGCGTCTGCGCCGTCGGCGGCGGCGACGCCGAGCGCCTCGCCAATGGCGAGCTGGTCTATACGGGCTTCTCGCGCGGCGATCCGCTCGCCGGCGTGACGCTCGCGCCCTTTGCGGGCCGCTGGACGCCGCCGGCGCGTGAGAATTTCGCGACCATGGCCGATGTGCGCCGCGCGACCGGCGATCTCGCCGCAGAGGACGCCGAGCCGACCGCGGACGGGCGCGGCAAGAGCGTCGCCGAATCGATCGCCCGTCTCGCGCGCCTCGCCGGTCGCGACGCCGCCGAGGCCTCGCCCGCGCAATGGCGCGCCTTCGCGGATTTTCTCGCCCGCGCGCAAATGCGCTCGATCGAGGATCAGATCGCGCTGCTGCGCTCGCGCGCGGCGGTGGCGGAAGACGCGCCCATCATCGGCGCCGGCGTCGGCCGCGCGCTCGTCGCGCGCCTGGCTCTCTCCGAAGGCCGCGCCTATCGCGACATCGCCGAATTCATCGATGCGGTCCCGGAGGCCGCGAGCGCCGCCGCCGATTGCGCGCCGGCCTGCGCAGTCGCTTTGCTCGCCTCCGGCTGAGCGGATTATTCCGCGGCGGCGGCGCGCGCCAGCAATATGCGCACGCGCTCGGTCAGCTCCTCGAGCGTGAAGGGCTTGCGCAAAACTTCGATGTGCGATGTGAGATCGAGGCTGTCGAGCGATTTGCCGGCATAGCCGGTGATGAGCAGGATCGGGAGATCGGGGTGAGCGGCGCGGGCGGCTTCGGCCAGATGGCGCCCGCTGACGCCCGGCAGGCCGACATCCGTGACCAGCAGGCGCAAGCTCTCGCCCGATTCGAGCACCTTCAGCCCGGCGCTTCCGTCATCGGCCTCTATGACATCGCAGCCCATCTCCTCGAGCGCGTCGGCGATCTGCAGGCGCACCTCCAGCTGATCCTCGACGAGCAGCGTCTTTCCGCAGAGCGCGGCGTAATCTTGCTTCTGCTCCGCGACCTCCGGGGCGGCGACCGCCTCGGCCGGCGCGAGGTCCGGCGGGTCGCGGCCGGGCAGATAGAGGCGCACGTTGGTCCCTTTTCCGGGCGCGCTGTCGATGCGCACGAAGCCGCCGGACTGCTTCACGAAACCATAGATCTGCGAGAGGCCGAGGCCAGTGCCGCGCCCGGTCGGCTTGGTGGTGAAGAAAGGCTCGAAGACATGCGCCAGCACCTCGCGGCTCATGCCGGCGCCATTGTCTTTCACGCTGATCTCCACATAATCGCCGGGCGTGAGATCAGGGTCGGCGGGGTCGGCGTCCAAGCGGCGATCTGCGGTCGCGATCTCGAGGACGCCGCCGGCCGGCATGGCGTCGCGCGCATTGATGGCGAGGTTGAGCAGCGCGCTCTCGAGCTGCGACGGATCGCAGACGACGCTGCGCCGGCAGCGGCCGAGCCGCAGATCGAGCTCGACGCCCGAGCCGAGCGTGCGCCGCAGCATATCTTCGAGGCCGACGACCAGCCTGTCCGGTTCTATGACGCGCGGCAGCAGCGTCTGCCGGCGGGAGAAGGCGAGGAGACGATCGATGAGATTGGAGGCCGAGCTCGCCGCCTTGCGAATGGCGGCCACCGAGGGGCCGATCTCCTCGGCGCGCCCGCGCGCCAATTGCCGCTCTATGACGCCGAGCGAGCCGATGACCACCTGCAGCACATTGTTGAAATCATGCGCTATGCCGCCGGTCAGCTGGCCGATCGCCTCCATCTTCTGCGCATGGGCGAGCCGCTCCTCGCTCTCCAGCAGCGCGGCGTTGGCCCTGCGCAGCTGATCGGGCGAGGGCAGAGCCAGAAAGCTCGGCAGCCACCACCACAGCGCGATCGATGTCCCGAGCGAGACGAGCGCCGTCGCCGCCTTGACGAGTCCCTGCACGCCATAGACCGGCTTCCACAAGGTCACGACATCGAGCCAATGTGTGGCGCCGCAGAGCAGGATGAAGGCGGCGAACAGCCATAGCAGGGGCCGAAACACGAGGTCCGCGCGTCTCTGCCCGATGATGACCAGCGCCAGTGGGATGGAGAAATAGGCCAGCGCGATCAAGCCGTCGGAGATCGCGAAGAGCCAGATGAGGCCCGGCTCCCAGAGGAGGCAGAAACCATGCGGCGTCAGATTGTCGACGCCGAAGAGCCATTCGCTCAATGCAGACATCGGAGGCACTCCACAAGCGGAGAGATTGCGATCGCGGCTGAAAAAGCAACCCACGCTCCGCTGGCGGCGAGACGGGCTCGGCGCGCGCCCGTCGTCGCTGAAAATGAGACAAGTCTACGAAAAATGAACGAAAACTCGGCAATGCGCGGATTTTGAGCCGGCTTCGGCCGGGGCGGCCGCGACCCTGCGCCGCGGCCCCGGCCGAAGCGCTGCGCTCAAATATAGGCGTAGCCGGCGAGAAGAACGCCAGAGGCGGCGAGAGCGAGGCCGGAATACCACGGCCATCTGCGCCCGCGGGTGATGATCGCGATGGTCGCAATGGCGATCGCCGCATGCACCAGCGTCACCGCCACCGTCAGAATGTGATGGCGATGCTCGTGATGCTCGGCCTCGTGCAAATGCTCCTCGACGCGATGCTCGAGCGCTTCGGCGTCGGTCTTGATCGCCTTGCTCTCGTCGTCATAGCGCTTGGCTTCGCGGGAGAGCTGATCGGCCTGCGGGCCGCCCTGCTTGGAGACCGCGTCATTGACGCTCTTCTTGATGCTCTTGGCCTGGAAGAAGGCCCATTGATCGCTCGCCTTGCTCTGGCTGAGCGCGGCGGCGTTCTGCGCGCCGAGCGTGGCGGCGGTCTCGATCGTCTCCAGGCTGCCGATGGTCGCGGCGACGACGGCGAAAACAGCGATCGTCATCGAGACCTGCGTCATGAAGGGCGTGCCTTCATGCGCGACATGCTCGGCATGCTCCGCGTGCTCGAGATGCTCTGTCGTCATAGCTTCGGACATGGTCCATCCTTCGTGAAAATTTGTGTCGAAATTTAATCGAGCGAGCCGCCGGCGCGCCGCGCCGTTCCGCCCTCGAGGGGCGAATCGGTCATTCCGACTGTGTTTGAAGATAAGCCTCGATCTTGGCCGTCACCAGCTCCCACGCCTCGCGCTCGGCGGCACCGGCCGTCTTGTCGATCGCTATGCGGAGATAGGCCAATTCTGTGTCGATTTTTTCGCGGGGAAGCATTCCGAGCCGCGTCGCCAGAATAGCGGCCTCGACGACCGCCGATTGCGCGCGGTTGAACCCCAAAAAGGGCTTGTGGGAGACGATTTTTCTTATCCGGCAGAAAAAGCGCGGCCGCTGCGGGTCGGCCTCGTTACGGACGACTTCCAATTCGGCGTGGGTGAGGGCGGCGGAAAGGCGCGGCGCCGGCCAATCGGGGACCGGCTCCATCGGCCAGCCGCTCTTGCCACAGACGCAGCCGGCGAAGATGCGCACATCGTCGATGAAGCTCGCCGTGGCGAAGGGCGCGGCCTCGAGATTGGCGAGCGTCGTCGAGGGGCGGAAGGGCGCGATGACCCAGAACTCGTCCTGCTCGATGAGCCCGAGCGGCGCGATGTGATGCTGGCCCGTGGGGCCGACCGTGGTGACGATGCATTCGCGGATCATCGGCATCGGCTGCTGCTCCCGCTCGGGTCCCGTGAGATATCCATCATTCCCTCGCCTTGCGCAGCGTATGCCCGGCCTCGCGCTGGCGCGTCTCGTCCTCCTGCGATCGATCCGAGGCGCAGCCGAAGTCCAGCGGCTCGTCCTGCCGATAGCGCTTGCCGAGACGAAAAGCGATTTCCGCCTTCATCAGTTCCGCGCCGAGATAGAAGGCGTGGGCGCCGTCCTTCTCGACCCCGAGCTCGGGAAAGAGCGACATGGCGTCCTGCGCCACGCGATGAAAGCCGCGCGCGTAAATGTGAATGCCGTCGGCCGCGACCTCTATGCGGAAATTCTCGTCGCGCAGCTCGCGCGCGAGCTCGGCGATCTCCTCCGGCGTCGCGGCGTAGGGCCGCTTGTCGTGGATTTGCAGCAGCGCGTCGCTATAGCCCTTGGGCAGGGCGGCGTCGGCGCGCGCGGCGAACAGCATGCGCCGCGCGGCGTCATGCTCCTGCACGGTGCGGCGCGTGTGCGGGCTCACCTGCACGGTGAGCAGATGGCGAATGTCCAGCTCCGAGCACAGGCCCAGCAGAACGGCCGTGACGCCCGAGGAATCGGCGTCGGTCAATTCGGTGAGATTGCCCGTGCCCATCATCATTTCGGCGCAGGGCTCGCGGCGGCGCGTCTCGACATAGCGCTCAATGGAGGCGGCGAGGCCGAAGTGAATGGGATCGAGGATCGGATCGAGAATATAAGAAATGCCGCGGCTCTCGGCGATGCGCGCGGCGCGTTGCAGTGAGTCGAGATCGCCGTGCGGATTGGGCACGAGGATCGGAACGAGCGGCGAATTATCCGGCAATAGTGAGAGCGTATGCTCGTCGAGGCTCAAGAGATGATCGGCGCCGGCGCGCGCGCCGCGCTCCAATTCCTCACGCTTCGCTGAATCGAGGCTGACGGAAAAGCCGCGCGCTTTCAGCGCCCCGATCGTCTCTTCCATATGCGGAAACGGCGTGTCCGGCAGGCAGCCGAGATCGATGACGTCAGCGCCCGCCTCTTTCAGCGTCGTCGCGCGCGCGACGACCTCCTCCACGCTCATGATGGAGGCGTCGACGATCTCGGCGAAAATGCGCATGTCATGGCGCGTCAGATCGGCCTTGCCGCCGCGCTTGCCCAAGAACGCCGGAAGATCGGCGATCTCCTCCGGCCCGCGCTCGAAAGGGGCGCCGAAGGCTTCAGCCAACGCGGAAAGATCGGCGCGGCAGCGGCCCGGCAATATGACGCGATCGGCCTCGAGCGGGCGCGGCAGGCGGCGCAGGATGATCTCCTGCGTCATCAGCGCCGCGACCTTCACGCCAATGTCGTGGATGCGCCAGTCCCTCGCCTCCTCGCCGAAGCCCGCCAGCATGCGCTCGAGGCGCGGCAGGGCGAGATGGCCGGTGAGGAACAGCAGGCGCTCAGACATTCCCGATCGGCTCCCGAGCGGAAAGCTCGCGGCGCCGGCGCTCGACGGCCTCATGCAGAGCGGCGAGGCTCTCGGCGACCTGCGTCCCCTCGAAGGTCTTCAGCTTGTCGGTGTTCTCGAGGTCGATGCGGCGGGGATAGACCATCACCTTGCGATCGGGCGCCTGCGTCTCCAGCTCCGGCGCCGTGTCGCAGGCGAACACCACCGTCGGCACGCGGCATTTGCCGGCCTGGGCGAAGACATTGGTCGCGAGATTGTCGGAGATGCCATAGACGAATTTGGCGACGGTGTTGGAGGTCGCCGGCGCCACGATCAGCGTGTGGTAATAGCTGTGATAGAAGCCGCCGACCGGAACCGAGCTCGCCGTCGTGTCCTTGAACACGCGCACATGGTCCGGCATGTCCTCGAGCCTGTGCTTATACATGCGGATGACTTCCGCCGCCGCTCTGCTGACGAAGAGATCGACATGGTCGAGCGAGCGGATGATGTCGAGACATTCGGTGAAGAAATGTCCCGAGCCGGTGAGCGCCCAGCCCCAGCGCGGCGTGACGACCTTTTTCATGATGCGATGCTTTGCTCTCTGGTGAAATCGAAGCGCGCGCCGGGAAGGCCGCCGCGTGCGAAAGTTTCAGGCGCCTCGCGCAAGGCCGCGGGGCCGGCGATATAGACGTCGAGCCCGCGCGCATATTGCGCGAAGCAGGGATCGACGATGGATGCTGCGCCCTCACCCTCCCCTTCAGGGGGAGGGTCGGACCGCGGAGCGGTCCGGGGTGGGGTCGCTCCCGAGACTCGGGACTTCACCCCCTCCCGAGCGCCTGCGGCGCTCGACCTCCCCCCTCGAGGGGGAGGTGGGGACGCGCGCCAATCCACGCTTTTCACGAGCAGCAACGCGCGCGCTCCCGCCTCATGCGCATACCAGGCCGCGAGACTGTCGGACGTCATGTCCCAGCTCGCTGGAATCTGGGGATTGGCGCGCGTCATCGCAACCGGGCTCCAGACTGCGATCGCGCCCTGCGCATGAGCGGCCGTCGCCTCCCGCAGCGTCGCGGCGGGACGGAGGCCCGGCTCGAGGTCGCATAATGCGCGCCCATATTGCTCCATGGCCATTATGGCCATGTCATGCGCGGCCGCGTCGGAGAAGCGCAGCGCCTCTTGCGCGCTGCGCACGGCGTCGGCGAAAGGGCCGCCGCCGGGAACGATGCTGAGAGGGCCGGGATAGCGCCGCAACGCCGCCAGCCATCGGCGCAAGGCGGGGGAGGCGGCGAGGCTTCCGCCGAGCTTGACGACGAGAGGCCGCGTCTCAGCGCTCGGGCTCGGCGGCATCGGGAAGGCCCGGAAAGAGGTTGTGAACCTTGGCGGTCTCGGCTTGGCGCTCGCGCCGGATTCGAATGCCGACCGCGCCAGGCGCGACGTCGAGCTTCTCCACCTGCACGGTCAGCGCCTGCACGCGCTCGTGCCGCAGCACCAGCTCGGCGAGGCGCTCGGCGATCGTCTCGACGAGCTCTATGTGGCCCGAGGCGAGGATCATCTTTATCGCGTCCATGATGACGTCATAGGAGAAGACATTGCGCATGTCGTCGCCGCCGGCGGAGACGCGCGTCACGTCGACATCGACGTTGAAGCGCACCCGCTGCGTGCGGCCGCGCTCGAAATCATAGGCGCCGATCTCGACCGGAATGACGAGATCGCGCACGAAGACATGGTCCACCTCGCGCGTGCGCTCGCGGCTCTCGAGATAGCCGTGGCCGACGACCAGCGACCAATCGACATTGGCGGCGAGCGCCGAGCCCTTGCCGCTCGCCCGCGCCGGGCCGCCGGGGATGAGGTCGCGGATCAGCGCGACGGCGCCGGCGTCCAGCGCGCTCTTGCGGTCGTGGTCGCGGCAGAGGGCGCCGCGAAAGCCCATCACATCGACGCCCGTCACCAGAAGTCGCGGCACATCCGGCGCCTCCAGCGAGCCGGCGAGCCCCGCCTCGAGGCCCAGCGCATGGCAGCGCTCGACGAAGGAGGAGAGCGCGCCAATGTCGAAATGCTCGATGAGCCTTCCCTTGCCCTTGTGCGCCGTGTCCAGCAGCGCGCCAGCGAAGCCCGCCGCGGCGAGGCGCGGCAGCACGTCGAGGTCCGGCCCGAGATCGGCGAAGAGCACGGCGACGAGCCGCACGCGCTGCGCGATCGGCGCCAGCGCCGCGATCAGCGCATCGGCGTCCGGCGTCGCCGGCAGCGCGAATTTGACGAAAGCGACGCCGAGCGCCGCGGTCTCCTCGATCGCCGCGGCCGGATCATGCGGAAGCTCGACGACGGCGCTGACGGGGCGCCGGCCGGCGACGGCGCGCAGGATCGCCGCGATCTCGGCCGACGGCAGAGCGCCGAGAGCGCCGCGGGCGGCGTCCTTGCAGTCGATGACGTCCGCTCCGCCGGCGGCGGCGATCTCGGCTTCCGCCACGCTGGCGACGCTCGTCAACATAAGGGTCATCGATCAGGCGCTCTTTCGATCTCGCCTCGGCCCGCGGCGGGAGAGGCAGGACGCTTGTGGAGCAAATTCTTCCGAAATCCAAGTGGCGCCGTAGGCGAATTCGAGTGGGCGCCCGCGGCTGGGCTCCTTATGTTCGGGCGAGCGCTTGCGCGAAAAAGCGAGACGACGGAGCGGCCCCATGAAAATTCTCAGCTATGAACGTGGGACGATGAGCGACATTTTGCGAGCGTCATGGCCGCGCTTGTCGCGGCTATCCACGCCGTGGCGAGGCGGATGGTCCGAACAGAGGCAACATATTGAAATAGCCAGATGTATTAGCGCTG
This sequence comes from Methylosinus sp. PW1, assembly GCF_000745215.1. NCBI lineage: Bacteria > Pseudomonadati > Pseudomonadota > Alphaproteobacteria > Hyphomicrobiales > Methylocystaceae > Methylosinus > Methylosinus sp. PW1. The sequence goes on from NZ_JQNK01000009.1 coordinate 2,612,183, forward strand.
ACCCTCATCCGACCCCGCTTCGCGGGGCCACCTTCTCCCGCAAGCAGGAGAAGGGAGAGTCCTGTCACTCTATGACGGAGCCGTTCAGCGCCAGCACGCCGGCGGCGAGATAGAGCGAGCCGGCGATCAATATGCGCGGCGGAACCGCATAGCTGCGCTGCGCGATGATCGCCAGCGCCTCCTCCACGCTCTGCGCGGCCGCCGATCTCATGCCCTCGGCGCAGGCCAGGGCGGCGATCTCTTCCGGCGGCCAGCTCTTATGCTCGCCTTCCACCGGCACGGCGACGACCTCGCCGGCGAGGCCGACGAAGTGCTTTATCAGCGCGCGAATGTCCTTCGTCACCTGCGCGCCGCAGACGAAGACCAGCGGGCGGGCGTTCTTCTCCTCGAATTGCGCCATGGCCTCGGCGAGCACGCGGCCGCCATCGTCATTATGGCCGCCGTCGAGCCAGACTTCCGAGCCCGGCGGCACCAGATCCGCCACCCGTCCACGCGAGAGCAATTGCAGCCGCGCGGGCCATTCGGCGCGGGTGAGGCCCGCCTCGATATGCTCGGCGCCGATATGCGGCGCGACGGCGCGCAGCGCGGCTATGGCGCCGGCGGCGTTGGCATGCTGGTGGCGGCCGGGCAGGCGCGGCAATGGCAGATCGAGCAGGCCGCGTTCGTCCTCATAGACGAAGCGGCCGTTCTCCTCGCGAATATGGAAATCCTCGCCGGCGATGGAGAGCGGCGCGCCGACGCGCCGCGCCTCGCGCTCCAGCACGTCGCGGGCGCCGTCATGCTGCTGAAAGCCGATGATCGCGGGCGCGCCGCGCTTCAAAATGCCGGCTTTCTCATAGGCGATCTTCTCGATCGTATCGCCGAGAAACTCGGGATGGTCGCGCGAGATGGAGGTGATGATCGTCGCCTTGGGGCTCTCGATCACATTGGTCGAATCATAGCGCCCGCCGAGGCCCGTCTCCAGCAGCAGCCAATCGGCGGGCTCCTCGGCGAAAAGGGTGAAGGCGGCGACGGTCGTGATCTCGAAGAAGGTCACCGGCCGCTGGCCATTGGCGCGCTCGCAATCTTCCAGCGCCTTTTGCAGGCGGGCGTCGTCCACCAGCGTTCCGGCGAGGCGGATGCGCTCGTTGAAGCGCAAGAGATGCGGCGAGGTGTAGACATGCGCGCGCTGTCCGGCGGCCTCCAGAATGGCGCGCAGAAAGGCCAGCGTCGAGCCTTTGCCATTGGTGCCGGCGACATGGATGATCGGCGGCAGCCGGCGCTCGGGATGGCCCATTTCGGCCAGCAGCCATTCGGTCCGTCCGAGCGACAGATCGATCTTCTTGGGATGAAGGTCCAGCAAGCGCGTCAGAATCGCGTCGCGCTGATCCATGATATCTGCTTTCGTTCCGTCAAGCCGCGCGGCGCGGCGCTTTGGTCAGCAGCGCGCAGAGCCGGGCCAGCGTCTCGCGCATTTGCGTGCGCGGCACCACCATATCCACCATGCCATGGTCGCGCAGATATTCGGCGCGCTGAAAACCCTCGGGCAGCTTCTCGCGAATCGTCTGCTCGATGACGCGCGCGCCGGCGAAGCCGATGATCGCGCCGGGCTCGGCGATGTGAATGTCGCCCAGCATGGCGTAGGAGGCGGTGACGCCGCCGGTCGTCGGATTGGTGAGCACGACGATATAGGGCAGGCGCGCCTCGCGCAGCCGGCGCACGGCGATTGTGGTGCGCGGCATCTGCATCAGCGAGAACATGCCCTCCTGCATGCGCGCGCCGCCGGAGGCGGTGAAGATGATGAAGGGCGTGCGCTTCTCTATGGCGTGCGTCATGCCGGCGATGATCGCCTCGCCCGCCGCCATGCCGAGCGAGCCGCCCATGAACTCGAAGTCCTGCACCGCGACGGTGACGGCCGCGCCCTCGAGCTTGCCATAGGCGATCGTGACCGCGTCCTGATGGCCGGTCTTGAGCCGATATTCCTTGATCTTGTCGACATAGCGCTTGATGTCGCGGAACTTCAGCGGATCGCTCGGAACATCCGGCGTCGGCACCACTTCGTGCTCGCCATTGTCGAAGAGGCCGGCGAGCCGCGCCTCCACCGGAATGCGCATGTGATAGCCGGAGCCCGGCACGACATAGAGATTGTCCTCAATGTCCTTGTGGAACACCAGCTGGCCGCTCTCCGGGCATTTGACCCAGGCGTTCTCCGGCGCCTCGCGCTTGATGAGGGCTTTGATCTTGGGCGGAACGACGTTGGAATACCAGTTCATGACCAGAGCCTCGCGATCGCTCCCAGCGCGCCTTTCAACGAGAAGGGCTCGTCCTTCTTCGCCTCTTGCGACCGCGCGCCGCGCACGCCGCGGGAGAGATCGGCGACGAGGCTCGTCACCGCCTCCACCGTCCGCGGACCGGCGCGATTCTCGGCGTCGAGCGATTTCGCCAGCGCATCGACCAGCGCCGAGCCGACCACCACGCCATCTGCATAGCGCGCGATCTCGGCGGCGTTCTCCGCCGTTTTGACGCCGAAGCCGACGGCGATGGGCAGAGGCGTGCTGCGCTTGATGCGCGCGACCGCCTCCGACACGCCGGAATAATCCGAGAGAGCCGCGCCGGTGATGCCGGTGATCGACACATAATAGACAAACCCGCTCGTGTTTTCGAGCACTTTGGGCAGGCGCTTGTCATCCGTGGTGGGCGTCGCCAGGCGGATGAAATTGAGCCCCGCCGCGCGCGCCGGCAGGCACAGCTCGGCGTCTTCCTCCGCCGGAAGATCGACGATGATGAGCCCATCGACGCCGGCCGCCTTCGCCTCCTCGAGGAAGGCGGGCACGCCATGCACATAGACGGGGTTGTAATAGCCCATCAGCACGATCGGCGTCGCCTGATCCTGCGCGCGGAAGGCGCGGACCAGCTCGAGCGTCTTATTGAGCGTCATGCCCGCATGCAGCGCCCGGAGGCCGGCCGCCTGAATGGCGGGGCCGTCGGCCATGGGATCGGTGAAGGGAATGCCGAGCTCGATCAGATCCGCGCCGGCCTCGGGCAGGCGCTTCAATAGAGCGAGCGAGGTCTCGAGGTCCGGGTCGCCGGCCATGACGAAGGTCACGAGGGCGGCGCGGCCCTCGGCGCGCAGGGCTTCGAAGCGGGCGTCGATGCGTGTGGTCTTGGCGACGGAAGTCATGGCCGCAGGCGATAGCATAGGGGAGGGCGAAGGGGAATGGCGGGGTGGGGTTCGAGTTGCTCGCTTGCGGATAGCGTCATACGCTCCACATATGATACGATCCGTCAAAGGAACGGCGACGCGCCAGTTTCTCGAGACCGGCAAGTCGAAGTTCTCCGGCCTCGACACCGAACTGGCGCGCCAGCGTCTGGCGGAGCTCGACAGCGCCGCCACGCTCGACGATCTGCCGCCGTTGCGCAGCGTCGGCCTGCATCGGCTGTCGGGCGACCGCAAGGGCCAATGGGCGATCAAGGTCAATGGGCCGTGGCGAATCGCCTTTCGTTTCGAGGGCGGCGACGCCTTCGAGGTCGAGATCGTCGATTATCATTGAGGTCGTTATGGCGAAGAAGGGCGAAGACGTCTTCGACGCGCCTGCGGGCGGTTTCCGATTCGGGCCGATCCATCCGGGGCGCACTCTGGCCGCCGAGCTCGAGGCGCGGGGCTTGAGCGCTCATGCGCTCGCGCTGAAATTGCGCGTGCCCGCCAATCGGATCGGCGAGATCGTCGCCGGCAAGCGCGGCGTGAGCGCGGAGACGGCCCTGCGGCTGGGGCGCTACTTCGGCAATAGCGCGGCGTTCTGGATGAATTTGCAGACCAAATATGATCTCGAGATCGCGGAACGCGAATTCGGCGAGCGCATCAAGGCGGAAGTCGAGGCGGCCTGACTCAGCGCCCCGTCGCGGCGAAATAATCGCGAATGCGCGCGGCGAAGCGTATGGCGGCGGGCGTCGCCCTGTCCTCCGGCGCGCTCAGCAGGCAGATCGTGCGGCTGCCAGGGCCGGGCTCCAGCCGCGCGAAATGCAGCGCCGCGACGCCCGAGACGAGCGAGACATGGCGCACGTCGGCCGGCACGATGGAGACGTAATCGCCCGAGGCGACGACATTGAGAATGGCCGCGAAAGTATTGAAGGCGATCACGCGCAGGGGCGTCGCATTCGCCTCCGTGAGATAGTCGTCCACCGCGGCTCGCGTGCGAAATCCATGGCCGAGCAGGGCGACGCTCTCCTCGGAGAGGCGCGCCGCGGGGACGCTCTCGGCCTCGGCCAGCCTGTGCGTGCGCGCGCAGACGAACATCAGCGTGTCGGCGTAGAGCGGCTCGGCGCGAGTCCTCGTATGCGCGCGGGGAAGGCCGACGCCCAGATGCAGCGTCCCGGCCTCGACGCTGGCGTCGATCTCGTCATTGGCCAGTTCCAGAATCTCGAGGTCGATCGCCGGATAGTCGCGCGCGAAGGCGGTGACGATCTGCGGCAGATAGAGCGCGTTGAAGGTCTGCGTCACGCCGATGCGCAGCCGGCCACGCTTCAGCCCGCGATATTCCTGCACGGCCTCGCGCAGCCGCTCCGTCTCCGCCAATACCCGGCGGGCGCCGTCTATGGTCAGCAGGCCGGCCTCGGTCGGCTCGACCTTATGCGCCGTCCTTGTGAAAAGAGCGACGCCGAGTTCCGCCTCGAGGTCCTGAATCTGCTGGGAGAGCGTCGGCTGCGAGACATTGAGCGAGCGGGCGGCGCGGGTGAAGCTGCGCTCCTCGCCGACGCGGATCAGATAGCGGAGCCGTCGAAAATCCATCGGACTCCTATATCATAGGCAGAACCTATTTTCAGTATCGAAAACAAGTCTTAGACCTATTCTCATATTCGAATGAAGACAAGCCGTCGCAACCAAAAAAGGGAGACGGGCCATGTCCGCCCAACGGGTTTTCCATTCGGCCGATTTCGACAAGACGCCGCCGATATTCGAGGTGATTTTGCCAGAGCGGCTCGCGCATCGCGGCGTCGAGAAGGACGATGCGCGCGCCGCCTATTCGGCCGAGCGCAAGCATCCGGTGCATTTCATCGATCTGCCGTCGCACGCCATCAGCCTCACGGTCGGCGGGCTCACGCCGGGCGGCCGCTCCAACCGCCATCGCCACACTTATGAGACCATCCTCTATGTGCTCGAGGGGCGCGGCTATTCGATGATCGAGGACCGCCGCATCGAATGGGAGGCGGGCGACGCCGTCTACATTCCGGTCTGGGCCTGGCACCATCACGTCAACGCCGATTTGGACAAGCCCGCGCGCTATCTCGCCTGCGAGAACGCCCCCATGCTCCAGAACGCCGGTCGCCTCGCGATCCGCGAAGAAGCCGAGTGAGGATCGCCATGACCAATGCGACTCGGACCAATGTGATTCGCGGCATCGTCGCCTATCCCGTCACGCCCTTTTCCGCCGATGGCGGGATCGACGACGGCGCTTTCCGCCGCGTGACGGAAAATCTGCTGCGCTCGCAGCCGGCGGCCGTCGCCTTCCTCGGCAGCGCCGGGGAGAGCGCCTATCTGACCGACGCGGAATGGCGCCATGGCGCCCGCCTCGGCGTCGAGACGGTGGCCGGCCGCGTTCCGGTGATTGTCGGAATCGCCGAGCTGACGACGGCCGCCGCCGTCGCCAAGGCGCGCTACGCCCGCGAGATCGGCGCCGATATGCTGATGGTCATTCCCGTGTCCTATTGGAAGCTGACCGAGGCCGAGATCTTCGATCATTACGCCGCCATAGCGGCGGCGACCGATCTGCCGATCATGGCCTATAATAATCCGGGAACCAGCGGCGTGGACATGTCGCCCGAGTTTCTGGTGCGGCTCGTGCGTGAGCTCGACACGGTGCGCTTCATCAAGGAGAGCAGCGGCGATCTCAATCGCATGCACGCGATCCACAAGCTGTCGGACGGCGCGATCCCCTTCTACAACGGCGCCAACCATATGGCGTTGGAGGCGGTCGCCGCCGGCGCCGCCGGCTGGTGCACCGCCGCACCCAATCTGCTCGACGATCGTCCGTCGCGGCTGTTCGATCTGGTGCAGGCGGGCGACATCGTGCGCGCGCGGGCGCTGTTCTACGACATTCTTCCGGTGCTGCGATTCATCGTGGTGGGCGGCCTGCCGACCACGGTGAAGGCCGGGCTCGCCCTGCGCGGATTGCCGGCCGGCGCGCCGCGGCCGCCGCTGAAGCCCCTCGTCGAGGCCGATCGCAAGAAGCTCGCCGATTTCCTCGCCGCGCTGCGCGTCGAGCCGGCGGCGGCGTGACCTGAGGAGTTTGCCCGCGCCGCGCCCGCGCGGGCAAACGAGGAGGAGACGGCGATTCTTCGCCGTCTCCGACTAAGCGCCGGCCGCAGTGGCCGGCAAGCTCACATCCCGCCCAAATGCTCCGCGACGGCGAAAATATCCTTGTCGCCGCGTCCGCACAGATTCATCACCATCAGATGATCCTGCGGCTTCTGCGGCGCCAGCTCCATCACCTTGGCCAGCGCGTGCGAGGGCTCCAGCGCCGGGATGATGCCCTCGAGCTTGGAGCAGAGCTGGAAGGCGGCGAGCGCCTCCTTGTCGGTGGCCGAGAGATAGGTCACGCGGCCGATGTCGCGCAGCCAGGAATGCTCCGGGCCGATGCCGGGATAATCGAGGCCGGCGGAGATCGAATGGCCTTCGAGAATCTGGCCGTCGTCGTCCATCAGCAGATAGGTGCGGTTGCCATGCAGCACGCCGGGCCGTCCGCCCGCCAGCGAGGCGGCGTGGCCGTTCTCGACGTCCAGGCCATGGCCGGCGGCTTCCACGCCGTAAATCTCGACCGAAGCGTCGTCGAGGAAGGGATGGAACAGGCCGATGGCGTTGGAGCCGCCGCCGATGCAGGCGACCAGCGAATCGGGAAGCCGGCCTTCCGCCTCGAGCATTTGCTCCTTCGCCTCATTGCCGATCACCGATTGGAAATCGCGCACCATGGCGGGGTAGGGATGCGGGCCGGCGGCGGTGCCGATGCAATAGAAAGTGTCGGCGACATTGGTCACCCAATCGCGCAGCGCCTCGTTCATCGCGTCTTTCAGCGTGCGCGCGCCGGACTGCACCGGGCGCACTTCCGCGCCCAGCATCTTCATGCGGAAGACATTGGGCTTTTGCCGCTCGACATCGACGGCGCCCATATAGACGACGCAATCGAGCCCGAAGCGCGCGCAGGCGGTGGCGGTGGCGACGCCGTGCTGGCCGGCGCCCGTCTCGGCGATGATGCGCTTCTTGCCCATGCGGCGGGCGAGCAGAATCTGGCCGAGCACATTGTTGATCTTATGCGCGCCGGTATGGTTCAGCTCGTCGCGCTTGAAATAGATTTTGGCGCCGCCCTCGCCGCCGACCGCCGCCGTGAGGCCGCGCAAATATTCGGTCATGCGCTCGGCGTAATAGAGCGGGCTCGGCCGGCCGACATAGTGCTTCAGCAGACTGTCCAGCTCGGCCTGGAAGGAGGGGTCGGCCTTGGCCTCGCCATAGGCGCGCTCGAGGTCGAGAATGAGCGGCATCAAGGTCTCGGCGACGAAGCGTCCGCCGAACAGGCCGAAGCGGCCATTCTCGTCCGGGCCGTTGCGGAAGGAATTTGGGGTCTGGTCGTTCATGTCGGTCCTCCTCGCCTCGGCTGCGGCGCTGTCTTAGACCCTCCGCCGCTCCGATGAAAGCGGGTGGGCGCTGCGAGGATATCTCGTTGAACCGGGACGGCTGCTCGCTTAGATTGCCGCGCATGGAGGATTGGGCATGGTAGCGCTCCGAAAGCCGCCGGCAATTCCCGCCGAAGTCGTTTCCGATCCGTCGGTGATGAGCGGCGAGCCGGTTGTGCGCGGCACGAGGGTCCCCGCGGAGACGCTCGTCGCCTATCTCCGCGCCGGCCGGACGTCTGCCGAGATTTTCGAGGACTATCCGACCCTGCCGATCGATGGCGTCGAGGCGGTGATTCGCTGGGCCGAGCAGACCCTCGGCGCGGATTGGCGGACGCTGCCGCCCTCGGTCGGTCCTGTTCCTTGACCGATAAATTATTCATCGACGAATGTCTGAGCGCCGCGCTCGTCGCCGTGGCGAAGAGTCGGGGCGTGCTCGCGGAATATGGTCCCTATATCGGCAAGGGCGGCTGGCAGGATTGGAATATCGTGCCTTTCGCGCTCGAGAACGACTTCGTCATTGTCACCAATAACAGACGCCATTTTCTGAAGGAATTTCTCGATTTGGACCTGCACAACGGCTTGATCGTCATCGTGCCGAATGTCGACCGCGCCGACCAGATTCGCCTTTTCGAGATCGCGCTCGATGTCGTGCTCGAGCTCGGCGACGGTCTGGTGAACAAGGTCGTCGAGGTTCTCCGCGACGGTAGCGTCCATGTCAGCGAATGGTCCGCTGAAAAACACGACATCGGCCATATCGCTAATCCGAAATGGCGGTGACTCGGGGGGTAGGCTACCCTATCTCTGCCCGCGCCGCCGCGACGAAGACCGCGATCTTCGCCTCGTCCTTCACGCCGCGCTCGCGCTCCACCCCGGACGAAACATCCACCGCCGGCGCGCCGGTGAGCCGCAGCGCCTCCGCCACATTGGCGGGGTCGAGGCCGCCGGAGAGCATCCAGTCGCCGCCGCCATAGCCGCGCATCAGCTCCCAGTCGAAGACCATCCCGGCCCCGCCGGGGACAGCGGCGTTCGGCGCGGGCTTGGCGTCGAAGAGGAGAATGTCGGCGGCCTCCCGAAATGCGGCAGCGCGCGCGACATCCGCGGCGCCGGCGACGCCGATCGCCTTGATGACAGGCAGGCCGAAACGCGCCTTCACGGCGGCGACGCGCTCTCGCGTCTCCCGGCCGTGCAATTGCAGGAGGTCCGGCGCGAGAGTGGCCACGATCACGTCGAGCGTGGAATCGTCGGCGTCGACGGTGAGCGCCACTTTGCGGATGCGTCCCTGCGCGACCCGCCCGAGTTCTCGCGCCGTCTCGAGCGTGATGTGGCGCGGGCTTTTCTCGAAGAAGACGAAGCCGGCCATATCGGCGCCGGCGGCGATCGTGGCCTCGAGCGTCGGCGCGGTGGACAAGCCGCAGATTTTGACGATCACGCAGGGCAAACTTCCCTCTCGCCGTTTCCGTTTTCGGGCCGCGACCCTATCATGATCCGCTCGGGCCTGAAAAACGCCATATCCTCGGGTTGAAGTCGCCGCAGCCGGCGATCTCGGCCGCCGGTTTGCGCAGTCGAGCTTTCGTGTTAGACGACACGTTCCGACGCTGTCTTTGTCGCGCGTCGAAGCCGGGCGGCCTCCGCGCCGCTCTGTCGAAGAGCCGGTCCCTGGAAGGAACAGCTTTCTTGTCCATTCCGCTTCGCTACATCATGTCGATCGGGGGCTATATCCTCCGCCAGCATCTCGCCGGCCGGAAGCGCTATCCGCTGGTGCTGATGCTCGAGCCGCTGTTTCGCTGCAATCTCGCCTGCGCCGGCTGCGGCAAGATCGACTACCCGGACCATATTCTCGATAAGCGCCTCTCGGCGGAGGACTGCCTCGCCTCGGTGGACGAATGCGGCGCGCCGGTCGTCGTCATCGCGGGCGGCGAGCCGCTGCTGCACAAGGAGCTGCCGCAGATCGTGCAGGGCATAATGGCGCGCAAGAAATTCGCCATCGTCTGCACCAATGCGCTGCTGCTCGCGAAAAAGATCGACCAATACAAGCCGAGCCCTTATTTCACCTGGTCGATCCATCTCGACGGCGACGAGGAGATGCATGATCGCGCGGTGAGCCAGACCGGCGTCTACAAGCGCGCCGTGGAGGCGATCAAGCTGGCGAAGTCCAAGGGCTTCCGCGTCACCATCAACAGCACCTTCTTCCAGGACGCCGATCCGGCCCGCGTCGCCGATTTCTTCGACGAGGTGAAGCGCATCGGCATCGACGGCATGACGGTGTCGCCGGGCTACGCCTATGAGCGCGCGCCCAATCAGGCGCATTTTCTCAATCGCGCGCGCACCAAGGAGCTGTTCCGCGGCATTCTGAAGCGCGGACGCGGCGGACGCGACTGGGCCTTCGTGCAGTCGGGGCTGTTCCTCGACTTTCTGGCCGGCAATCAGACCTATCATTGCACGCCCTGGGGCAATCCGGCGCGCACCGTCTTCGGCTGGCAGCGTCCCTGCTATCTTTTGGGCGAGGGCTATGTCCCGACCTTCAAGCAGCTGATGGACGAGACCGATTGGGATTCCTATGGCGTCGGCAATTACGAGAAATGCGCCGATTGCATGGTCCATTGCGGCTTCGAGGCCACGGCGGTGAAGGACGCCGTCGCGCGTCCGTGGAAGGCGGCGCTGGTCGCTCTGCGCGGCGTGAAGACGGAAGGCGATTTCGCGCCCGACATCTCGCTCGAGAAGCAGCGGCCGGCGCAATATGTCTTCGACAAGAATGTCGCGACTCTGTCAGAGCTCCGAGAGGCCGAGGCTAAGGAGCGGGCCGAGAAGACGCCCACAGCGGCCTAAGGTCGCCGAAGATTTGCGGAAGTCCAGACCGGCGAGAATGAGATCGCCGATCTGGCGCGGCTCGCGGGCGAGATCGCGAAACACCGCGCGGAAATCGACGCCGCCGTCCGGCGTGACGGCGGAGGTGGCCAGCGGCGGCAGCGCCCGCGCCGCCGGATCATTGACCACGCGCACCACGGCCAGCGGCAGGCGCCGGCGCTCGGCGAAATCGGCGGCGATATGCGTCTCCATATCGACGACGGCGGCGCCGGTCCTTTTGCGCAGCGCGGCTTTGGCCCTGGGGTCGAGCACGGGCGCCTCGACGCCGGCGATGACGCCGGAGACGATCTTGCCGCCCGAGGCGCCGAGACCTTCGCTCAAAATGGACGACAGCTCGGCGCTCGTCTTATAGCGCTTGTTCTCGGCGACGACCGAGGCGCCGATGACGACGTCGCCCGGCCGCAGCGCCGGATCGAGCCCGCCCGCTATGCCGAAGCTGACGACGCCGGCGAGCGCGAAGCCCTGCGTGCGCTCGAGCGCGGCGCGCAGGCCCTCTGTGTCGGCGCCGCTGCAAATCGGCACCAGACCTTCGCCCTCGGCGCAGGCGCGCTCGCTGAGCAGCCCCGTGATGATGAGGAAGCGCGGGGGCTCCACCTCATCCGGGCCGTCCAAGCGACGATTAGAGTCCGGTCTGGACAATTTTGCTGTTGCCCCTCTCGAGGTTACGATAGCGCGCGAGCGCCCACAGCGGGAAGAATTTTGCGTAGCCGTGATAGCGCAGATAGAAGACGCGCGGGAAGCCCGTGGCGGTGTAGCGCTCTTCCTTCCACAGCCCATCCGCATCCTGATTGGCCTGCAGATAGGCTATGCCGCGGGCGACCGCCGGATGGCCGACCTCGCCCGCCGCCATCAGCGCCAGCACGCCCCAGGCCGTTTGCGAGGGAGTGCTCGGCGCCTTCTCATAGCCGCGATAGTCGAGCTTATAGCTGTCTCCATCCTCGCCCCAGCCGCCGTCCTCGTTCTGGATCGCGACGAGCCAATCGACGGCGCGGCGCATGGCGCGATGTTCCGGCTTCAGCCCGGCGGCGTTGAGCGCGCAGAGCGTCGACCAGGTCCCGTATATATAGTTCATTCCCCAGCGGCCGAACCAGCTGCCGTCCGGCTCCTGCTCGGCGAGCAGGTAATCGACGCCGGCTTTCATGCTGGCGCTGGTCTCGATCGTGTCGCCGAGCTGCGCCAGCATGGAGACGCAGCGGGCCGAGACGTCCGAGGTCGGCGGATCGAGCAGCGCGCCATGATCGGCGAAGGGAATGTGGTTGAGATAATAATATTCATTGTCGGCGTCAAAGGCGCCCCAGCCGCCATTCTTGCTCTGCAGCCCCTCGACCCATTCGCGCGCGCGGGCGATGCGCTCGTCATAGGGCCGGTCGGAGCGGCCGGCGTAGGAGCGATCCATAGCCGTCACCACCACGGCGGTGTCGTCGACATCCGGGTAATAGGCGTTGGCGTATTGGAAGGCCCAGCCGCCGGGGCGCACATTCGGCCGTTGCACGGCCCAATCGCCCTTCACATCCAGCACCTGCAAGGGCGCGAGCCAATCGAGGCCGGCGCGGGCGCGCGCCTCCTCCGCCTTGCCGCCGACCTCGAGCAGCGTGTGGCAGGCGAGCGCCGTGTCCCACACGGGCGAGACGCAGGGCTGGCAATAGGCCTCGTCCTCCTTGACGACGAGCAGACGCTCGATCGCTTCGCGCGCGAGCCTGATGCGCTCGTCGTCGGCAGGGACGCCGAGAACCTCATACATCAGCAGGCTGTTGACCATGGCGGGGAAGATGGCGCCGAGCCCGTCGACGCCGTTCAGCCGCTGCGTGACGAAAGCCTCCGCCGCCTTTATCGCGCGCTGGCGCGGACCTTTGGGGAAATATGGATCGGCCGCGCGCAACAGCCTGTCGATCGCGCCGAAGATCGCGACCAGCGCCGGATGCTGATGCGCGCCGGTCGGCCATTTCCTCACCTCGTTCGGCGGTGTGGTGAACAGCTCGCCTATATGCACGCCGAGCCGATTGACGGCCTGCGGCTTCAACGTCTGCAGCACCAGCAGCGGCACGAGGACGGCGCGGCCCCAATAGGAGATCTTGTCGATATGGAAGGGAAACCATTTCGGCAGCAGCATGATCTCCACCGGCATGGCCGGCACGCCGCGCCAGGGAATTTCGCCATAGAGCGCCAGCAGCGCGCGCGTGAACACATTCGTGCGCGCTGCGCCGCCATGGCCGAGGATCGCCTCGCGCGCTCGTTTCATATGCGGCGCGTCCATGTCGTCGCCGATCATCTTCAGCGCGAAATAGGCCTTCACGCTGGCGCTCATATCGAAAGCGCCTTCGTGGAACAAAGGCCAGCCGCCATGCGCGCCCTGGATACGGCGCAGATAGACGGCGATCTTGCTCTCGAGCGCGTGATCGATCGGCTCGTCGCGGAAATGGCGCATCAGCACATATTCGGCCGGAATCGTGGCGTCGGCCTCGAGCTCGAAGCACCAATGGCCGTCGCCTTTGGCGAGCGCGCGCAGCGCGCCGGACGCGCGCGCGATGCTCTGGTCGAGCGCGTCGTCGCGCTTCGGCTCGATCGCAAGGGCGGTCGCGGTCATATTTTCGCGCTCCTTCGCAGCTCGGTCATCACGATCCCTTCGTCTCTCGTTTTTCCAAAAGAATGGTCGATCCGCGTCACAGACGCGCGACGCGCAGCGCCGGAGCCTCTGCCCCGTTCGGCGGCTTGACGACGATCTCCACGTCCTGCCCCAGCGCCACCAGAAAACGCAGCAGCCGCTCCACCGAGAACTGGCGGAAATCGCCGCGCAGCATTTTGGAGACGTCCGGCTGCTTGACGCCGAGCAGGCCGGCGGCCTCCACCTGCTTCAGCCCGCGCTCCTTCATCAGCCGGCCGATCTTGCCGATGAGCTGCGCTTTGAGCGCGTTTTCCGCGCGCGCGCCGGCGGCGGATTCATCTATCGCCTCGAGACCGTTCATTGCTCAGCTTCCTCAGCGCAGCATGATGAAGATCGCGAGCTGGAAAAAATAGACGAGCGCGAGCATCCATCGGATGTGCCGCAGGTGACGCTCGATCCTCTCGAATGTCGCGTCGCATCGCAGGTTGAGCGACGAGTTTGTCATGGGACGTCTCCGTCTTCAGGTCGTTGAATTCGGCTCCATGCGAGGGGACCCCCGCTGCGCGGGAAAGGGGGCGGTCGACGTTTCGCGAAGCCTCGATCGAGCGCCGCATCTCCTCCCTCTCCCGCGTGCGGGGGAGGGTCAGGGAGGGGGCGCTGCGCGCGCGATCCGACTCTCTCGAAACCGTTTCGTATAGTGATCTAACCATATCGTCAAGCGCCGGATCGGGCTGGCTCATCGCTTGCTACCCGATTTCACGGGTCCGCTCCGGGTCGCACGGAGCGTGGATGTTTGTTCGAAAGGGATCAGCCCATGGACGATCTGTTTGTGATTTGTCGCACAGGCCACATAGAGGACGGCCAAGCCCATGGCTTCGTCCTGATGCGCGCCTACGACAACGGCGACACCAATCCGTGGCCGATCATCATCACGCGCAAAGGCAACAACTTCTACGGTTTCGAGAATTCCTGCCCGCATGAGCAGATGCGTCTCGACACTTCACCCGGCAATTTCCTCGACGAGTCGGGCAATTTCCTCGAATGCGGGCAGCATCGCTCCCAATTCGACCTCGACACCGGCCATTGCTTCATCGGCCCGTGTCAGGGCGGGAAGCTGACGCCGCTTTCGCTCGTGATCGACGACGGCGACGTCTGCATCACCGGCGTGCTGCTGGCCGACGAATGAAGGCGGGCGCCGCGCCCGAGAGAGGGGCTCGGGCGCGAGCGCCCAAGCATAGACCTGGGACAGCAAAGACTGGGGACAGGAAGGATATTCCATGACGGACATGGCGGAACTGCAAAAGCGCAAGCAGCCTCTCAATCTGGCGATCGTCTATGTCGATCCCGACGCCTTCATCGCCAATTATGTGGGCTGGCTGGAGATCACGACCTTCATCACCGCGCTGCGCGCCGGCGATGTGACGGTTCCCGCCGACGGCGTCACGCCCAAGCTCACGGACCAGCAATTGAAGGCCGCCGCGGCGGTGACTTACGGCGGCGACGCGGTTTTCGCCTTCTTCATGACGGCGGCGCTCAAGGGCGACAAGGCGGCGGCCGACAAGGTCGAGGCGGCGCTCACCGAGGCCCTGGGCAAGGATTTCCCCGGCTCGACCTCGCTGTGGGCCTTCCGCACGCCCATGGACCCGCCCATCAGCCTCGAGGATCATGTCGGCGCCGCCGGCAAGAAGATGCTGCTCGGCGACATTCCGCCGCCGCCCATGCGCGCCAAGGAGAATTGGAACGCGGGCATTCGCTTCTTCGAGCAGGCGCGCAAATCCAACTTCGTCCATGAGATCATGTATCCGCTGGCGCTGTGGAGCCGCGAGCGCTGGACCGAGACGCTGGAGAAGGGCATCTCCTTCCTCACCCATATCGAGGACAATGTCCCCGTGCTGCGCGAGGTGCTCGAGGAAAAGCGCAATGATCAGGCATTCGTCGCCAATCTGCTGCTGAAATTGGCGCCGGCGATCGATCAAGAGCTGACCGAGGATATGGAGGGCTTTCTGCGCTCCCTGGCCCGCCGCAATTGAGCGAGCGTGAGCGCGGCGTATGACGTCCTGTCATACGCCGCCGCTAGCCTCGCCTGCTTCCGATTCGCCGCCGGCGACGGGAGAAGTGGGGAGGCCATCATGAATAATTCGCCGCTGCTCGTCTCGGTGACGATAGAGCCCGAGCACGCACGCGATTGGGAGGAGCTCGTCGAGGCGCTCGCGCGGCTGTCCGCCGGCGCGCCCGGACTGCGCGTCTCCGATCTCGATGTGATCGGCGGAACGCAGGCGCTGCTCGAGGCGGCGAGCGAGGAGGGGCTGCGAAACATTGTCGCTCGCTTCCAGGAGCTGTCGCCCGTCGAGGCGATCATCGGCCCGCCGCGCGTCGCCTATCGCGAGCGCCTGTCGCGGCGCCAGGAAATCGATTTCACCCATAAGCGGCCCGGCCAATACGCCCGCGTGAAGCTCGTCTTCGACACGGATGGCGCGGGCGGCGAGATTTTCGAGAATCGTGCGCCGGAGAGCGCCGTTCCGGCGGAATTCGTCGATGGCGTGGAGCGCGGCGTCGTCTCTGTGGTGGAGAGCGGCGTCATTCTCGGCCGGCCGGTGGTGGAGTTGAAAGCCGTCCTGGTGGACGGCGCCGGCCATGGCTCGGATTCGTCGGTTCTGGCCTTCGAGATCGCCGCGCGCGCCGCGACGCGGGAGGCGCTGGCCAAGAGCAGCGAATTGCTCGAGCCGATCATGAGCGTCGAGACAGTCGCGCCCAATGACATTGCGGAAGCGGCGATCGAGGATTTGCGCGGCCGGCGCGCGCAGGCGCTGAAGGCGGAGCAGGGCGACGAGACCACCCGGATCACGGCGACCGCGCCGCTCGCGGAACTGCTGGGCTATGGCGATGCGCTGAGCGCGCTGGCCAAAGGGCGCGCGAGCCATAATCTGCGCTTCGGACATTATGCGCCGATCGCGCCCGAGGACGATACGCCCTTCCGCCCCGCGGCGGCCGCACGGCCCAGCGCCACGGCCTGACGAAAAAAGATACGCCGGCCCGAAAGCTCTCCGGGCCGGCGAAAGTCGATCAGCGCGAGTAGAACTCGATGACCAGATTCGGCTCCATCTGCACCGGATAGGGCACTTCGGAGGGCAGCGGGATGCGCGTGAGCTTGGCCGTCAGCTTCTGATGGTCGACCTCGTAATACTCCGGCACGTCGCGCTCGGCGAGGCCGACGGCCTCGAGGACGATGACGAGCTGGCGTGAGCTCTCCTTCACCTCGACGACGTCGCCCGGCTTCACCAGATAGGACGGAATGTTCACCCGGCGGCCATTCACCTTGATGTGGCCATGGTTGATGAACTGCCGCGAGGCGAAGACGGTCGGCACGAATTTGGCGCGATAGACCACGGCGTCGAGACGGCGCTCGAGCAGGCCGATCAGATTGTCTCCCGAGTCGCCCTTCAGCCGGATGGCCTCCGCATAATATTTGCGGAACTGCTTCTCGGAGATATTGCCGTAATAGCCCTTGAGCTTCTGCTTGGCCTTGAGCTGCGTGCCGAAGTCGGAAGGCTTGCCCTTGCGGCGCTGGCCGTGCTGGCCGGGGCCGTATTCGCGACGGTTCACCGGGCTCTTCGGGCGGCCCCAGATGTTCTGTCCGAGACGGCGATCGATTTTATATTTGGCTTCGGCGCGTTTCGTCACTTGCCGGCGTCCTCTTCCTTTTCGCAGCCTCGCAAAAGCGCGAAAACGAGACGCCGCGCCCTGCCTCGGTCAGAGGCGAGCGTCGCCGAACCACGTTCCCGCGCGACGAGGCGTGCCTCTCGCGTCAAAAGAACGCGCCCTCCTCTGCCGGAAACCGGCCGACAGGCCGCTCAGGAGCGGCCACGGGTGCGGGCCGGCGAAGGTTTCCCCGCGCCGGACCGGGAGTGATTATCCGCGCGCGCGGCGGAAGTCAAGAAAAAGGCCGGCTCGCGAAAGCGCGGGCCGGCCCAAAAAGCGGAGCCTCGAGGCGGCGCTCAGGGCCACCAGATCGGCGCGATGCCGTCGCGATAGGGCAGAACCTCGAAGCGGCGGCGGTTCGGCAGCGTCTCCTGCATGAACCAGCTGCGCTGATTGTCCTCCACCGGCTGATAGGCGAAATGGGTCGCCTCGACCAAATAGCGATTGGTCGAGCCGACCGGGACGACCGGGCCGGGATCGAGCCAGCTGCGGCGCGGAACCACCAGCGGCTGGCGAACGTAGGGGATGGGGCCGGTCGCCACGACGATTCCCTCCGCGGGAATGAAATGACGATGTGCGGAGCGATGCGTTTTGGCGAGCGCCTCGCCCGCCGTCGCGAGGGCGAGAAGGCAGGCGAGTCCGGCCGACAAACTAACGAAATGACGCATCCTCATCTCCTGATTCCGATATCGACAGGATCATAACCAATCACGTCGCCGAGCGATACCGGCGGTCGCGAATGGCGCCTCATGAAAGCTGAAAGCGGTCCGGCGAAAACGCCGAACCGCCCCTAGGTAGGCATTCGCCTAGTGGCGCGCCGCGCGTTTTTTCGCGGCGGGCTTGGCGGGCTCGGCGTCGCTCGCGGGGGCGGCGGCGAGGCAGCCCGGCCCCTCCGTCTTGGGGAAGGAGCGGGCCAGCGCCTTGTTCTCGCCGGCGGGCAGATAATAGATGCGGTCGAGCAGGCAGCCCATGGCGCGGCGGTCGATCGGCTTGGCGCCGGCGCCGCAGGCGATGCCCGCGATCTCCATCGACAGGCTGGCGTTGACGAGGCGCATGGCGAGGCAGCTGCGCTCGCCCGCCGCCGCGGCGGCGACGCCGCCCTCGCGCAGCGACAATTTGATCTCCGCCGCCTCGAAGGCGCCGGCCCGCGTCACCAGCGGCGTCGGCTGGCCGATGCGGACCACGCCGAGGCCGGCCTGGGCGGCGTGGCGCGCGACATCCAGGAAGAAGTCGGAATTGCCGAGCTTCTCGCCGGCGGGCTGCAGAATATCGAGCCGCAGATAGGGCCGGCCCGTGTCGAAGGCGCCGAAGGCGTGCGTCTCCTGGCGCCCGCCCGAGGGGAGCGGCTGATCGAAGGTGATCTTCGGATCCTTGTCGATCTCCGGCGCCTCGAGCCGGAAGGCGGCGACGCGTTCCGCGGGGGCCGCGGGCGCAGAGGCGGACGCATTCGCATAGCGGGGCGCGGGGCTCGCCGTCGGCGCGGCGGCCGGCGCTGTCGCGGCCTCCTGCGACGGCGCGCGGACGAAGGCGAGCGCTGCCAGCAGCACCAGAAGCGCCGCGACGCCCATCGACACTGCGGCGAGATTGCCGAGCGGACGCGCCCTCAGCGGGCCGGAGGCATAGGGGAGGTCGTCACCGCTGGAAGCGGACAAGCTCATGACTCTACTCCAACCGCCCGTCTCGAGCGGGCTTTACACATTACGATCGGGCCGAAAGTCCCGAAAAAGACTTATCTGGCCCCGAACATTGGCGTTAAGCGTAAACATTCCGTTGAACATAGCCGTGTTTTCGCTTTTCGACGCCCCTTGCGCGCGGCCGCGCGCGGGGCGCCCAAGGCCTCGAGCCAAACTTCGGCCAAGAAGCTCCGAAAGAGAGAGGAGGTCAGATACGAAGATCGGCGCGACACCAGGTCGCCCTCACCCTGCAACATCGAGGAAACAGCATGAAGATTCTCGCAACGGCGGCCGTTGTCACCTTGGTCTCATTTCCGGCATTCGCCGAAAAGGTCGCCTTCGGTTGCCAGCTGGTGTCGCAATACAGTGAAGATCAAGTCGGTTATCTTCTGGGCGAGGCGCGCTCGGTCATCGGCGATCAGGAAACCAATCGCATCTATGGCCATTACGTCAGCCTGCGCAGCGCCTGCCAATATGACGGCAACGCCACCCGCGTGGTAAATCTCCCGCCCGCCTTGCGCGATCTTCTCGCCCAGAACGGCGTCGACATCCGCCGTTTCGCGCGGCGCATGTGAGCCGCGGGCGCCTCAGTGACGGCGGCCGCGCTTCTTGGCGGCCGCGGCCCCCTGAATCTGCGCCTTGCAGGCGCGGCTGAGCCCGCCGATATTGGCCTTCAGGCAGCTTTCCACCGCCGCGGCGTCCGGCACATAGCGCTCGCAGAATTTATAGGCGTCGTCCGTGCAGGCCGAGCGCTGGCGGGCCGACCCGCGTTGCGCGGCGTCGGCCGAGGCCGCGCAGATCAGCAAGAATGTGCAAGCCAATAGCAGCCTCATTCCCGTCATCCTCCCTTTGGCTCCGCGCCCGATGGCTCGGAGCGTCTCGGCGCCGAATTGCCATAATTACGATAGGCGCGATGGCGCGCGCGGCAATCGGCTCCTGCCTTCATCCTAAATAGGGCCAAAAAATTCTTCCGTAGGGCGGGGACGGCTCGGGCGGGGCTTGAATTCGTCGCGCCGCACCTATTTAATAAGCACGCTCATCAAAAGCACTGCTATAGAAAGCGCGCCTAATGCCTTCGCCGCCGCCAACGACCTTTTGCTTTCTGCTGCATGACGCGGCGCGGCTGATGCGCAAGCGGTTCGAGCAGAATGCCCGCGAATTGGGCCTGACCCGCGCGCAGACCCAGGCCCTGGCCTATCTGTCGCGCAATGAGGGCGTCAGCCAGTGCGTGCTCGCCGAAATGCTCGATCTCGAGCCCATCACCCTCGGCCGCACGGTCGATCGGCTGCAGGCGATGGGTCTGGTGGAGCGCCGGCCGCACGAGACCGACCGGCGCGTCTGGCTGCTGTTCCTAACCGATGCGGCCTGGCCGCTGGTCGAGGCCATAGCGCCCATCTCCGAGGCGACCCGCAAGGAGGCGCTGGCCGGCGTCAGCGACGAGGACCGCGCGACATTGATGCGCGTGCTGGAGAGGGCGCGCGGCAATCTGATCGAGAAAATGAGCTGCGCGACGAAAAAGCCGAAGTCGCGGAACGCAGTCGGCTGACGACGGTCGAGGGATCGGACGAGGCGAGAGCGAAGCGGACGGCGGCGCCCGCAGCGTGGTGAGAGTGGAAGGCGTCCATGGAACTCGTCAAATATGCGCTCAAGTTTCGGCTGACGTTCTACGTCCTGGCCATTTTGACGATGTTCGTCGGCGGCGCGGCGATCGTGTCGACGCCCAAGGACGTGTTTCCGAACGTCGATATTCCGGTCGTCACCGTCATCTGGACCTATACGGGCCTCTCCACCGCCGAGATGGAGAGCCGCGTCACCACCTACGCCGAGCTCACCACGACGAACAACGTCAATGGCATCCGCAATATGGAGAGCCAGACGCTGCAGGGCGTCGCGGTGATGAAGATCTATTTCCAGCCGGATGTGAACATAGAGCTCGCCCTCGCTCAGGTCGTGTCGGCGATGAACTCCATCCGCGCGCTGATGCCGCCCGGCATCAATCCGCCGACGGTCGTGCGCTACTCGGCCTCGCAGGTTCCGGTCATTCAGCTCGCTCTGTCGAGCCAGAGCATGAACGAGCAGCAGCTCTACGATCTGGGCCTCTATCGCGTGCGTCAGGCGCTGACCACGACGCCCGGCGCGACGCTGCCGACGCCCTGGGGCGGCAAGCAGCGCCAGATCATGGTCGATCTCGACATGGCGACGCTGCAGGCGCGCGGCCTCACGCCGCTCGATGTCGTCAACGCCGTCACCGCCGGCAATCTGGTCGTCCCTTCGGGCCTCGCGAAATTCGGCGATCTGCAATATGTCATGCGTCTCAACTCGACGCCCGACGCGCTGACGACGCTCAATAATATTCCGATCCGCGTCGCCGACGGCGCGCCGCTCTTGATCCGCGACGTGGCGCAGGTGCGCGACGGCAGCCCGCCGCAGCAGAATATCGTGCGCGTCGACGGCTCGCGCGCCGTGCTGCTGACCATATTGAAGAATGGCAACGCCTCGACGCTCAATGTCGTCGAGAATGTGAAGGCCGGCATCGCCAAGCTGCGCGAGGCGATCCCCAAGGACACGAATATCGCCGAATTGTTCGACCAATCGGTTTTCGTCTCCAATGCGATATCGGACGTGCTGCACGAGGGCGTCATCGCCGCGGGCCTCACCGCGCTGATGATCCTGCTGTTCCTCGGCTCCTGGCGCTCGACGCTGATCGTCGTCATCTCCATTCCGCTGTCGATCCTCGCCTCGCTCGCCGCGCTCAGCGCGCTCGGCCATACGATCAACATCATGACGCTCGGCGGCATGGCGCTCGCGGTCGGCATATTGGTGGACGACGCCACTGTCGCCATCGAGAACACCTATCGCCTGTTCGAGGAGGGCAAGGATTTCCGCTATGCGGTGGCGGAGGGCGCCGCCGGCATCGCCAAGCCGGCGCTGATCTCGACGCTGGCCATTTGCGCGGCCTTCGTCTCCGTGCTCTTCCTCACCGACGCCGCGCGCTTTCTCTTCGTGCCGCAGGCGCTGGCCGTCGTCTTCGCCATGCTGGCCTCCTATTTTCTGTCGCGAACGCTGGTTCCCATATTGATGGACCAGCTGCTCATCCATGAGCATCACGCGGAGAGCGAGCGCGAGAGCGACGCGCGCCGCACCGGCTTCGCCGCCATTCTGACGCGCATTCAGCTCGGCTTCGAGCATGGGTTCGAGAAGCTGCGCGGCCAATATGCGCTGCTGCTGGTCGCTGTGCTGCGCCACAAGGGCCGCACGCTCGCCTTCGTCGCCGGCGTCTTCGCCTTCGGCGCCTTTCTGTTCGTCTCGGTCGGCGAGGATTATTATCCGCAGATCGACGCCGGCCAGATGACCTTGCATGTCCGCGGCCGCTCCGGCCTGCGCATAGAGGAGACGGAGCGCCTGTTCCAAAAGGTGGAGGACGTCGTTCGCGAGACGATCCCGCCGCATGATCTCGCTCTGATCCTCGACAATATCGGCCTGCCGCAGATCACCTATAATTACGCTTTCTCCGACGGCACCACGGTCGGCTATAATGACGGGCAGATCATGATCTCGCTCGCGCATGGCCATGCGCCGACGGCGGACTACATGCGCAAGCTGCGCCAGGTCCTGCCGCAGCGCTTTCCGGATTCGATCTTCTATTTCCAGCCGGCCGACATCATCACGCAGATCTTGAACTTCGGCCTTCCCGCGCCGATCGCGCTGCGCATCGTCGGGCGCGACGCGCCGGGCAATAAGATCATCGTGCGCAAGCTGCTGGATCGCGTGAGGCAAGTGCGCGGCGTCGTCGACGCGCATATTCACCAGATTCTCGACGCGCCGGAATTCTTCGTCGACATAGATCGCTGGAAGGGCCAGCAGCTCGGCGTCAGCGTCCAGCAGATCGCCAATAATGTGAATATCTCGCTCTCCTCCTCCTTCCAGGTGACGCCCAATTTCTGGGCCGATCCGGTGACGGGCATTCCCTATCAGGTCGCGGTGCAGACGCCGGAATATCGCATCGCCTCGCTTAACGCCTTCGCCAACACGCCGATCTCCGATCTGACCGGCGCCGGCTCGGCGCAGGTCGATCTGCTGACCAATGTCGCGCAATGGAAGCGCGGCGTGGAGCAGAGCGTCGCCACCCACTCCAACACGCAGCCGACCTATGACGTCTACGCCAATATTCAGGACCGCGATCTCGGCGGCGTCGAGAAGGATTTGCGCAAGGCGATCGCGGAGATCGAGCCGGAGCTCAAGCCCGGCAACTACATCGTCGTCCGCGGTCAGATCGATAGCAAGAATCAGGCTTTCGCGCGCATCGGCCTCGGCCTCGTCGCCTCGATGGTCTTCGTCTATCTGCTGATGGTGGTGAACTTCCAGAGCTGGGGCGATCCTTTCGTCGTCATTCTCGCTCTGCCTATCGCCTTCTGCGGCATCGTCTTCGCGCTCTTCGTCACCGGCACGACCTTCTCCATTCCGTCACTGATGGGCGCCATCATGTCGGTCGGCGTCGCTTCGGCCAATTCCATCCTGCTCGTCACTTTCGCGCGCGAGCATAGAGAGGCGACCGGCGTCTCCGCGGAGGAGGCGGCGATCGAGGCTGGGCTGACGCGAATTCGCCCCGTCATCATGACGGCGACGGCGATGTTCGTCGGCCTTCTTCCCATGTCGCTCGCGCTCGGCGAAGGCGCCGAGCAGAACGCCGCGCTCGCCCGCGCGGTGATGGGCGGCATTGCGTTCGGCACATGCTCGACTCTGCTTTTCGTGCCTTTCCTCTATTCGCTGCTGCGACGTGGAGAGGTGCAGCCTCCGAGGGACTATCTATGACCGAGATGTCGCAGCCGCAGGGACGCGGATTCGCTTCGACCGACGTCGGCGTGCATGAGGCGCCGCCGCCACGCCTGCGCAAGCTCCCCTTCCTTCTTCTTCTCGCGCTTCTCGCGCTCGTGCTGCTCATCGGCCTGCGCCGCCATGCGGCGCAAGAGCATGACGCGCAGGCGTTTCAGCAGGAGCAGGCCAATGCGACGCTCAGCCTGCGCGCCGCGAAGGTGACGAAAATCGCCGGCCCCGTGCATATAGAGCTGCCGGGCCAGACTCTCGCCTGGGAGCAGGCGAGAGTCTTCGCGCGCGCGACGGGCTATATCGCCGAGCGGCGCGTCGATATCGGCAGCAAGGTCAAGCAGGGCGATCTCCTCTTGCGCATCTCCGCGCCCGATCTCGATCAGCAATATGCGCAGGCGGTGGCGCAGCTCGCGCTCAACAAGGCGCAGCTCCTGCAATCCAAGGCGCAGGTCGAGCAGGGCAAGGCCAGTCTCAACCTCGCCAAGCTCACCTACGGCCGCAGCTCGCAGCTCGTGAAAAACAATTACGAGAGCAAGCAGAACAACGATGCCAACGCCGCCAATGTCGAGACGCAGGCCGCCAATCTGCAATCGGCCGAGGCGGGCGTCGAGGTCGCGCAGGCCAATATCGCCGCGGCGCAGGCAAATGTGGATCGGCTGAAGCAGCTCGTCGGCTTCAAGGACGTCACCGCGCCCTTCCGCGGCGTGGTGACCGCGCGCAACATAGAGGTGGGCGATCTCGTCAGCGCCGACGCCAATAGCGGCACGCCGCTCTTCTCCCTGGCGCGCGACGATATTCTGCGCGTGCAAGTGTCGGTGCCGCAATCGGAGGCGGCGGGCCTCGTCGATGGTCTCGAGTCCAAGGTCGAGGCGCCGGAGATGCCCGGCAAGAGCTTCAAGGGGCGCATCGCGCGCAACGCCAATTCGCTCGCCGCCGGCTCGCGCACCCTGCTCACCGAGGTGGATGTGCCCAATCCGACCGGAGAGCTGCGTCCGGGAATGTTCGTGCGCGTCGTGCTCGACATTCCGCGCCCGCGGCCGCTGGTGAATGTTTCCGCGCAGTCCATCCTCTTCGGCGCGGAGGGGCCGCGCGTCGCGGTGATCGGCAAGGACGATGTCGTGCGTCTCGCGAAGATCAACATCACGCGCGATTTCGGCGCCAATGTCGATGTCGATCAGGGATTGACGGGCGACGAGACCGTGGCGATCGATCCGCCCGCCGATATTCGCGACGGGCGCAAGGTGACAATCCGCAAATGAGCGGGATCACTCGACGTCGAGCGGCGCCGTCCCCTTGGGCGCGCCGTCGGCGCCGAGCGTGATCTTCTCTATGCGGGCCTCGGCCTCGCGCAGCAGCGTGTCGCAGCGTTTCTTCAGCGCCTCGCCGCGCTCATAGAGCTTCACCGAATCGTCGAGCGAGACGCTCGCCTTTTCGAGCTTGCCGACGATCTCCTCGAGCTCCTGAATCGCCTTCTCGAAGGGCAGGGCGTCTATATCGGCGTTGGCGTCGGACACTTGGGCTTTTCCTTCGGCGCGGCGGAGCGCATTTCCCTCTCGTCATCGAGAAGGGCGACGGGCGCCGCGCTTCGAGCCGCCCGTCAGTCGCTCTCTACCACGAAATGCTGCGGGAAGGGCGTCGAGGGATCGATTTGGCCCGCAGCGCCGGCCGCGCGGCGCAGATTGGGCCGCGCCAGCACGGGGCGCAGAATGGCCGGGATCACGGCGCGGTTGATATAGGCGCCGAAGCATGTGTGCATGCCATAGCCCCAGAGGATGTAATTGCCCCAGGGACGATCGAGGCGGAACTCGTTCGGCTTGTCGATCTGCAGCGGATCGAACATGGCCGAGAGATTGGAGGCGAGCACCATGGCCCCCTCCGGGATCTTGCGGGCGCGGAAAGTGTTGGCGGCGATCACCGTCGAGCGGTTGGCGCGGCGGTAGATGACCGGATTGACCGGGTTGAAGCGCAGCGCCTCGAAGAGATAGGCGCCGAGCAGCGCCTCGTCGCCGGCCACGGCTGCGGCATGGGCGCCGGCGAGCGCCTCCGGCCGGTCGAGCAATTGGTCCAGCGCCTGCACCGAGGCTTTGGAAATGGTCGGGATAGCGCCGATGACGAGGCCGATGAGATTGTCGCGAATGGCGATGTCGTCGAATTCCGGCGCGCCCTTCTGCAGCTCCAGCGCGCGGCCGAGAACATCGTCCTTCTTCTCGCCGCTCGCCTTGCGCGCGGCAATGGCGGCGTCGATCGCCGCGCGAAGATCGGCCGCGGCCATCAGCGCCTTGGTCTCGATCGCCGGCTCGCCTTTGAGATCGACGAACAGCCACCAGAACAGGCTGGTCGCCCATTGGATGGCGTCGGTCTCGGCCTGGGCGGAGACGCCGAAATAGTCGGAGACGATCGCGGCCGGAACGCGCAGCGTCAGCTCTTGCGGCACGTCGATGCGCTTGGGGAAGGCGCTCGCAAAGGCCTCGGCGCGGGCGCGGGCGAGCGGCGTCACCAGCGCCTCCACATCGTCGCGCCGCATGGCGAGCTTCATCAGCGAGGTGTCGTGCTGATATTGCGCCGTGTTCTGCATGCCGAGGAAGAAATTGGCGCCGCCGGTGATGGCGCGCATCTTCGGCTCATAGACGACGGCGAAATCCTCCTCGCGGTCGAGCACCTCGATCACATCCGCAGCGCGCAGGACGAAGGCCGTGCCATTGTTCTCATAGCTGGTGATCAGCTGCTTGCCGATCACGAAATTGGGCAGCACGGCGCGGAAGATCGCGAATATTTCGATCAGCGAGCTCGGCCGCGTGAGCGCCCCGACCAAACGCTCCTTCAGCGTTCCCTTGCCGGCGACGAGCGCGCGCCCCGTCGTCGCGATCAGCGAGAAAAGGGCGACGACCGCGTCGAGGAGCGTCAGCGCATAGGCGCGCAGCGCGGCGAAGATGTTCTTCAACAAGGTCATCGTCTTTTTCCCGCTGGGGTCCTCAGGTCGGATCGACCGTGCCCATGCCGATCATGCGCAGAGCGGTGAGGCTCGGCACGAAGAAATATTCGCCGCCGCGGGTCTCCACGAATTGCGGCAGACCCTCGGCGATATAAGGCGGCTTGCCAGAGTCCTGCTCCGACGGCACCACGAATTTCGCCTTGGGGCCGTTGCGGGCGTCGCCCTGCGAATGATTGCCGACGATGGGGCAAGTGTCATTGCCCGCATTGGCGTCGAGGCCGTAATGAATCCATTGCTGCTGCACGAATTCGAATTGGCGGGCGAGGCTCGAGCAGACGACCAGCATCACAATGCCGTGATCGCCGTCATCCGTCGCCTCGGGGCCGGAGGAGCCATAGGGCAGGCCGCGGCGCAGGATGCGACGGCGATTATTGAGCACGGAGCCCGCCGCCAGCTTCGGATTCGTCTGCACCCAAGGGTCGAGCGCGTCGCGCGTGTTCACGCGGCGCGTATGCGACGTCATCGGGCATTGCTCGCCGTCGAGGTCCTTGCGATAGGTGAAGTCCACCAGCTCGCGCTCGCGCTCCGGGGAGCCTTCCGGGAATTTCTCGTTGAACTCCTGCCAGGCGTCGAAGTCTTTCGCCTTTATCAGCGGCACGCCGTCCGACCAGCGGCCGGCCATTTTGGCGAGCAGAGTCTCGCGCGCCACATTGACCGCAACGCCGCGGAAGGCGGCGAATTTCTCGGCTTGCGCGTCGATGAACTCGCGCCATGCGGCGACATTCTCATGCAGCTTGCGATAGGCGAGGAATGTGCCGTTGCGGCTGAAGGCGAGCGGCATGGCGGCGCCGGGAATCTCCTGCGCCTCGTCGGGATAGCCGAGCAGGAATTCGCCCGCCGCCAGCGCGCGCCAAGCGCCATTGCCATCGACGGCGCCTTGGCCGATCGCGGCGCTCTGCAGCCTGTCGGCGGGATATTGCCCCTCGAACACGGGATCGCTGATGCCGTCGGAGAAGCCGAAATGCTCCTTGGGAGTCGGCCGTCCCTGCTCGTCGAAGAGCGCCGAAATATCCTGATAGGCCGTCTGCTCCTTGCCGGGCGGATTATGGCCGGCGAGCACGCTCACGCCATTCTCCGCGGCGAGGGCGACGATCGCCTCCGTCGTCGCGTCGAGATCGGCCGCGCTCGCCGTGTAATGCTGGTTGAGCACGATGAGAATATGGACCGCGGCCTCCGGCGGCTTGCCCTTGTTCTGCCAGACGGTGTCCCATTTCTCTTGCCAATGGTCGCCGCTGAAATCATCGCCCAGCATGCGCGCGCGGGCGGCCATGCCGTCGATGAACTCGTCCGGCAGGCCGCGCAGCGTGCGCGTCGGCACGCCGAGCGTGAGCAGGCCGTAGAAGGTGAAGGCGATATTGACGGCGATCGCCGGCGGCTGAACCGCATCGCCGACGCTCGCGCCCGCAAGCGCCGTGGTGACGCGCGGCAGCAGCCTGGTCACGAAATGACGGCCATTGGCGGCGCGGCTCGTCTTCGAGTCGCCGCCGATGTTCAGCAGAATTGTGCGGCCTTTGAAATAGCCCTGCTTGGGATAGGCTTCGAGAATATTGCCCTGAATATCCGCGAGGTCGAGAACGACTGACATTTTCCGCCCCTAGATTCCGATTGCGCCCGGCTTTTGCGTCGGTCCTTCGACATCGCCCGGCTTGTTGGCGTCGATGAAAGCTTTGAAAGCGTCATAGAGGCGCTGCGCCGAAGCCGCATCCGTCCCGGCGGCGTCGACTTGATTGTCGATGGCGAAGCGCGTGAGCTCGCGACGCAGATAGAGCGCCTTCAGCACATCCGGCAAAGTGGAATCGGGCGCGGCGGGGAAGGGCTTCTTGCCGAAGTCGAGAATGTAGAGATAGATGGCGAGGCCCGCGACGCCGACGCCGGCGGCGATCGCGAGCAGCGCGCCGATGAAGCCGTGCAGGAAATGCGGCAGCAGCCAGAAATAGACCAGCGCCGCGGCGATTGCGAAAATTACCAGCCCTCCGAGGCCCACCGTCTTCAGCGACACGTTCGGCAGCTTGTCCGCCGGCACGCCATGCGCCCAATAATCATGGAAGGGCATGGTCGTCTCGATCTGGCAGTCGGCGACATATTTGGCGAAGCTCGCCGCATCGCGCACGCGCGCCTCGAAGCCGAGACAATATTTGAAGACTTTTCGCAGCTCGCCTTCCGACTGCGTCCACAGATCGCGAAGATAGGCGTCGCGCTCGGCGTCCGAGCCCGTCTTGGAGTCGAAATCGGCGGAGAAGAACAGGAAGGGACAAGAGAGGTGATCTTGCGGCTGCGCGATCACCGGATTGAGCAGGTCCTTGTATTTCTGGTCGATCGGCAGCTCGGGGCTGGCCGCGACCAGCAGCGTGTTGGGCTGCTCGCGACCATTGTAGTCCACGTCGTCGATGACGACGAGACGCGCGAAATGATTGGTCGTGTTGGTGGCGAAAGGGCTCCGCTCGCCGCGCGGCAGCAGCGACAAATGCTTGCGCAGAGCGTGCACGGGCGAAGTGGGGACGCCATCCTCGACGATCGTCGCCGTGCTGACGGGAATGAGCGTCGTGAGGAAATAGGCTCCGCTATCGAAGGTCGGCATGACGGCCTCTTTGAAAACGTGAATTCTGTCTTGCGGACGGATGCGTCAGCGGGCGCTCGTCGCCAGCTCGCCGGCGAAGTGCAGATAGTCCTCGCGATTGATCTCGGCGTTTTCCGTATCATTGCTGGCGACCGGCGCGCGACCTTCATAGCCGAGGTCGTTCTGCACCGTGCTGAGATAGCGGACGAAGAGCGCGCGGAACTGTTCCGGCGTCGAGCCCTGCAGATTCGCCTCGAGCTTCAGCAGCGCCTCGCGCACGCGCAGGGCCGCCGTCACGTCGCGCTGCGCGGCGCCGGGAACGGAATTGTAATAGTAGTTGGTGTCGATCTGATTGGCGCGAATGTAATTCTTGAACGGCGTGATCGGCACGGAATGCGGATATTTCGTGCTCGTGTACCAGAGCAGATCGAGGCCATTGGGCAGGCCGTCGGCGAAGGCGTCGATATATTGGTCCCAGGTGCCGTTGAAATTGCTGCAGAACAGCAGATAGTCATTGGCGAGCTGCTGCTTTCCCTGGCCGAGATCGGGCCATTGGTCGCGCTTGATGATGGCCCAGCGCGCGAAATGGATGAAACGCAGTCCGAGCAAGCCGCCGAGCGAGGAGGGAATCGACCGCGAGATCATGAAGCTGAAGCGATTGAACCATGTCCGCCAGGGTTTCATCGGCGTAATGACATTCATTCCATAGGCTTTGCCCGTGACGTTCGACATGATCGCGGCCTCGAAAAAACTATTCCATTATTCCGCGCTACGGATAGCTGCATTCTGCTCAAAAGACAATATGGACACTGCGCGCCGCGCGCTCCGGCGCGCTCAGGAATGGTCGTTTATTTCCGCATGTCCCGCAATTCGAAGGATGTTCGGAAATTCGCCGCGCACCGCCCGCTCCACCTCGTCGACGGCGGCGTGCGTGGCGTCGACGGAGAGATTCGGATCGACGCAGCAATGATAATTGACGACGAGGCCTTCCGCCGTCTCGCGCGCGCGAACGTCGTGGACATTCATCACCTTTCCGCCCCGCGCGGCGTGACGCGCGAGCGCGTCGGCGATGGCGCGGCGCGTCTGCGGCTCGGCGTCCTGGCCGGCGAGCAGCTGCGGCTCGGAAGGCTCTATATGCGTGTCGATCTCGATCGCCTCGCCGAACTCCTCGCGGATCGCCTGCTCGAGGTCCGAGGCGATCTGATGCGCGCGGCCATGCGACATGCCGCCGTCGAGCTCGAGATCAAGCGTGATGGAGAGGCGCTCGCCCACCGTCTGCGCGATGATGTGATGCACCTGTATGCGGCGCCGGGCGGCGACCAGCAGAATGCGCTCCAGCACGGTCTCGTCGTCGAGCGCGATCGGGCGCGTGGCGAGGGTGATCTGCGCGCCGGGAATCGCTTCAATGATGGCGGCGTTGGCGTCCTCCTTTATGCGGGCGGCGCGCTCCAGCGGCAGCGTCCGCGCGACGCCGATGACGGCCTCGCCCATCACCTTGGGGCCGGCGGTGCGCAGGCGCAGGCTCTCCACCGCTATGACGCCGGGGGTCGCGCGCAGAATGTCTTGTATCTGCGGCACCAGCTCCTGCGGCGCGGCGTCGAGCAGCGTCGCCACTGTGCGGCGCCCGAGCCTGTAGCCGGCGATGGCGATGAAGACCGCGACGCCGAAAGCGGCGAGCGCATCGCCCTGCGCAAAGCCGGCGCGCGTGGCCGCGAGGCCGACGATGACCAGCGCCGAGGAGACGAGATCGCTGGTGAAATGCAGCGCATCGGCGGCCAGCGCGTCGCTCTGCGTCTCCTCGGCGACGGCGCCGAGCCGCCGCGCGCGCGTGAAATCGACGACGATGGAGAGAATCAGCACGGCGAAGACCGGCCAGCCGGCGTCGATTTCGACATCCTTGTCGCCGAGCCGCTGCGCCGCCTGGCCGGCGACGACCAGCGCGAGGCCGAAGAGCAGGCCGGTCTCGATCAGCGCGGCGAGCGATTCGACCTTGCCATGGCCATAATGATGCTTCTCGTCCGCCGGCTTCTCCGCCTGGCGCACGGCGACATAGGTCAGCACTGTGGCGGCGACGTCGGCGGCCGAATGGCCGGCCTCCGAGATCAGCGCCAGCGAGCCGGAGGCGAGGCCCGCCGCGAGCTTGGCGACCGTCAGCACGGCGCTGGCGGCGATGGAAGCCTTGGCGGCCGCGGTCTTGCGCGCGGCCGCGTCGGTCGAGATGTCGGCTGTGTCGGACATGGGCGGATCGGTTGGTCGGCGCGCCGCCGCGCCGCGGATCCCAGACTTAACAACACAATGCGACAGGCGCAAATCTTCCGGCCCCTTTTCCGCCCGCCGGGCGCCGCTCGCCTCCACGCCGGATTTCCGCTAAGGGTAATAAGGAGGGGCGCAAGAAGGAGACGTGGAAGATGCGGCAGAGGATGAGAAATGCGCTATTGGCCGCCGCCGGCCTCGCCGCCTGCGCCCTGGCGCAATTCGCATGGCCGCAAGCCGCGGAGGCGCAGGAGGTGGCGCCCTACGCGCGCGGCTCTTTCGAGGCCATCCGCAAGGCGCACGCCGGCCGTCCCCTCATCGTGCATTTCTGGTCCGTGACCTGCGTCATCTGCGTCTCGGAGCTCGCCGAATGGGGCAAGCTCGCCCGCGAGACGCCGGGCGTCGATTTCGTCTTCGTCAACGCCGATCCCGAGAGCGACCGTCGCCGCGCCTTGGCCCGCATGGAGAAGGCGGGGCTGAAGCAGGCGGTCAATTTCGCTTTCGCCGATCGTTTCGTCGAACGGCTCTATTTCGAGGTCGACAATCATTGGCAGGGCGAGCTGCCCTTCACCGCGCTCATCGCCCCGAATGGCTCCCTGGTGACGGAGATCGGCGCGCTGACCGATATGAAGCTCGCGAGCTGGATCGACGGCAAGCGCTGAGGCCGCTCAGCGCGTCGCGCCCGGCGTCCACAGCACGTCGCCCCTGTCCTTGTTCGCGTAGCGCGCGGCGACGAAGAGGAAATCCGAGAGGCGATTGACATAGCGCAGCGCCACGGCGCCGACCGATTCCTCCGGGGCGTTGGCCAGCGCCACCATTATGCGCTCGGCGCGGCGGCTCACCGTGCGGGCGAGATGGAGATGCGCGGCCGTCGGCGTTCCGCCCGGCAGAACGAAGGATTTGAGCGGCGCGAGCGTCGCATTCAGCTCGTCGATCTCGCGCTCCAGCCGATCGACTTGCGATTGCACGATCGCGAGGCTGTTCTCCGGCAGAGTCTCGCCGGGCTTGACCGGCGTCGCCAGCTCCGCGCCGAGATCGAAGAGGTCATTCTGTATGCGCGCCAGCATGGCGTCGAGCGCGACGTCCTCGCCCGTGGCGAGGCGCGCGAGGCCGATGGCGGCGTTGGTCTCGTCCACCGCGCCATAGGCTTCGACGCGCAGATCGTCCTTGCGGCGACGCTCGCCGCCGACGAGGGAGGTGGCGCCGGCGTCGCCGCCGCGCGTGTAGATCTTGTCGAGGCGGACCATTTTCGGCGGCTCTTGCTCTAGTGACGAAAGGCGAGGATCGCCAGGATCAGCAGCAGAGCGCAAAATTGCAAGCCCACGCGCCAGCGCATGAGCTTTTGCGAGAGATTGCCGTCGCCCCCGCGCAGCACATTGCCGAGGCCGAGCAGCACGACGATGGCGACGACGGCGACCGCGCCCATGACGGCGATATTGGACCAGCTGGACATCATAGGGCCGCACCCTCCCGCAGGCGCTCGCTCTGTTACGCTTCAATGACTAATGGAGCGGGGGGCGATGGGCAAGCGCAGTCGCCTCACGAGCTTTCAGAAAGGACAGCGGAGAGCGTCCCGACAAATCTGACGGCTTCGGCAATTGTTTCGGAGGCGTTCTCACGCGAGACGCGGGCGCCGTCGCCGGTCTCTGAAAGCGCGGTCGTGCGTCTCGAAGATCAAGGCTTGGGCGGCGTGAAAGCCGGCGAGATAGGCTATGCGCCCGGCGGCTTCGTTCAGGCCGACGCCCAGCATTGTTTTCGCCTGTCCGAGAAGCTCGTTCGCCTTTTCGAGAAAGGCGTCCGTCTGGGGCTTCATAATTCGAGCCCTTCCGCGCGGATTTCATGCATCAGGGGCATGCGCGGATCGTCATAGGTCGCGGCCTGATAAGGCAGCGCGTGAATCACGCCGCCTGTTTCGTAGAGAATGTCGGAGCCGGGGTCGGCGAGACGTTTCATCTCCTCGAAGCGGTCGGGCATTTCACGCAAGAAAACAGCGACATCATAATCGGAATCCGGCTCCGCATCCCCGCGCGCGCGGGAGCCGAACAAGACGGCGCGCGCCAGCCGGTCGCCGTAGGTCTCGGCGAGCGCGGCGCGAAAACGCATGAGGATCGGGTCGGACGGGATCGTCATGGGCATGCGGGAAACTCTGCCATTATCGCTTCCCCCTCACCGCCGCAGCAGCCGCTCGAAATAATCCAGCTCCTCGGCCGGGCGCTCCGGCTGGCCGAGACGGCGGCGCAGCTCCTCCTGCACGCGGCGGGCGCGTACGGCCGGCGGCAGGCCGAGCGGATCGTAATGGGCGCCGGTCTCCTGGCCGCGCTGGCGGCCGGTCGGGCGGCCGAGCGGATCGGCGCCTTCGCCGGGACGCATTCCGGCGCGGCGGCCCGTGCGGCCGTTCTGCCCGTCGCCTTCTTCTCCCTCGCCCTGCATGCGGGAGGCGAGCTGGTCGGCCCCGCGGCGCAGCGCCTGCAGCGCGCGGCCCTGGGCGTCCACGGCGCGGCCGGGTCCCTCGCCGCCGGGGCCGAGCGCCTTCTCGGCCTCCTTCATCGCCTTGTCGGCGTCGGAGAGATCGGGCGAGGCCTCGCCGGCGCGGCGCAGCCGATCCTGCTCCTGCTCCAAGCGGTCGCGCAACGCCTTCTGCCGCCCGCGGGCGTCGTCGGAGGAGGAGGACTGGCCCTTGCCGCCGCGTCGCGGCTCGCCGCCGGATTGCTGTCCGCCGGATTGCTGGCCGCGATTGGTCTCGTCGCGCAATTGCTGCTCCTCGCGCGTGAGCTTGTCGAGCTCGTCCAGCGCGCGCGACATTTCCCGCGCGCGCGGGTCGGCGCGGCCGGCTTGCGCGGGGCGAAGATTTTCCAGCACATCCTGCAGATCGTCGAGCAGGCGTTGCGCCTCGGCGAGATCGCCGGAGCGCTCGGCCTTCTCGATCTCGCTCAGCATGGCGTCGAGATCGTCCGGCGTCAGCACGCGCTGATCGCCCTGCTGCGGGGCGGAGCGCTCGGCCTTCTCGCCGCTCTTGCTGCCGAGGCCGTTCAGGAATTTCTCCAGCGCCGCGCGCATGTCCTGCGTCAGCTTGGCGATCTCCTCCTCGCTGGCGCCGCGCGCCAAAGCGTCGCGCAGCTCCTTTTGCGCCGCGCGCAGATCGCGTTCCGCCTGCGAGACGTCGCCTTCCTCGAGAGAGAGCGCCATGGCCCACAAAAGATCGGCGACCTCGCGCAGATCGGCGTCGTCGCGCGCCGCTTGCAGCCGCGCCTTGGCGGCGCTCAGACCCAGAAAGATGGAGGAGGGCGTCTCGAACAGCGCCGAGCCCAGCGACAGAGCGTCCACCGCCGTCAGCACGCGGGCGGAATGATCCGGGTCGAGCGCCAGATTGCGGCGCTGCTCGGCGAGGGCGCGGGCCAGCGGCTTGGCGAAGCGGCGCTCCGGCAGAGTGACGTCCAGCGGCGCGGAGAAGCCGTCATTGCCGCCCTCGTCATGGGCGACCAGCGTCAGCGCGACGCGCGCGCCGGCCCAGGGGTGGTCGGAGAAATCGAGCGTCGCCTTGGCCTCGCCGAGGCCGCCGCGGGTCGGCGGCACGGGCAAGGCGAGGCGCGGCGGCGGATAGAGCGAGCGGCTCGGCCGCGCCGAGCCGGGCAGGGCGGCGACCGCCTCGCCGGCGATGACGCCATAATCATCGTCGGTGCGAAAGCCGAGCGTCATGGTGCCGCGCGCATTATTGCGCGGCGGCTGCGTGATCTCGATGGTGGGCGGGCGGTCCGGGATCGCCTGAATGCGGAACTCGCCGGCGCCGCGCAGCGCCAGCGCGGCGTCGCCGGCGAGCTTGAAACGCTCCTCGGACTCGCCGCCGGGCTGCTTCTGCTTGCCGCCCTCGATCGGCGCGAGGCCGCCGCTGGTCGCGGCGGCGCCGCGCGCGCCGAGGCTGCGCAGCACCAGAGTCGAATTCACCGGGACCGAAACCTGCGCCCAAGGCCCTTCGGCGCGTTGCGGCAGCACGATGGGCGGCCGGCCCGTATAGGCGGGCGGCTCGAACCAGGCGTCGACTCTCGCCCCCGTCGCCGAGGCGGGGCCGCTCTCCCAATCGAAGGCGGAGAGAAGCCGCGTCTCGCGATCCGGCCCCGCGACAAAGGCCGCGGCCACGGCGGCCACCAGAGCGGCGGCGCGCAGAGCGAAAGGATCGCGCTGCGGCAGGCCGGGGTCCGGCGGCGTCAACTCTATCGCCGCGAGCTTGCGCTCGAGCCGGCTGCGATGCAGCGCCCAGAGCGAGCGCGTCGTCGGATCGTCGACGCCGCCGGCGAGCGTGTCCTCGAGCGAGGCGGCCGGCCGATGCTCCGCGCCGGGCGAAGCGTCGAGACGCGCCAGAGCCTCGCGGCGCCGCGGCGCTCCGGCGAGCAGGCCGCGCCCGAGGATCCATAGAGCCGCCAGCGCGAAAGCGCCGACGCCGAGCGCCCGCGCGCTCGCGCCGATCCCGAGCCAGAGGCCGGCGAAGGTGACTGCGAGGAAAATAAGAAGCAGCGTGGCCAGCCCTGCGGCGACGCGCGCCAGCCGCTCGAGCGCGAGCGCGGCCAGTGAACGTCGCACCAGAGCCTCCAGCGTGGGCGAAGCCTCGCTGCGGTCGCTCTCTTTTTTGCGCCAGAAGCTCATAATTCTCGTCCTCGCCGGGCAATTTAGCGCGCGAGCGCCGGCCGCGCAGGCCCATCCCGGAGGGGAGTCTACGCCGATTTCAGCAATTTGCGAAAAGCATGCGGCGAAATCGGGTCAGAGCGCCAGCGCGCCCGCAGCCGCCGCGCCGAGCAGGCAGAGATCATGCAGCGCCAGCGCGGCCGGCGGCGGTCGGCCTTTCTCGTGCAATAGCCGCAGCGCGCCGATATTGGCGAGCGACCAGCCGGCGCCGATCGCCGCCATCCCCGCCGCCAGAAGCGCGGGCGAGGCGGAAAAGCGCAGCAGCGCAAAAGCTCCCGCCAGAGCGATGAGCCCGACGCAAAGGCTCTTCAGCGCGGGAAAGAACGCCGGCCAGCGCGCCGCCAGCGCGGCGGGGCCATACATTGCGAGCAGATGCCAAGCCATCGCTGCGCCGACGAAGCTCTGCGCGGCCCCGCAGAGGGAGAGCGACAAGGGTCCGCGCAGCATGGCCGCCGCCATGATCGCCCAAGCCGCCGCGCCGGCGAGCGTCAGCAGCGCGAATCTGAGCGTCAGCCAATCGCGATCTTCTTCCTTTCCGTCGTCCCGAGGCCGCGCGAAGCCATGCGGCGCGCGCACCGCGAGAGCGAGCGCGAAAATCTGCAGCAGCGATGCGCAGAGCAAGGTCGCCGCTCCACCCCCCGCGAGCTCTGCGCAATACACCGCGAGCGGAGCCGCCAGCGCGGCGAGCGCGCCGCCCGCCAGCACGCTCACTCCGCCCCGAGCCGAGGCCGCTATGTGGCGATAGAAAAGCCCGAAGCCCTGCGCCAGCCCGAGCCATAGCGCGCCGAGGCATAGCGCCGGGAAATGTCCGCGCGTCATGCCGAAGGCGGCGAGCAGCCCGCCGCCGACGCCGAGGCTCGCCCCCAGCGCGAAGGCGGCGCGCCGTCCGAATCCGTCGACCAGCAGCGCCGCCGGAATGGAGGCGAGCGCCGCGCCGATGAGCATCAGCGCCAGCGGCCAGCCGATCTCATCCGCGCGCGGCGCGATGAGCAGCGCCGCCTGCGGCAATTGCGAGAGCGCCAAAGCCTGCGCCAGCACGCCGAGCCCGAAGCCGAGGGCGAGCCGCAGCGTCGATGGCGCATCGTCGGTCTCGGCCATGCGCGGGCAGAGACAGAGCGTCTCGCTCGGTCGCGCGAGCAGCGGATCGAATTGCAGGCTCATGATCGCCCATCCTCGACGTCATCGTCGGCGAGCGCGCGCGCGGCGGCGCCTTCGAGATCCTCATATTGACCCGCATTCAGCGACCAGACGAAAGCCGCGAGGCCGAGCGCGCCGAGCAGCAGAGCGAGCGGAACGAGAAAGAGAAGGGCATTCATGCGGGCGACTCTCTTTTCTGCTATGCGTCGATGCGCGTGGCGCAGGGCGATCTGGTCGACGCGAGAGTCGGCGTATTTACCCTCCCCTTTAGGGGGAGGGTCGGACCGCTTTGCGGTCCGGGGTGGGGTTCCGCGGCGAAGACTCGGGGCGTCACCCCCTCCCGATCGCCTTCGGCGCTCGACCTCCCCCCTCGAGGGGGAGGTAGAAAACACCTCTTCCGGCGTGTGTCTCGTTCACCCGATCCATTCGCGCCGCCGGCGCGCAGCGCATTGAGCGTGACGATGAGCGAAGAGCTCGACATTGCGATGGCGGCGATGAGCGGCGTCAGCAATCCCGCCATTGCGAGCGGCGCGGCGACGGTATTGTAGAGCAGCGACAGAGCGAGATTCTGGCGCATCAAGGCGCGGGCGAGCCGCGCCGCGTCGATCGTCGTGACAATGGGCCCGAGACCTTCGCCGAGAAACACGGCGTCGGCCGCCGCTTGCGCGATCTGCGTCGCGTCGATCGGCGACAGCGACACATGAGCGGCGGCGAGCGCCGGCGCGTCATTGATCCCATCGCCGATCATGAGAGTTTTGCGTCCCTCGTCGCGCAGCGCCTCGAGCCGCGCCACCTTATCGGCCGGCTTCAATGCGCCGCGCCATTCCGTCACGCCGAGCGCGCGCGCCGCCGCCTCCACCGGCGCGGCGCGATCGCCGGACAAGATCAGCACGCGCAAGCCGCGCCGCCGCAGCGCGTCGATCGTCTCGTGCGCATCGTGGCGCAATGTCTGCCTCACGCGCAGCAGAGCGACGCGCTCGCCATGACGAAAGGCGATGACGGATGCGTCTTCGTCCGTCGCGACGTCATCGACGCTGCAGAAGCGCAGATCGCCGAGCCGCGCCTCGACGCCCTCCACAATGCCGATAACGCCAGCGCCGCGCTCCTCACGCGCGCCTTCGATCGCCATGGCGCGCGGATATTCGCGCGCCACTGCGCAGGCGAGCGGATGGCGGCTCGAATGCGCGAGCCGCGCGGCGAGCGCCAATAGCTCCGGCTCGATCTCCTGCGCATTGACGACGCAGGGCTCCGGCGTCGTCAGCGTGCCGGTTTTGTCGAAGACGACAGTGTCGATCTCGGCGAGACGCTCCAGCGCATCGTCGGAATTGAGCAGCACGCCGGCGCGAAACAGCGCGCCGCTCGCGGCGACCTGCACGGCGGGCACGGCGAGCGCCAGCGCGCAAGGGCAGGTGACGATCAGCACGGCGATGGCCGTCACCAGCGCATCATGCAGCGAGGCGCCGGCCGCGAGCCATGCGAGCAGCGCGCCGAGCGCGGCGAGATGAACGAGAGGCGCATAGAGGCGCGAGACGCGATCGGCGAGGCGCAGATAGCGCGAGCGCGCCGCCGTCGCTTTCTCCACCAAGCGCTCGATCTCGTCGATGAGCGAGTCGCCGGCGGCGGCCTGCACGCGCATCGTCAGCGCGCCGTCGAAATTCAGCGCGCCGGCATAGACCGCATCGCCCGCAGAAACGCAGCGGCGGCGCGTCTCGCCGGTGACGAGGCTCTCATCGAGGCTCGCCTCGCCGGAAAGAACGACGCCATCGGCGGGAATGCGCTCGCCCGGCCGCGTCAGCACGTGATCGCCCGGCGCCAGCGCGGCGAGCGGAACATAATTTTGCGCGCCATCGGCGGCGATGCGGCAAGCGGCGGGCGCGCGCAGAGCGGCGAGATTGGCGGCGACGGCGCGCGTCTTGCGGCGCATGGCGCAATCGAGATAGCGCGCCAGCAGCAGAAAGGCGAGCAGCATGGTCGCCGAATCGAAATAGGCGTGCGGCGCATGAGTGAGCGTCTCATAGACCGACATTGCGAGCGACAGCAGCACGCCGAGCGAGATCGGCACATCTATGTTCAGCCGCCGCGCGCGCAGCGCGGCGAAGGCGCTCGCAAAGAAGGGCTGGCCGGCGAAAGCCGTGGCCGGCAGAGCGATGATCGCGGAGACGCCATGGAAGAAATCGCGCGTCGCCTCGTCCATATCGCCGCCGAGCCAGACTGCCTCGGACAGCATCATCACATTCACCGTGGCGAAGCCGGCGACGGCGAGGCAGCGCAGCAGGCGCCGCGCCGTCTCGCGCTCCGCGTTCTCGCCGCTCTCGCGCTCGAACGGCCGCGCGCGATAGCCCATGCGCCGCAGTCTTTCCAACACGGCGGCGAAGTCGAAATCGGGCGCCGTCCATTCCAGCGAGAGACGGCGATCGGCGTAATTCACGCGCGCCGCGACGAGATGGGGAATGGCCTTCAGCGCCGCTTCGATCTCGAAGATGCAGGCGGCGCAGGTCATGCCGTCCAGCGCCAGCTCCAGGCGCAGCGCGCCATTGCGGCCGCGCGTCGCGAGAGCGGAAAAATCGACGTCCATGGTCATGGCGCGCTCAATCGATGCGGATACGACTCTTCGAGCGGAACATTTCGCGGCCGTCGCGCGTCGCAACCAGCACGAGATCGCGGAAGCCGGATTCGATCACGATCGGCGCCTCATAGCGGCTTGGCGCAATCTCCGCGAGATCGACGGCGACATCCTTGCGGCCGTCGACCGGCGCGCGGATTTCCGCCATGAGCTTCAGCCCCGACAGGCCTCCATTCTCGTCGCGC
Organism: Methylosinus sp. PW1; assembly: GCF_000745215.1. NCBI lineage: Bacteria > Pseudomonadati > Pseudomonadota > Alphaproteobacteria > Hyphomicrobiales > Methylocystaceae > Methylosinus > Methylosinus sp. PW1. The sequence goes on from NZ_JQNK01000009.1 coordinate 2,651,914, forward strand.
AGCGTCACCGAGACGAGATTCTCCCAGACGCCGCGGCGCAGAATCGTCGCCTCCACCTTCCAGTCGCGCGCGCTCTGCGCGCGGGCGCCGGCTATGTCGAGATTATAGGCGAGGCCTTTCTCATAGGCGCGGCTCACCTCCTCGCCGCGGAAGGTGGAGAGGGCGGCGTAGATCATCACGCCATCGACCGTGGCGATGACGCCGAAAAACAGAATGAGCAGCAGAAGAACTTGCCAACCGCCGAGGCGACGCTGCGGCGCCGCGCGCATCAGATTTGTGTGCGACATGGCTTTTTCCTCACGGGGTCACGAACACGTCTCTCATAGTGACAGATGCATCGCTCTCCAGCTCCTTGGAGGTGAAGAGGATCGGCGTCTGTCCCTTGGCTCTGCGCGCGCCGCGCCATGTGACGAGCACGCGCGTCTCGCGCGTCTGATCGGCGCCGACGCCGACGATCATGCGGCCTTCGATATCCGGCTCGACGCCGACGATCTCCACCTCGGCGTCCTCGACGCCGCTCGTCTCCAGCAGAAAGCGGCGCGGCTCGGCGCTCATATTGGCGAAGCGAATGGTGTAGGCGTTGCGAATGCTGCCGTCCTTGAGCGTCACGGCGAGCGGATTGCGATCATGCAGCACGGAGAGGGCGGCGTCCTCGCGCGTCGCCAGCTTCGCGGTCATGAGCGCGCCGATCGCGAGAATGAGCGCGGCGTAGATGATGGTGCGCGCGCGCAGCGGCTTGTAGACGGGCGCCTCGCCCTTGCGGCGGCGGTCGCAATTCATCTGCGTGTCATAGGCGATGAGCCGCGCGGAGCGGCCGATCTTCCCCATCACGGCGTCGCAAGCGTCTATGCACAGGCCGCATTGCACGCAGCCGAACGAGGCGCCCTTGCGAATGTCGACGCCCGTGGGGCAGACGGCGACGCATTGGCCGCAATCGACGCAATCGCCGGCCGGCGCGCCGGCGAGGCGCAGCGCGCTCGCCTGCTTCAGCGACATGCGCGGCTCCCCGCGATCATAGCGATAGGTGACGTTCAGCGCATATTCGTCGGTGAGCGCGGCCTGTATGCGCGGCCAGGGGCACATATAGAGGCACACTTGCTCGCGCATATGGCCGGCGAGCATATAGGTGGTGAAGGTGAGAATGCCGATCCAAATATAGGCTTCGGAAATTCCCGGCTGGAAGGTCGCGAGCGCATAGACCAGCGTCGGCGCATCGGCGAAATAGAGCACCCATGCGCCGCCGGTCCACCAGGCGATGAGAAGCCACAGCGAATGCTTGGCGATTTTCTCGCGCCAAATCTTCGCGCTGCGCGGGCCGGCGTCCTTGCGGGCGCGCTCGCGCGCGTCGCCTTCTATCCAGCGTTCCGCGGCGAGATAGAGATCGGTCCACACGGTCTGCGGACAGAGATAGCCGCACCACACGCGCCCGGCGAGCGCGTTCATGAGGAACAGAACCAGCGCGGCGAGGATCAGGAGGCCGGTGAGATAATAGACCTCCTGCGGCCAGATCTCGATGAAGAAGAAATAGAAGCGGCGATGCGGAAAATCGACGAGCACCGCTTGCGACGGGGCGCCGGGGCCTCTGTCCCAGCGCACGAAAGGCAGCAGATAATAGACCGAGAGAGTGAAGGCCAGCAGCCCCCATTTGATGCGGCGGAACTCGCCTTCGACCTCTTTCGGATAGATCGCCTTGCGCGGCGCGTAGAGCGAGCCGCTCTTCGCCTTGCCCATATCGGCGCTCGTCATTTTCCGCTCCTTCACTCGCCGCCGCCGAGCGTATGCACATAGATGGTGAGCGCCTTGATCGTCGGCTCGTCGAGTCGATCCTTCCAGGCCGGCATCACGCCGCCGCCGCCATTGGCGATGCGGCTCGCGATCGTCTCCTTGTCGGAGCCGAACAGCCACAGAGCGTCGGTGAGATTGGGCGCGCCCATGTCGTGATTGCCCTTGCCGTCGACGCCATGGCAGACGGAGCAATTGTCGTCGAAGAGCTTGGCGCCTTGCGGCGTCGCCTTGCCGCCGGGAAGCTTCGCCATCGCGCGCACTTGATCGGCGACGATTGAAATCTGCTTCGCGTCGAGCATTCCGTCGCGGCCGAAGGCGGGCATGGTCTCGCTTCGCGTCTCCTTATCGGCGTCCCAGCGCACGCCATGCTCAATGGTGCGGCGAATATCGGCGAGCTTGCCGCCCCACAGCCAATCATCGTCGTTGAGATTGGGATAGCCCTTCGCGCCCTGCGCGCCGGCGCCGTGGCAGCCGGCGCAATTATTGGCGAAGGCGGCGGCGCCGAGCGCGCGCACCGCGCTGAGCAATTGCGGCCGCGCCTCTATCTCCTCCAATGGCGCATTGGCGAGCCGCTCGAGCACAGGCCCGCGAATCTCGTTCAGCTGCTCCATGTCGCGCGCGACCGATGCGCGCGAATGCCAGCCGATGAGGCCCTGCGTGCCGCCGGAAAGAGTCGGCAGCGCCGGATAGGCGAGAAAATAGCCGATCGACCATAGGATCGTCGCATAGAAGGTGATGACCCACCAGCGCGGCAGCGGCGTGTCGAGCTCTTCTATGCCGTCCCATTCATGGCCGGTCGTTCTGGTCTTGGAATGCGGATCGATGCGGGCCGCGTCGCTGTGAGCTTGTCGCGTCGACATGTCTTCAGTCCTCTCGCAATGGCGTCTCGGCGGCGCGTCGGAATTTTTCGCGATTGGAAGGCCATAGCGCATAGGCCAGGACTCCGGCGAACAATGCGACGAAGAAGAAAAGGCCCGAGCTCGCCGAAAGCTCTCGCCACGATTCGTAAGTGGTCATGGCTCACCTCACATTCACTGCGGCTTTGTCGTCATAGAGCTTGAAATTCACCGAGACGCCGAGATGCTGCAGATAGGCGATGAGCGCATCCTCCTCGGTGACGCCGTTCTTGCCGGTCTGATCATTGACGACGACATTGGGATAGCGGCGGCGCAGCGCATCGGCGCCCGGATCGTCCGGCGCGCTCTGCGCCGAAAGATCGGCCTTGGCGTTGTCGATCTGCGCATCCGTATAGGGCACGCCGACGAGGCGTAGCGTTTTCATCTGCTCCACGATATGCTCGGAGTCGAGCGGCGCCTGCGCGAGGAAGGGATAGCCCGGCATGATCGACGCCGGCACGACGGAGCGCGGATCGCGCAAATGGTCGCGCTGCCAATCATTGGAGTAGCGCCCGCCGACGCGCGCGAGATCCGGTCCGTTGCGCTTGGAGCCCCATTGGAACGGATGGTCGTACATGCTCTCGGCGGCGAGCGAGTAATGGCCGTAGCGCTCCACCTCGTCGCGCAAGGGGCGGATCATTTGCGAATGGCAGGTGTAGCAGCCTTCGCGCACATAGATGTTGTAGCCGGAAAGCTCGAGCGGCGAATAGGGCCGCACGCCTTCCACCTTCTCGATCGTGTTGTGCAGATAGAAGAGCGGCACGATCTCGATGATTCCGCCGATCGAGACCAGCAGAAGGATCGCCAGCAGCAGCAGGATCGAATTGGTCTCGAGCCGCTTCTGCAGGCCGCCGGTCGGCGCGTTGCGCGCAATGTCGGACATGTCTCTCTCCTCTTATTGCGCGGGGGCGGGAAGGGGCGAGAATTCTGTCGCGCTCGCCGCCGAAGGCGCGCGCAGCGTCTTGTAGATATTGTAGACCATGATGAGCGCGCCGATGAGGAAGAGGCCGCCGCCCGCCGCGCGGATCACATATTCTGGATGCAGCGCCTCGGTGGTCTCGATGAAGGAATATTCCAGGAATCCCTGCGGCGTGTAGGCGCGCCACATCAGCCCTTGCATGATGCCCGCGACCCACATGGCCGATATGTAGAAGACGATGCCGATGGTCGCGGTCCAAAAGTGCCAGTCGACGAGCTTCAGCGAATAGAGCTTGCGGCCGAAAACCCAGGGAATGAGGCAGTAGAGCGCGCCGAAGGAGACGAAGCCGACCCAGCCGAGGCTGCCGGAATGCACATGGCCTATGCCCCAATCGGTGTAATGCGACAGCGCGTTCACCGCCTTCACCGACATCAGCGGCCCTTCGAATGTCGACATTCCGTAGAAGGCCACGGAGACGACGAGCATGCGCAGCACGGGATCGGTGCGCAGACGGTCCCATGCGCCGGAGAGAGTCATGAGGCCGTTGATCATGCCGCCCCAGGAGGGCATCCACAGCATGATGGAGAAGGTCATGCCCAGCGTCTGCGCCCAATCGGGCAGAGCGGTGTAGTGCAGATGATGCGGGCCGGCCCAGATGTAGAGGAAGATCAGCGCCCAGAAATGCACGATGGAGAGGCGGTAGGAATAGATCGGCCGCTCGGCGCGCTTGGGTACGAAATAATACATTATGCCGAGAAAGCCCGCGGTGAGAAAGAAGCCGACCGCATTATGGCCGTACCACCATTGGATCATCGCATCCTGCACGCCGGCCCAGACGATCACCGATCTCGGCGAGAAGACGGAGATCGGAATCTCGGCGTTGTTGCCGAGCACCAGAACCGCGACGGTCACGATGAAGGCGAGGAAGAACCAGTTGGCGACATAGATGTGCGGCTCCTCGCGCTTCGCCAATGTGGCGAGGAAGACGATGAGATAGACGACCCAGACCACGACGAGCCAGAGGATCGCATACCATTCCGGCTCGGCGTATTCGTGCCCGCGCGTGACGCCGAGCAGATAGCCGGTGCCGGCGATTAGGATGAAGAAATTATAGCCGAGAACGACGAACCAGGGCGCGATCTCGCCGGCGAGCCGCGTGCGGCAGGTGCGTTGCACGACATAGAAGGAGGCAGCGAGCAGCACATTGCCGCCGAAGGCGAAGATCACCGCCGATGTGTGCAAGGGCCGCAGGCGCCCGAAGTTGATCCAGGGCAGGTCGAAATTGAAGGCCGGGAAGGCGAGCTCCAGCGCGATATAGAGGCCGACGGCGAATCCGGCGACGCCCCAGAACAATGCGGCGAGCGCGCAAAAGCGGATCGGGCCGTAATTGTAATTGGGCCGTCCGTCGATGAAGGGCGCGGGCGCCTGTGCGCCGCGCAGCTCATAGCGCTTCAGCAAAGCGAAGACGGCGACGATGGAGCCGAGCCCGAAGAGAGCTGCGTGGAATGCGTAAGCCGGCGTATGCGCGCGCGAGGCGACGAAGCCGGCGAAGGCCGCGAAGGCGATGAAGAGAAGCGTCAACGTCGCTTCTGAAAAGGTGACGGATTTTGCGGGAGCGTCATTCGGCGCCATGGGAGGGATCCTCGCAGACTGGCGGGAAGGCGTTGAGCGCGTGTCGCGCGCCATGCCTTTCGTCTTTGATCACGCGTAAGAGTCTATCGCTCGCGCGGCGATGCGATTTGACATCGATCAAGAAAAGCGGCGCGCGCCCCGCGCTGCGCACAAATGTCACAGGCGAATGAAAATCGTGCGTTATTTTCCCTGGAATTCTGGGACTTTCGCACATGCGCTTCGCAGCGCGCAAACGTCATAAAACGAGACGCGCGCTTATTTGTCGCAATGCGCGGCGCCGCGCGCGCGTGGAGGCGCGCCGCGCGCGACATCGTTCTCACGTCGGCGATTCATCCCTGTCAGAACCAGCCGAAGCCCGGCCGCCAGATGGCGTTGCGATACCAGGGCACATATCCGCCGGGAAATCCGTAGCGCCATTGCACGGCGTTGGTTCCCTCATAGGCCCAAGGGCCGGTGTACCATGGACCAGCGGAGTCGTAAGGATCATAGAGCGGCGGAATCTCGCGCCGCCACACATAGGCGCCGAGCGGCGGCAGAATGGGCGTCTCCACCGGACGCGCGTCGATCGCAACGAGCGCCGGCTGCGCGACATAGCCGGCGGAGCCTGCGTAAGTGACGCGGCACCAATCGGCGCGGCAGGAGGCGACCTCGAGCACGGCGTCCGGGGGTATGGCGAGACGCGCGGCGAAGCTCAGGCCGGGGCCGGAGCGCAGATTGACGAGCTCGCCGACCTTGGCGGGCTTTCCCTGCGTCTGCGACGAGATGAGAAGAAAGGGCGCGCAGATGCAGGAAAGGAAGAAAGAGCGCATGGAGCCTCGCTCGAAACGAATTTTAAAAAAAGATTCGGCTCCGAAATTCTAGCATCGAAAGAGAGGACGCGCGCTCGCTTTCTGTCCGCGCATCTCGCGCGCGGCGCACGTACGAAACGGCGCGCGGAAGCGTGTTCCGCGCGCCTGCTCGTCTCATCGTGTCTCGATCACTCGAAGATGCGGAGCGGGGCCGTGATGAGGCCGACCGGAGCCGCGACCGGAGCGGGCGCGATGGCGACAGCCGGAGCCGGCGCGACGGCGACCACCGGAGCGGGGGCCACGACGACCGAGGTGACAACCGGCCGCACGACGATCGGACGCGCCAGCAGCGAGCTGGCGATGAAGCCGATCTTGCCGGCATAGGCGACGCGCGACCAGCCGCCGATGTGACCCTGCACATCGACCACCGCCTGCGGGGGGACGGCGAGGATGGGCAGGAAGTCGAGGCCGGGGCCGGTGCGGAAGGCGGCGAGATCGGTGACGATGCGCGGGAAGGCCTCGGCCGAGGCGACCGTGCCGAGCAGGGCGGCGGCGGCGAGGACGGATGCGATTTTCGATTTCATTCAAGACCTCCGTAATAGGCATGCCGTTCGGCAATCATGATGCCTCACGACGGCGCAAGTAGCGCGCGGCGGGCCGGAGACAGGGGCGCGGCGTAAATTCACTTTCTCTCGAGGTTAACGGCGGCGCGCGCGATCTCTTAGCGAAGCGTCACATCGGCGTCGTATTGTGCGGTCGCGCACGGCGGCGCCTCGAAAAAGCGCGTTTCCTTCCGCCCATGGAGAGGCGTCGCGCGACTGTCCGGCTCGACTCGGAAACAAGCGGCGGCGTAAGCTCGAGCGTTGCATGTCGCGGCGCGTCGCGGCGGAGGATGTCATGTTGCGCATGATCGGGGCTTTGCTTCTGAAGATCGCAATCGCTTTCGGCGTGTCCTGCCTGTCGCTCGGCGCCTTCGTCTCCTATGCGGCGTCGGAGCCCGCGCCCTCCGCCAAAGCGCGAGTGGAGCCGGCGCGAGTGGAGCCGCACGCCGCCCCCGGCCGATTTTCCGTGAGCGAGGCGCCGGCCGATCGCGACGGCTTCGCGCTTTTGACCATTCCGGCGCCCGGCCGCTACGCCATCGCCACGCATAGCGCCTCGGGCGTGGCCATTGGGCTCGTCGATATGATCGCCGGCCCCGGCGAGACGGCGGGCGCCGCGGGCCAGCGCGACGGGCGGCTCGATCTGCTGCTCGACGCGGGCGTCTACAAGCTGCGGCTCTTCGGCGCGAAAGGCGCGGCCGGCAAGGCGCGCCTCACCGCCGAGGCGTTTCAGGAGCAGGGCGCGCGTGAGGCGCTGGCGCCCGGCAAGACATTTTCCGCCGAGCTCGGCGATCTCGCCCAGCGGAGCTATTCGCTCGAGGTCGGCGCCTCGGGCCGCGTCGGCGTGGAGGCGCTGGGCCGCGCTTTGCGCGATCTGCGTATGTGGAAGGCGAGCGGCGAGCTCGTCGATCTTGCGCCCGCGCGCGCGACGATCGAGACCAAGCCCGGCCGTCAGATGACCCGGCTGCGGCTGGAAGGCGCGGTCGAGCCCGGCCGCTATGTCGCGATCGCCTATGGCGGCGAGCCCATCGCCTGGCCGGAGGGCGGCGCGGCGCAGCCGTTTCTCCTGCATCTCCTCGAGCCCGCTTCGCTGGCCGCGGGCGTCGCCAATGGCGTCATCGGCGCTTTCGGCTCGGCGCGCTTCGAGGCGCCGGCGAGCTATGACACATTCCGCCTGGAGCTGCCCAAGCCCGTCGCCGCCCGCCTCGAGGCGCGCCGCGGCGCCGGCGTTCCGGCGTCCGCGGCGATCGACAAGATTAGCCGCGAGCCGGTCGCGATTGTCTCGCTCGGCGGCGACGGCAAGACTTTGGGCCTCGTCGAAGTCTCCGGCCTCGAGGGGCAGCCGTTCTCGCTGCGGGCGATACGCCGGGCGAGCCGCGCGCCGATCGAGACGGAAGGACCCAATCTCGTCGCCATGGATGTGGCCGGCGAGGGCGCCGACGAGGTCCCCGCCACCGCGCTGCTGGCGCGCACGGAAAATGGCAAGACGCGCGTGCTGGCGTCGGACCTTCCCCAGATCGGCGGCGGCCGCGCCTATCGCGGCAAGTTCAATCTGCGCGGGCCGACCACTCTGCTGTTCGAGGCGACCGACAGCGGTCCGGTGACGATCTCGGCGCAGGGGCCGCGGCTGCGCGCGCTCATCGAGCCCGCTTTCGGCGCCGTCGCGCCGCGCGCCGATGGCCGCCTGCCGAGCCGCTATGATCTTCAGGCGGGCTTTTATGTCCTCTCGCTCGAGCCGCTGGAGGGCGCCGTCGGGATCGTCGATCTGACGCTCGGCCCGCCCGGCCTTTCGCCGGAACTGCCCCCGCGCCCGCCCGCGCGCGCGGCGATTTCCTTCGGCGAGCAGAGGCTCGACCGCAGCGCCTCGCATTTCATTCTCGCCAATAGCGCGCCGGGCCTGCTGACGGGCCCGCGCGTCATCGCTCTGCCGGCCGATCTCGAGAAGGGCGCCGCGCCTTCGTGGCGGCCGGCCGCGACGGAATATCTTCTGCCGGTGCGCACGCCGCGCGGCGGCAGGATTCTCGTCGTCGACGACAAGGGCGCGAGCGCGCCCGCGCAGATCACGGAAGAAAAAATCGAGAACGACAATCGCTTCGCCACAATTCGCCTGCCGGCGCGAGCGGAGCCGGGGGCGCTCGCCCTTATCTATGCGCGTGATGTGGAGACCGCCGCCGCAGAGGCGGCGAAGGAGCGTCCGCCGGCGACGATTTCCGCCGCCAAGCCCGCCTGGCTCGATCTTTCCCGCGACGAGACGCGGGAGTTCCGTTTCGATGTGGCCGAAGGCGGCCTCTATCGTGTCGAGACCTTGGGCCGATTGCAGACGCGCCTCACGCTCGGCGCCGCGCTGGCGCCGCGTCTCGGCGAGGGCGAGAACAATGGTCCCGGCCATAATGCGCTGGTGACGAGCTATTTGCGCGCCGGCGCCTATCGCGCCGCCGTCACCGCGCGCGAATCCGCCGGCCATCTCGGCCTTTCGGTGAAGAGCGTGGCGATGACGACGACGGCGCCCATCGTCGGCGAAGGCGCCGCGCGCGCCGCGCTGGACGGCGGCCACGGCGCCGTCGTGCCGATCGATATTCCCGAGGACGGATTCTATCGGCTCGATCTCGCCGGGCTCGGCAAGGAATGGCGGGCGCGGCTCGAGGAGGCGGATGGCTGGCCGCTCGCCGCGCCCGGCCCGTTGACGCGTCTCACCCGCCGTTTCGAGAAGGGAAGCTATCGCCTCGTCGTGCTGCCGGAGGACGTCGAGGGCCGCTTCGTCGCGCGCCTGCGCAGGATCGTGACGCCGGCGCCGCTCGAGGGCCATGGACCGCATGCTTTGCCTTTCGATGCGCCGCAGAAGCTGCAATGGCGCGAGCCTCTCGCCAAAAGCGCGCCGCGCGACCCGGATGTCTGGAGCTTCGCGCTCGCCGGCGACTCCAACATTGCGCTGGATGTGAGCGAGGGCATGGTCGCGGAGATTTTCGACTCTAAGCGCAAGAGCGTCGGCAAATTCGCCGGCGGCCGCAAATTTTCGGGCAAGCTCGCCGCCGGCGCCTATCGCGTCGAGGCGCGCAGCCTCGCTCATGACGATCGGCTGGATTACCGCATCGCGCTCACATCGACGCAATTGCAGCCGGGCGCGCCGCGCTTCGTCGATCTGCCCGCCGCTCTGCCTTTCTCCATCGCGCGCGATGGCGTCGTCGATATTGCGAGCTTCGGCGACAAGGAGCTGATCGGCGCGCTCGAGGATGAGAATGGCGGGGTGATCGAGCGGCTCGAGGGCCGCGCGGAAGATTGGAACGTCTCGCTCTCGCGGCGCCTGCCCGCCGGCGCCTATCGCCTGCGGCTCGATGAGCTGAAGGGCGCGCCGCAACCCGCGGCCGACGAGCAGAATGACGAAGGCGAGGACGCCGCCGCGGAAGGCGAGGAGGTCGCGGAGGAGCAGGCCGAGCCCGAGGGCGTCGAGGTGAGCCTCGCTCTGCCCGTCTCGGCGCCGGCCGAGGCGCTGACATTCGCCGGCGTGAAGACCATCGCCGGCCCCGGCGCGCATGAGCTGGCGCTGCCCGCCGCTCAGGAAGGGAGGCTGATGATCGTCGCCGCGCAATCGACGCGCGAGACGGCGCTGTCGATCGAGAAGCGCGAGGCCGACGGACATTGGCGCGTCATCGGCCGCGAGCGCGGCCTTACGCCCGTCGCCGCCTGGCCGGCGGAGAGCGGCGAATGGCGCGCCAGCGTCTGGACCATCGGCGGCGCCGACGCTCCCGTCACGCTCGCCGCGCGCAGCCTGGCGCGCACGCCGCGCGGCTTCGGCGACATAGCGCTGGAGCCGGCGCCGATCGAAGGGCTCGCGACAAAAATCTGCGTCGGCCTCGCGGCCGCGCCCGCTTCGGCGCTGGTTTCTATCGGCTCTGCGCCGGCCTCGCTCGTCGCGGGCTCGGCGGCGGGGCGCCTGCTCGCCCCGGCTTCGGCCGGCGCGCTGGCGCCGCAATCGGAGAGCCTGTGGCTGCTCGCGCAGAGCGATTGCGCCGCCAAGGCGCGCGTCGTCGCCTTCGCGCCCAGCGGCGCTGAAATACCGCTCACCCTCGGCGAGAATGAGCGCGCCATTCTGCCCGCCGCCGCGCCGCCCTCCGGCAAGGCGCGGCTGTGGCTCGCGCGCTCGGCCTTCGGCCAGCCGGGCGTCTCGGCAGGACGCGGTTTCGCCGTCGCGCCGAGCGCGGCTCTGGCGCTCGCCGGCAAGGAGCCACCGCGCCTGTGGAACGCCGGCGACGCCCAATCCTTGCGTCTGACGGCGCGCGCGATCGATGTGGCGCTCGCCGCGCCTCTTCGCGCCGGCGCGCAATTCTTCGGCGTCATTCCGCCCTTCACGGCGCAGCCTCTCGCCTTCGATAGCGCCGGCGCTCTGGCGCTCGATCTTGCGAGCGGCCTCGCCGCTTTCTCTGCGCCGGAGGAGCCGCGCGCCTTCGCGGCTTTCGCTGATGGCGCGCCGCTGTCGCGTCGCCTCGAGGGCGCCCGCGCGCTATGGCTCGTCAATCTCACCGACGCGCCCGCGCCTGCGCACGTCGCCTCCTCGTCCGAACGCCATGAGCCGATCACGGCGGGGAGGGCGATCAAGCGCTTTTACGGCGCCGCCGGCGAGACGGCGCATCTCGTTGAGGCGCAGCCGGGAGATCGGCTCGTCATCGCCGGCGGAGAGGCGGTGTTCACCGGCGCCGATGGACGCGTGCTGCGCGGCCGCTCGCTCACGCTCGCCGGTCCGGGAGAGGCGACCATCGCCCATGCGCCGGGCCTCGTCGCCGCCTGGATCGAGCGCGCCGGCAAATCGCCCTGGCCCGCCGCCGCGCCGCGCGATGTGACCGCGCCTTTCGCCGCGACGCTCGGTGGAGAAGCGCAGGCTTTCGCGCTCGATGTGGGCGCGCCCGTCGTCATCGACATTCGCACGAGCGCGCCGGCCATTGTCGCCTTCACGCAGAATGGCGCGCGCCAGGTCGAGACATTCCCCGCCGGCGTGGAGCTGCATCGCTACGCGGCGCCGGGCCGCGCGCTCATCGAGATTTTTTCGCCGCATGACGGCGCGCTCTCCGGCGCGCTGAGCATTGCGACGACGCCGGTCATTCCCGCGACGGAGGGCGTCAATGATCCGATCGCGCTCGGCCCCGCCGGCGCGGCGCTCTTCACCTTCGAGGCGACGAAGGCGAGCGAGATCGGCCTCGGTATACGCGCCGAGCCGGATCGCGTCGCGCTGTGTCTCCTCGACGCCACCGGTAAGACGCTTGGCGAAGGCGCCGCGCAGATTCTGCGCCTCGAGCCCGGCCGCTATTTCGTGGAGGCGCGCGCGCCCACTGACGCGCCTGCGACGATAGTGCGTCTCGCTCTGCGCGGCCTCGCGCCGCCGCCCTCCGGCCCGCCGCAGGAAGTGGCGGCGGAGTTTTTGGAAAAGGCCGGAAGGAAGAGCGGCCGATGAGCTTTCCGCACTCGACAAACGCCCTCAGTCCCATTCGAGGCTCGGCGATGAAACGCATTCTTTTTCTGTTCTCGAGTCTCACCGCCGTCATCGCGAGCGGAGCGAAGCGATCCAGAGTCGCAGGGCGACCCCTGGATCGCTTCGTCGCTTCGCTCCTCGCGATGACGGGCGTCCTTTGCAGAGGCGCCCTGTCGCGCGCGCTCCTCGCTTTGCTTCTTCTCTCCGGTCTTTGCGTCTCCGCGCCGCTGCGCGCCGAGCCGGCGCCCTTCGATCAATTGCGCCGCGCCGATGGCGCGCGCATCGTGCCGGACAAATTTCTGCGCAGCTTCGATCCCATCACCATTTTCTTCGATCGCGACATCGGCCCCAAGTCCGGCGGACCGGAAGACGCGCATGAAAAATTCGCCAAGCTCTCTGGCGAGCCCGCCGGCGAATGGCGCTGGATCGGCGCGCGCGCGCTGCAATTTCGTCCGGCCGAGCCGTGGAAGCCGCTGCAGCGCGTCGACATAGAGGCGGGCGCCGCCGCGACGCGGCTCGTCGCGCTGCTGCCGACGCCCTCTTCCACCAATCCGACGGAGAGCGCCGATCCGATTGCCGATCTCGAGCAGATCACGCTCACTTTTCCCGAGCCCGTGGACATCGCCGCGCTAGCGCGGCTGCTGACGATCGAATTGCGTCCTGCGCCGGGAATCTCGCCGCTCGGCGGACAATTGTTGACGCCGAAGGACTATGACATTCGCCCGCTCGAGCGCGCCGATCGCAACGCCGCGCAGAGCGTCGCCATTCGCTTGCGCGAGTCGATAAGCGACGGGCGCGTCGCTATCTTGCGCTTGAAGCTCGCCGACGAGCCCGGTCTCGACGATGAGATATTCGAATTGCGCGCGCGTTCCGCCGCGCCTTTCGCCGTCACCGAGGCGAGCTGCGGCCGCGGCTGGAGCGACGACAAGCAGGACGGCGTGCTGCGCTGCGCCTTCGGCTACGCCGTCCCGCCGACGTCGGCTTCATCGGAGGGCGAGGAAGACTCCGCGCCCGTCTCCAATTACCAGCCCGCCAATCGGCGCAGGCTGACGTTGAGCTTCACCGAGCAGCCGGGCGAGATCGATATTTTGCGCGCGCGCGAGGCGCTGCGCATCTCGCCGCCGGTCGACGATCTCTCTGTCGAGATCGACCACAAGCGCCTCAATGTCTATGGCAAGTTTCTATCCGATCGCGTCTATGAGCTGGCGCTCGCGCCGGGCGCTCTGAACGACGTCAGAAAGCGCGCGCTCGCCTCGCGCTTCGCGCTGCGCTTCGCTTTCGATCGCGACCGGCCGGCGCTCGCATGGGACGCTGCGCAAGGGCTCGTCGAACGTTTCGGCCCGCAATTGCTGCCGCTGCGCGGGCGCGGCTATGATCGCGCCGATATTCGCATTCATGCGATCGATCCGCTCGCGCGCGACTTCTGGCCTTTCCCCAAGAGCGGCGTCGAGACGGAGGACAGCGCCGCGCCGCCGCTGCCCGGCAATGAGCCCACGCATTGGGGCGAGACCGATGCGCCGGAGGCCGAGGCGATCGCCGCGCGCATAAAGGCGCTGGGCTCGCCCGCCGTTTCCGCGCTGCTCGATCTGCCGATCCGTCGCAATGGCGCCGACGCCAAATTCGGCCTCGATCTCGCGAGCGAATTCGCCAAGATCGCCGGCGCCGGACAGCCGGGAACCTATCTCATCGGCCTGCGCGCCGTGGACGAGAAAAAGCGCCATTGGCTGCGCGCGCAAGTGACCGATCTGTCGCTGAGCGCGATAGAGGAGCGCGCGCGCGTGCGCTTCGTCGTCACCTCGCTCTCCACCGCGCAGCCCGTCTCCGGCGCGGAAGTGCGGCTCGAAGGCGTGAAGGGCGAGAAATTCGTCACGCTCGCGCGCGGGACCACCGACAATTCCGGCTTCTTCGCCTTCGATCCCGGCAAGCGCGCGGAAGCCGACGTGCGCCGCATCGTCGTGACCAAGGGCCTCGACGCGCTCGTATTGGACGCCAATGACGGCCCCTCCGAATATGCGCGCGAGAATTGGACGAAGCCGGACGGCGCCTGGCTCGTCTGGACCGCGAATCCGCAGGAGCCGCGCAGGCAAGAGCCGCGCACGCTCTGCCATGTCTTCGCCGAGCGGCCGATCTATCGGCCCGAGGAGGCAGTGCATGTAAAGGGCTTCGTGCGCGCCTATCGCGATGGCGCTCTCGCCATTGCGAAAGCCGGCGGAACGCTGGTCGTCTCCGGCCCCGGCAATCAGGAATGGCGCATTCCGGTGAAGCTCGACGCGGCGGGGAGCTTCTATCACAAATTCGATGCGCAGACGCCGGCGACCGGCGATTATTCGCTGCGCTTCGAGCCCGATGGCGCAAAGCCGAAGAAGAGCGAGACGAAAGGCGAAGACGCCGAGCCGAGCGAAAGCGCAGAGGCCGAGGGCGAAGCGGCGCAGACCGCCTCCTGCGGACAGTTTCCGTTCAAGAAGGAGGCTTATCGGCTGCCGACATTCGAGGTGGCGCTGAATGCGCCGCAGATCGTTCCGCTCGACGGCGAGTTCAATGTCGATCTCATCGCGCGCTATTTCGCCGGCGGTCTCGTTGCGGAACGGCCGGTGAAATGGCGCGCCGTGCAATTTCCGCATGTTTTTCAGCCGCCGGGACGCGAAGGCTTTCTCTTCTCGAGCGATGCGCGCTTCTCCGGCGAAGGCAAGTTCAAATCCTCGCCAGTGCTGGAGCGTGACGCGCGCACCGACGCCGGCGGCGCCTCGCGCATGACCTTCGATACGACGATAGAGCCGACCGCGCAGCCGCGCCGCTATTCGATCGAGGCGACCGTCACCGGCGACGATGGAATAGAGGTGCGCAATGTGCAGAATGTCATCGCTGTTCCGCCTTTCGCGCTCGGCGTGAAGCTGCCGCGCTATGTCGAGCGGCCCGGCGCGGTGACGCCGGAGTTTCTCGCGCTCGACGGCAAGGGCGAGGCGGTGGAAGGACTTCCCGTCACCATGCGCTTCATCAAGCGCAATTGGGCGTCGACGCTGCAGGCTTCCGATTTCGCGCAGGGCGCGGCGAAATATGTGACGCAGGTGATCGAGGATACGCTCCTCGAGCGCAAACTGACGAGCGCGAAAGAGGCGCAGAAAATCGAGCTGGAGGCGCGCGAGGCCGGCGTTTATGTCGTGCAGTTGGAAGCCTATGATCGCATCGGCCGCCGTCAGCAGGTGAGCGTCGATTTCTTCGTCGGCGGCAATACGCCCGTGACCTTCCAGCGTCCTCCGGCCTCCACCGCGACCATCACGACCGACAAGCAAGCCTATGCGCCGGGCGAGACGGCGACGCTCATCGTTCAATCGCCGTTCCAGAACGCCAAGGCGCTCGCTATCGTCGAGCAGCCCAATGGCGTGTTCGATTATCAGCTCATCGACATCGCCAATGGCTTCGGGCGCTACACGCTCGCGCTGCGCAAGGAGCAGACGCCGAAGCTCGCCGTGCATTTCCTCATCATGCGTGGACGCTTGAAGGACAGCGCGCCGGCGCCGGCCTCCAATATCGACCAGGGCAAGCCGGTGACGATCGCCGCGACCAAATGGATCGAGGTCACGCCGGTCAAGAATATCGTGACCGCGAAGCTCGATTATCCCGCGAAGGCGCGGCCGGGGCAGGAGGTGGAGGTCACGCTTCGTCTTTCCGATGATCTCGGCAAGCCGCTCGCGGGCGAAGCGACGTTCTGGATGGTGGATCAGGCGGTGCTGTCGCTCGCCAAGGAACGGCCGCTCGATCCGCTGCCGGATTTCATCGTCGAGCGTGAGACGAAGCTCGCCGCGCGCGACACGCGCAATCTCGCCTTCGGGAAGATTCCGCTGGAGGAGATTCCCGGCGGCGACGCCGGCCTCGACGAATGGGGCGTGGAAACCAATGTCAGCGTGCGCAAGAATTTCACGCCCGTGCCGATCTATCTGCCGAGCGTGAAAGTGGGCGCCGACGGAATCGCCAAAATCAAGGTGAAGTTGCCCGACTCGCTCACCGTGTTCAAGCTGCGCGCCAAGGCGGCGAGCGGCGCCGATCGCTTCGGCTATGCGACGGGCGAGATGCTCATTCGTCAGGAGCTCGTCGCGCAGCCCGTGCTGCCGCGCTTTCTGCGGCCGGGCGATGCGCTCGATGTGTCCGTGCTCGCGCGGATCGTCGAAGGACCGGGAGGCGGCGGCAGAGCCTCGATCGCCGCGGAAGGGCTGACGCTGGCGAGCAATGCGTCGCAGGCTTTCAGCTGGATCGCGAACAAGCCCGCGCGCATAGACGTCCGCGCGAGCGTGCCGGAGCCGGCGCCCGGCAAGGAGAGCGTGAAGCTGAATTTTCGCGTGGAGCGCGACGCCGACCATGCGCGCGATGCGGTGGAGATCGACTTGCCGATCAGGCCCGATCGTCTGCCGGTGCGGCGCTATGAGATCGTCGAGATCGCGCCGGGCGAGAGCAAGGCCCTCGCGGCCGCGACAGACGCCGCGCGGCTCGGCTCCTTCCGCCGTGACGTGACGATCGCCGGCGATCCCGCTCTGGTGCGGCTCGTCGCGGGATTGAACGCGCTCGTCGAATATCCTTACGGCTGCACCGAGCAGCGCCTCTCGCTGGCGCGCTCGGCGCTGGCGCTCAAAAATTTCACGCCGATTCTCTCGGCCGCGGGGCTCGAGAGTCGTCTTTCCAGCGATGTGCGCAACACGATCCGCGCGATCGATCAAGCAGTCGACGCCGATGGGCTCGTCGCCTTTTGGCCTCGCGCGCGCGGAAATGTGTCGCTCACCGCCTGGGCCTATTCCTTCCTCGTCGGCGCGGAGCGCGTGGGCGAGCCGATCGACAAGCCGCTCGCCGATCGTCTCGCCAATGTGCTGAAGCTGTCGCTGCGCTCGGATTATCCGCGCCTGCTCTCCGGCGAGGAATTGCGCGAGCGCGTCGAGGCGCTGATCGCGCTCGCCGACGGCGGCAAGCTCGACGAGTCCTATGTCGCCGAGCTGTCGCGCCACGCCGATTTCATGGCGGGCGCCAGCGTGGCGGAGCTGACGCGCGCCGCCGCGCGCGCGCAATCTGGCGATCGGCGCATCATCGACTCCTTGCTCGATTCGCTGTGGAGCCGCGTGAAGATTCTCTCGCGCAATGGCGCGCAATATTACGCAGGCCAGGCGGCGGACGGCGGCAATCCGGTCATCCTCCCTTCCGAGACGCGCTCGCTGGCGGAGATGCTGCGCGCGGTCACGGTCGCTTCGCCGTCCGACCCGCGCGCGGGCCTGCTGCGCGATGCGCTGCTGCGATTGGGCGAGGGCGACGGCTGGGGCTCGACCAACGCCACCGCCGCGGCGATCGACGCGTTGGCGGAAGTGTGGCGGCGTCCGCAATCGCCTCTGCAGATCGAGCTCTCGCAGGAGGGCGCGCCGCCGCGCCTGCTGACGCTCGACGCCAATAATCCCATCCTGCGCGAGAGCGGCGCGGCGCCTTCGGCGCTGACGATCGTCAATCGTGGAACGGCGCCGATCGTGGCGCTGGTCGAGACGCGCTACGAGCCGAAAGAGAGCGGCGCGAAGGCTCTGCCGGTGAGCGAAGGCTTCACGCTGACGCGCGACATTCTGCGCGTCGGCAAGGCGGATGCGCCTTTGGAAAAAATCGCGGCGGAGAATGGCGTCGTTAAGCTCGCCATCGGCGATGTGATCGAGGAGACGGCGGAGCTCGTCAATCCGCAGGATCGCACCCATGTCGCGATCTCGTTGCCGCTGCCGGCGGGCTTCGAGCCTTTGAACCCCAATCTCGCGACGGCCCCCGCGGAGGCGCAGCCGTCGATCGCGCTGACTTTGGCGCCGACCAGCGTCTCCTTCGGCGACGATCGTGTGTTCTATGCTTACGACCAGCTGCCGAAGGGAACTTATCGCTTCGCCTTTCGCGCAAAGGCGCAGACGGCGGGCGCCTTCACCGAGCCGCCGGGCGTCGTCGAGACGATGTATAAGAAGGGCCTGCAAGCGCAGAGCGCCGGCAAGCGCGTGGAAATCGCGAAGTGAAGAAGCTTCGCGGATTCCTTCTCCCGCTCGCGGAAGAAGGTGGCGAACGCAGTGAGCCGGACGAGGGCTTTCGCGGCCACCCGGACCCTCATCCGTCGCGCATTCGCGCGACACCTTCTCCCACGAGTGGGAGAAGGAGGAGGCCCGCGCTCTTGTCGCTATTCTTTATCATCGCGCTTCTTCCGACCGCCCTCCTCGCCCATGCCGCCCTTTCCCGCGCGCAGCTCGTCGCGCCGCGGCCGACGCCTATGGTCTATGATCGTAACGGCGCTTTTCTCACGCAGATCGGCGCGCGCGACGCGGCGCGGATCGACTATGGCTATTGGCCGTTGCGCGAAATTCCGCCGCGGGTCGCGCTCGCGACGCTCGCGCTCGAGGATCGGCGCTTCGCCTCGCACATGGGCGTCGATGCGCGCGCTCTGCTGCGCGCGGCGTGGCGCAATCTCGTCGGACGCAAGCGCCGCGAGGGCGCCTCCACCATCGCCATGCAAGTCGCGCGCATGCAAAATCCAGCGCCGCGCAGCTTTGCGGCCAAGATCACGGAGGCGGCGACGGGGATCGCGCTCGTCGCGCGCCATGGTCGTCAGGCGGTGCTCGCGCATTATCTGCGGCTCGCGCCCTATGGCAATGGCAGCCATGGAATCGCCCATGCCGCGCGTTTTTATTTCGACAAGCCGGTCGCGGATCTCTCGCTCGCGGAGATCGCTCTGCTCGCCGCCATTCCGCAATCGCCCGGCCGCATGAATCTCTTTCGTGAGAGCGGGCTCGTCCTCGCGCGGGCGCGCGCCGCTCGCGCGCTCGCCTATCTGTCGCGCGAGGCGCTCGTCGAGCCCGCGCAGATCGCGCTCGCGACACAGCAGCTCGCGAGCTTGCGTCCCGTCGGCGCGGCGCGGAGGCCGGATGCGCTGCATCTCTCGCTGCGCTATGAGGCGCTGGCGCGCGAAGGCCTCATAGCGCCCGCCTCGCCGCATGATCCGCGCATCGGCGCGACCATCGATCTCTCATTGCAGGACAAGCTCGCGCATCTTGCGCGGCGTTATCTCTCGCTCTGGCGCACCGCCGGCGCGCGGCAAGTCGCGCTGATGGTGGTGGAGCGCGGCGCGGGCGCCGTGCTCGCGGATATAGGCTCCTCCGATTATCGCGACTGGCGCGACGGCGCCATCGATTTCACCCGCGCGCTGCGCTCGCCGGGCTCGACGCTGAAGCCTTTCGTCTATGCGCTCGCATTCGAGCGCGGCGTTCTGGAGCCCACCGATCTCCTCGCCGATGTTCCAGAGGGCGCATCCGGCGTCAACAACGCCGATGGCGCGTTTCTCGGGCCGATGCTGCCGCGCCAGGCGCTCGCCAATTCGCGCAATGTGCCGGCGACCAATCTCATGCGCCGCGTCGGGCTCGAGGCGAATTTTCAATTTCTGCACGATCTCGGCCTGCATGATCTCGAGGCCCCGGCGGAATCCTTCGGCCTCGCCATGGCGATCGGCGCGCTGCCGACCAGGCTCGAGCATCTGATGCGCGCCTATGGCGCGCTTGCCGAAGATGGCGTGCTCTCCGATCTCCTCTTTGCGAAAGAGCAGCGACGGCGCCGCTCCATTCGCGTGATGTCGAGCGACACGGCGCGGCTCGTCACCTCCATGCTGGCCGATCCGCTCGCGCGCCTGCCGAGCTTTCCGCGCTATGGGCCGCTCGAATATCCTTTCGCCGTCGCGGTGAAGACCGGCACCTCGCAGGCCTATCGCGACGCCTGGACCATCGCCTATTCGCGCAAGGCCATTGTCGGCGTGTGGATCGGCCGCGGCGACGCCGGCGCGATGAATCGGCTGAGCGGCGCCGCATCCAGCGCGCGGCTCGCGCATGCGGCGCTGACGCTCATTCATGGCGCGAAGGCGGGGGAGATCGAGGCGGAATCCTTTCCGCCGCCGCAGGGCCGCGTTCCAGTGGAAATGTGTCTCGCCGGCGGGCGCAGCGACGGACGCTGCGGGGAGACGCTGGTCGAATGGGTGAGGCCGCAAATGGCGCCGCCCGCGCGCAGCGCGATGGACGTCGCCGTGCGGCCGGCTCCGCCCGACGAGACTGTCGAGCTCGCCATCACGACGCCCGAGCATAAGACGCATGTCTGGCGCAATCCAGAGCTGCCGCCGGAGCTCAATCGTCTCGCCTTGCGCGCATCGGCGCCGGGCTCTGTGGAGCAGATACTCTGGATGGTGGACGGGCGGCCGTTTCGGCTCGCCGACGCCAATGAGCCCGTCTATTGGCCGATGCTGCCTGGAACGCATCGCATTCAAGCGCGCCTGCCGCTGCGGCCCGGAGCCTCCCGCATCGTGGAAGTGACGATCGAATGAGCGAGGCGCCTCGCTTTTTCGATAATGGCGCGAGGATCGCGATCAGGAGATATTTCCGGCGATCCTCGATCTGCGCAGCGTGCTCGTCGAGTGCCATTGGCGCATGATCGCGGATAGGGCGTCACGCGCGCAGCGGCAGATGCGACATTCGCAAGAAGGCGGAGACGAGCTTCACCATCAGGCCGACGAAGCCGGAGCCGCCATAAAAGCCGGTCTTGTTGAGCTGCACATAGACATAGGCCGGCCGGTCGGAGCGATTGGTCAATTCGCAAACCAGGAAGCCTTCGCGCGCGCGCATCGATTCGAATAAAATGCCCGTCGCCTCGGCGAACTCGCGCAGGCGCGTGCGCACAGGCTTGGTCGCGAAGGCGATCGGCGCATCGTCGCTCGCCTTCGCGTCGTCAGGATGGCGCAGGCTCGTCGGGCGCAGCTTGGAGTCGATATTCTCTGTTGCTGCGATGACATTGCCGAGCGCGAAGTCTCGGCTGTCGCCGGGCGCGAGGCGCTCACACCACACCATCGTGCGGCCGGAAAGGCAGAGAATCGCCTGCCGTTCCGCGTCGTCCGTCTCTTCCGCGCGATAGACATAGGGCGCGCGCGCCCAGCTCATCGTGGCGGCGTCGCAGGGCGTCGAGCGTATCGCCACCTCGGCCGAGGAGCAGAGATAGGCGGGCTGCAGAAACTTCAGCGGCGGCGCGCCGTCGCGCGCGAGCTCGGAGAGATCGATCTTCTCGACGACATTGCCATCGCCGGCGGAAAGGAGAATTTGCCGCTGATCGGCGAGGGTGGTGACGCGGTTGAGCCGCACGTCGCCGCCGCCGCAAAAGATTTGTAAAAATGCGCTGCCCTCATTGGCGAAAAAGGAGCGCGGCAGAATCTCGTGCGGGCTCTGGCGTGGAATGGTCTTCACGCCCGGCCAGCGGCAGACGGAGCGATTGGG
This sequence comes from Methylosinus sp. PW1, assembly GCF_000745215.1. Classification (NCBI taxonomy): domain Bacteria; kingdom Pseudomonadati; phylum Pseudomonadota; class Alphaproteobacteria; order Hyphomicrobiales; family Methylocystaceae; genus Methylosinus; species Methylosinus sp. PW1. The sequence goes on from NZ_JQNK01000009.1 coordinate 2,673,287, forward strand.
ACGATCGAAGAAGGAGGTGTTCGGCCCCAGCGTGACGACGATGCCTTCCTGTCCTTCCAGCAAACGAAAATCGCTCTCGCCTTCGACGAGGACGGGACGATCGCGGCTGAAGAAAGGATTGCGCGCGATGGTGCGCAGGCCGAGATCGAGGAAAAATGTCGGCGATAGATACATGCGTGAAATCCCCTCGGCGGAGCGCCGCCGGATCGGGTCCAGCGCGAGCGTTGCGTCAGAAGAAAGCATCCCAGTATGGATAGAGCCGATGACATTCGGATCAAGCTTTGGCGCCGAAACGAGTCCGAAGCGTCAGTATCCCGTCATCTCGAGATAGCCGACTCCGCTCTGCGCGCCGGCGAAGGTGATCGGCCCTTCGAAATATCCGACGCCGACGCCCATGAAGCTCTGCGAATTGAGGGGCTTCGTCTCTATGTCGAGATGCAGGCTCGCCACGCGCAGGCGCCAGCGCAGCGGCAGCAGGCGGCCGGCGACGAGGCCCTGCTCCAGCGGCTCGAGGAAAATATCGTCACGCGTGAGCGCGCGCGTCGCGCCATCGGCCGTGATGAAGCTTCCCGAGACGAAGGGAAGCGTCTTGTCGCTGCGCAGACGAAAGAGCATCAGCTCGCCGCCGCCGTCGAGATGCAGCGAGAACCAGTCCCAGCCTTTCTGATCCGCTGCGAGCGGGCGGCTGCTCCATTCGTGATCCATCCAGGCGCGGCCCTTCACCTTGCGCTCGGCGCCGTCTATGGCGAGCGCGCCTTCGACGGTGAAGAAGGGCTGGCTGTAATAATATGAAGCCTGTCCGCTCTCCGATTTGCGGCTGAAGCCCGCTTCGCCATGCAGAGCGAGCGGCTTTTCGGCGGTGAGCGCGAGCGTGTAGCGAAAGCGCGGCGCGATGGCGGAGATTGTTCCGCCGGAGAGATTGGGCTCCCGCGCGGAAAAGGACCAATTGTCGATAAAGGCGCGGAATGGCGCCGCTTCGACGCTCGCCTGTCCGACGCCGCCGCGCGCGCGCGTTTCGGCGAAGAGATGCAGCGCATCCGTGGTCACGGCGGCGTGCGCGACGAAAGCTTGCGGACTGTCCCAGCCTTCGCCGTCATGCGGTGCGCGCGCGTGCCGGAACAAGGTCCATTGCGCGCCATAGGCTTTGCCGCTCTCATCCGTCAGATTGGCGGTGAGATACCACCATTCGATGCGAAACGCGGGATGCGCGCCATGATCGCGCGGAAAGACGAGCGTATGGCCCTTTTGCGGCTCGGCGAAGCCCTGCGCGTCGTCGCCGAGGCCTGCGAAGCCGGCGGCGCGCGCCGGCGCAGTGGCGCAGAGCGACAGCGCGAGGAAAAGGGCGCGCAGCGCTTCAGCGTTCATTGGCGAAGACCGCGAGCAGCGACGCCGGCGCGATGCGCGCGAGACGGCGAATGGGCAAGAGTGCGGCCAGCGCGGCGGTGAGCAACGCCAGCGCGAAGACCTCAAGCCATTGCGATGGAAAAATGTGAAAGGGCAGGCGCCAGCCGAAGGCGCGCACATTGACGATGGCGATGAGATCATAAGCGAGAGCGAGGCCGAGCGGCACGGAGACGAGCGCCGTCGCCGCCGCGAACAGCGTGACGCGCGCGAGCTCCAGCAGAGCGAGGCTGCGCCGCGAGACGCCTGCCGCCCACAGCGGCGCGAGCTGCGGGACGCGCGCCGCGGCGAGCGTGGTGAGGCTGGCGAAAAGCGCGATCGCCGAGACGACGAGCGTCAGCGCGTCGAGCGCGGCGGTGACGGCGAATGTGCGCTCGAATATGTCGGTCGAACGCTGCTTCAGCGCCGCCTGATCGATGATGCGCGCGACGCCGGCGCCGAATTCCGTTTGCAGCGCCAGCATGATTTCCGGCGCAGTCTCGGAGCGCGCGCGCAGCATATAGTCGAGCCGGCGCGCATCCGGCCAGCGCGACGAGAGCGAATCGTGATCGACGCGGAGCTGGCCTTTGGCGGCGCCGTAATCGGGATAGATTCCGACGATCTCGACGCGCCAATCGCCGGTCGGCGTCGGTATCTCCAAGGTCGAGCCGAGCGCGAGGCGAAGGCGCCGCGCGAGCTGCTCGCTGACGAGCGCGGAATCGCCGCGCGCGACGCGGCCCCAAGCGTCGGCGCGCGCTTCGAGCAGCGGAAAATGCGCGCTGAAGGTTTCGTGCGGCGGCGCGCCGACGATCTCGACGGGCCAAGAGCTTCCGGCGGACGAAGAGCCTCCGGCGGGAGTGGAGCGAAGAGTCGTCTTCGCCTTGCACAGCGGCAGGACGGCGGCGACGTCCTTACGGGCGGCGAGCCATGTCTCGATACGGCGCGCTTGCGCGTCGCTCGCGGCCTCGAAATAGATTTCCGCGACGAGGCGCTGGTCGAGCCATTGCACGAATGTGCGGCGGAATCCCTCCACCATGGAGCCGACGCCTATATTGGTGGAGAGCGCGAGCAGCAGCGCCATCAGCGCCAGCGAGAGGCCGGGAAGCTGCTGCAGCGCATCGGCGAAGAACCATTTTGCGAGCGGTCCCTGCGCGCGTCTTTCGCCGAGCCGCAGCATTGCGGCGAGCGGCAGCGGCAATGCGAGCGCGGCGCCCAGCAGCAGCCCGGCCATGGAGGCGAAGCCTGCCTCCATTCCCTCGCCCAAGAGCAGCGCCGCCGCCGCGCCTATGAGCGCGACAATGGCGAGCGCGGATTGGCGATAGAGCCAATGTCGCTGCGCCTCGCGCCAGGCGAAAGGTTGCGCAATGGCGAGCACCGGCAGGCGCAGAGTCTTGACCAGCCCGCTCGCCGCCGCGATGGCGGCGCCGAGCAGCGCCATGCCGACGCCGGAGAGCCACCAGGAGGGCGCGAGGCCGAGCGCGCCGTCGAGCTCGGCCCCATAGAGTCCCTCGAGGCTGGCGGCCATGTTGGGCAGCAGCGCGGCGGCGATGAGATAGCCGCCGGCCATTCCCGCAGCGCCGGCGAGCAGGGCGAGCAGCGTCAGCTCCGCGACCAGCGCCAATGTGAGCGCGCGCAAGGAGGCGCCGATGGCGCGCAGCGTGCGGATGATCGGCAGGCGCTGCTCGAAGGCGAGGCCGAAAGACGCATGCGCGATGAACAGGCCCACCACATAGGCCAAAAGGCCGAAGGCGGTGAGATTGAGATGAAAGCTCTCGGTGAGCTTGGCGAGTTCCGGCGCCTCATCCGCCTCCACGCGGCGAAGAGGCTCGTCAATGATGGATTCGAGCGGCGGCGCGTTCGCCGCGGGCTCCTCGGCGAGCAGCAGGCGCGACAGCCGCCCCGGCCGATGCAGCAGGTTTTGCGCGACGCCGATGTCGACGACGATCATCCCCGGCGCGAGATCTTTGGCGATGGCGAGCGGCGGTAGCCGATCGGCTTCACCGATCGTCGGCGTCGCGCCTTCGACGAGGCCGAGCGCGCGCAATGTCTGCGGCGCGATCAGCGCGCGGCCGGGCGGGCCGAGGAAGTCATTCAGATCCTCGCCCGCCGGCAGCTTGTCGCTGGAGATTTTCGGCAGCGTCAGCGGCTCGACGCCCAGCAGGCGAATGGATTTGTCGCCGAGGCGGATCGTTCCCTCGAGAAGGGGAGACGCCTTCCAGCCGGCGCGCCGCAGAGCGATGAAAACATCCTGCGCGAAAAATCCGCCGCTCGCCGCAACCAGGCTCGGCGCGCCGCCGAGGCCGAGCGCGCCGGCCGCGCGATCATAGCTGCGGCGCGCTTGATCGTTCAGCGCCGCGACGCCGCTCCACAGCGCCGTCGCCACGGCGAGGCCGACGAAGAGCGCGGCGAATTGGCCGGGGCGTCGCCGCCAATGGCTGGCGAGCGTGGCGAGCGCGTAGAAGAATTGCCTCACGGCGCCAGCCTTCCGCCTGCGAGCGTGGCGCGGCGATCGAGCCGCGCCGCGAGCCGCGCGCTATGCGTGACCATCAGCACCGCCGCGCCCGCCGTGGCGGAAAGCTCGAGCAGAAGATCGAGCACCGTGTCGCCGGTGGCTTCGTCCAGATTGCCGGTCGGCTCGTCGGCGAGCAAGAGGCGCGGACGCGGCGCCAGCGCGCGGCCGACGGCGACGCGCTGCTGCTGCCCGCCCGACAATTGCTCGGGATAGCGATCGAGCAGGGCGGCGAGGCCGAGGCGCTCGGCGAGCGCGTCGCGCCAATCGCGATCGTAGCGCCCGGCGAGCCGCGCCTGCAGAGAGAGATTATCGCCGACGGTGAGGCTCGGCACGAGATTGAACTGCTGAAACACGACGCCGAGCGTCTTGCGACGCAGCGCCGCGCGGCCTTCGTCGTCGAGCTTCGTCACTTCCGCATCGTCGATGTGAATGGCGCCGCCGTCGGCATGGTCGAGACCGGCGACGAGATGCAGCAGCGTGCTCTTGCCGCTGCCCGACTCGCCCATCAGCGCGAGGCTCTCGCCGGCGGCGAGCGCGAGGTCGACGCCGCGCAGCACGGGCAGAGGACCCTGCGGTCCGAGATAGGATTTCGAAAGTCCCGTGACGCGCAGCAGCGCGCCCTCTACTGCCGCATCACGCGCGGGCGCCGACATCACGCTCAAAACGCCCTCATTTCGGATCGAAGTGGAATTGAATGCCGCGCGGATGGCCATAGGGCGGCGCTGGGAAAGGCGCGGCGCGTCGCACGGCGGCGAGGGCGGCGTTGTCCAGCTCGGCGAAGCCGCTCGAGCGATAGACCGCCTGATGAGTGAGATGCCCGCCCTCGTCGATGAAGAACACGACGACGCCGTGATTGGGCGTCGTCTTGTTGCGCAGCGACGGAGGCACATTCATATGCCGCATGATGAGGCCGAAGAGCACGGAGAGATAGGTGGTCTTCGCCGTGCCGCCGCTGACCGGCGCGGGCTTAGAGGAGCCGGAGAGCTTGAAGTCCGGCAGCGGCTCCAGCGAGGCGAGCTGATCGGCGATGGATTTCGGCTTGGGCTCCGGCGAGGCCTTGATCTCGACCTCGCCCTGCTTGTCGTCGATGCGCGCTTCCTTTTGCGGCTCCGCCTGCTCGACGATCTCGGCGTCGGCCTTGTCCTCCTCCGCCTTGGGGGCGGCCGGCGCGGGCTCGGCCTTGACCGCCTGCTGCTTTTGCGGATCGGCGGATTTTTCCTGCGCGGGCTTGGCGGCGCGCTGCTCGTTCGGCGGCTCGCGGCGGGCGGATTTGGTCTCCTGATCCGGCGCGTCGCGATCGGCCTTCTCCTGGTTCGGCGCGCGCGGCGCGTCGAAGGCCGGCTTTTCGTCGTCGACGAGCTTTTGCGGCGGCGGCGGCTTTTGCTTCTGCTTCTCCTCCGGCTTCGGCTCCTCCTTCTCGGGTTCCGGCGGCGGCGGTTCTTGCGGCGGCGGAGGCTGCGGCGCCTCGGCGACGACCTCCAGCGGAATTTCCTGCTCTGTGGTCGGGCTCTGGCTCGACAGCAGCAATTGCTCGAGCAGAAAGGCCGCCAGGACGAGAATATGGATGAGCGCGGACAGGATGATGGGCGCGAGCCGGCGCTTCGCAGGCGCCTCGCTCGCGGGCGGCGTTGTCAGACGTTCGGCCGGGTCCGCTCTCAAGCTCATGTCAGAAGCGACATTCGAACGCCGCATTGCGGAAAAACGACGGCGAGAGCTTCGCTTTTGCGCCTGAAAGGCGCGATTTTGCGAGGATGGACGCGCCGCCCGCCTCCGTTCCGCGAGATGTTCCGGCGACGCCGGGCGCGACGATGAAAAAGCTGCGCGTCATCGAACCGGCGATCCACAAGAGACGAGAGAGCATTCACACGAAATCGGCGGCAGGTTCAACCCCCGTTCGAGCCGGCTCCGCCGCTCGAACGGGGGCGTTGGTTGCGCCGCAGCGAGAATAGCGGGCGCGGCGGCGCGCGTCATCTCGGGAGTATTTCCGAAGCCGGCGGAAAGCGGCGGCGCACCTTCTCATCGGCGCCGGGGCCGGGGACGACCTGCGCCTCCCGGGGCGCCAGAGCGGCGCCGCTCGCGCCAGTCACGCGCAGAGCGGCGATCTCCGCGCCGGTCTCCCGTTCCAGCAGGCGCAGCGGCGGTCCGGCCGGCGCCGCCCAGCGGTCGCCCCATTGCATAAGCGCCACCAGAACCGGGAACAGATCGCGGCCCTTCTCGGTCAGGCGATAGTCGCGCGGATTGCCGCGCCCCGGCACGTCGATGCGCTCCATCACGCCGCAGGCGACCAGCTTGGACAGCCGGTCGCTCAGCACATTTTTGGCGACGCCGAGATTGCGCTCGAACTCGCTGAAACGGCGCACGCCGAAAAACGCCTCGCGGATGATCAGCAGCGTCCACCATTCGCCGACGATTTCCAGCGCGCGCGCCACGGAGCAGGTCTGGGAGGGGAATTGATCGTTTCGCATCGCTTCGCCGTTTATTTAGTATCTTGACGAAACTAAATATATGCCGCAGTTTCGAAAGGCCAGAGGAGATCGCCTCATGTCCGAGGAAACGCAGACCCATGTCGCGGGAGCCTTGCCGCTGGAGCGCCTGGGCTCGATGAGTGGGCTGGAAGTGGTGAGAGCCATGGGCGAAGGTTCCTTGCCCGTGCCGCCGATCATGCTGCTTTTCGCTTTCCGTCCGGTCGAGATCGAGAGCGGGCGCGTCGTCTTCGCGGCGGCGCCGGATGAGCGGCATTATAATCCGCTCGGAACGGTTCACGGAGGCTATATCTCCGCGCTGCTCGATTCCGCCATGAGCTGCGCCGTGCATACGCTGCTGCCGCCGGGCCAGCTCTACACGACGCTGGAGCTGAAGGTGAATTTCACCCGCGCCGTGACGGCCGACGCCGAGATTCGCGCCGAGGGAAAGGTGCTGCACCAAGGCCGCAGCATCGCCACGGCGGAGGCGCGGCTCTTCGACTCGCGCGAGCGCCTGCTCGCCCATGCGACGACGACCTGCATGATCTTCGCCGCCGGCCGCACGCCGAACGGCTGAGAAGCGGGCAGGGGAGTGGCGCGGTCGCGCCTCTCCCGCCGCGTTCTTTCAGAATTTGAACTTCACGCCGCCCTGTATCGCGCGCGGCTGGCCCGCATAGATCGAGCCGGTCGAATTTTGCGCGAGCACGAAGCCGGGATTTTGAAATCCCGAAGTGAGCGAGTTGGAGATCACCGTCGCCGATGCGACATAGGTTCTGTCGAACACATTGCGCACCTCCACGAAGGCGGTGATGTTCTTCAGAAAGCCGATCGAGACGTCGCGATCGTAATGCAGGTTGAGATTGACGAGGCCATAGCCCGGTATGGTGAGCTGATTGCCATTGTCGATGAAATAGGAGCTCTTCAGCACATATTCCAAATAGGCGCCGACGCCTTTGAAGTCGCCTTGCGGAATATCGTAGCCGATGCGCGTCGTCAGCTCATGCGGAGCGACACCGGGGATTTTATAGCCCGCGCGGTTGAAGTAAGAGCTCGGCCCGCGCTGCTCGGTGAAGCTCGTGAAGATCTGATTATTGTAGGAATAATTGGCGAGCAGCCGCCATCCGTCGAAAGGCCGCCAGTCGAGCAGGAACTCCGCGCCGCGATGCGCCGAGCCCGGCGCATTATAGGTGTAGTTCTTGAGGCCGTTGCCCGGCGACTGCGTCAGCATCTCGTTCTGATACCATTCGTAGAAGCCGTTGAGCGTGACTTTCAACGTCTCCGTCGGCGTCCAGTCGAAGCCGGCGTCGAAGCCCGAGTTGCGCTGCGATTTGAGGCCGGTGTTATTGCCGTCGAGCCCCTGCTGATTGACGAAGAGGAAGCCATATTGCGGCGTTCCATAGCCGCTCGAGGCGCGCGCGTAGAATTTCCACTCGCGATCGGGCCGCCATGTCACCGAGGCTTCCGGCGCGAAATTCCAATAGGTGCGATTGGCCGGAACGGCGGTCAGCGCGCCGGAGGGATAGGAGACGGAAGAGGAAAGCGCGGCGACCTTGCTCATCTCGCTCGCGAGCGCGATCACGCCGGTCACATCCGGCGCGAGCTCCAGCTCCTCGCGGAAGCGCGCGCCGAGATTGGAATGCATGATCTCCTGCTTATTGGTGAGCAATGGCCCGAGATCGCCATTGCCCCAGCCGAGCAGATTTTGCGAATAGGTGGTGAAGCGCGTGCGATTGTACCAGACGCCGAAATTGCTCGTGAGCTGCTGGCCCTGCAGCGCGCTGTGATGGGTGAGATCGGTCGAAATGTTGATCGAGGGCGCGTCGCCATAAGTGACCGGCGTGTCGATCGGCTGATAGAAATCCTTGTCGTCATAGATGAACTGCGTGCGCAGCACGGTCTGCGCGTCTATGTCGTGCTCCCAGCGCAGGCCCAGCATGTCGCGCCGGTCATTGCGATGCCAGCCCGATTGCAGCGCGGAGACCTGCGCCGTCGCGCCATTGGTTCCGTTGAGGAAGACGGCGGTCTGTCCGCAGAGGCTGCGGCTGATCGCGTTCGCCGGAGTCGGAAGGCCGTAACAGCCGCGCTGATAGGGATTGAAGTAGAACTGATTGAGCGACATGCGCGCCGGCACATTGCCGTAGAGCTGATTATGGACCCATTTGAAGGTGAAGCGATCGGTCGGCGTCGCCTCGTAGCTCGCCTTCAAATTCACCGTCTGCGTGTTGAAATCCGTATGGGTTGTGGAGCCTTCGCCGCGCGCGTCGCTGGCGAAGAGGGCGATGTCGAAATCGCCGTATTTCTTGCCGATGGCGGTGTAATTGGTGAGATAGCCGAAGCTGCCGGCCTCATGTCCGGTCTCCACGCCGTCGATCTCCGCGCCGGTGCGGGTGCGGAAGTTAATGGCGCCGCCATTCGCCCAATTGCCGAACAGAGCGGAGGAGGGGCCGCGATAGACGTCGACGCCGGCATAGGCGTGCGGATCGGTGGAATCGGTGCGCGAGAATCCGTCCGGCTGCGTCATGGTGAAGCCGTCCTCCAGCAGCACGATATTGCGCATGGCGCCGCCGACGCGCGCGCCGGAGCCGCGGATGGAGAGCGTCATGTCACGCGGACCATTGCCCTGCTTGAAGGAGACGCCGGGGCTGTATTCGACGAGATCGCCGATGGTGACGAGCGGCGAGGTCCTGAAGTCCTCGCGCTTCACCGTGGTGAAGGTCTGTCCTGTCGGATCGCGATAGACGGGCAGCGCCTTTTTCTCGGGAGAAAATCCCGGCGCAGCGGCATTTTGTCCCGCATTGCGCGGGACGCCCTCGCCGGCGACGTCGATGGAGGGAAGCGCCTCCTGCGCCATTGCGGAGGAAAGAGACGCGATGATGAGCGCGCCGGCGGAAACGCCGCGCGAGAGAATGCTTCTGGTCATGACGGATTGTCTCCTGGCGCGGCGGCGAGCGCGCGCGGGTCTAAAGGGCGTGGCGGCAGAGCCGCAGCGGACCAATCAGGAGAAGGAGGGCGGCGCCCGCGAAAGCCACGGCGTGGTCGGCAAAGCGACGCCGGCGCGATGCGACGTGTGGGAACGCGCCGCGAAGGACGGTGCGTCGGGCGCGGGGAATTGCACGAATCCGAGCAGAATTGCGACGAAGACTGTCGCGTCGCGCCGCGCCGTGATTTGCAGGCAGCAGCAGCTCGCGCCGGCGTGCTCCTCGCCGTGGCCGGAAGCGTGATGAGAGAGCTCGCAGATTTCTTGCGTCGCGGCGGTGAGCGACGCCTCGTCGGCATGCGCTGCGCGTTGGGCGACGCCCGGCGCGGCGCTCGTCACGAGAGCGAGCAGCACGGCCAATAGGACCGCGACGCGCCCGAGAATCGGGAGCCGCCATTCGCTGAATCGCCGCCTTTGCTTCATCATTGCGGCATAATCGGCAGTCGCTCGCCACTGTCAAGCCTTCGCCCGCCGCGAAGCGCGCGTCAGGCGAAGGTCGCGCGCGTGATCGCGGGCATGCGCTCGCGGAAAAAGGCGAGGCGCAAAAGCCCTCCGAACAGCAGCGCGCGCCATCCACGATACAATCTGTAGTCGAAGTGATCCACCGTCTCGATCGCCGCCCAGCTTCGCAATGTGGGCGCGATCTCGCTGCGGTCTATGCCCCAGGGCATGGGCGGGATGGTGAAATTCGGCGTCAGCTTGCGGCCCTTCAGCGTCTCTTTCGAAAGCCAGCGCGGCACATGGTCGAACAAGAGGCTCGCCTTCGGAAAGCGCTGCGCCATGTCGCGCAGCAGCGACGCTGTTTCCTCCGGCGGAAGATACATGAACAGCCCTTGCGCCGTGACGAAGACGGGGCGCTCTCGCGGAACCTCCTCGAACCAGCGGCGGTCGAGCGCGCTCAGCGCCACATGGCGATGGCGCTCGTCGGGCTCTATGAAGCGCTCGCGTATGGCGATCGATTCCGGCAGATCGACGGTGATCCACAGCGCCTCGCCCGTGTCGGCCACGCGGAATCTATGGGTCTCCAGGCCTTCGCCGAGATTGACGATCACGCCGTCTGGATGCGCCGCCAAAAAGGCGCGCAGCGCATTGTCGAAGACGACAGCGCGATTGGCGTGCGAGGGCTGCGGCTTGCCGAAGCTCGCCTCATAATCATAGTCGAGCGCGCGATAGATTTCGACGAGCCGCGGATCATGCAGCAATCCGTTTGGCCGCAACGCCTCGCCGGCGCGATTGTGCAGCGTCCACAACATGGTTTCCGGCACGCCGGTGAGATTGGGCGCGATCTTGTCCATGCGGCCTCCTCCTCTCGCGTTTCATGTTTCGCGCGCGATCGCGCGCCAGCCTATGTCGCGGCGGCAAAAGCCCTCCGGCCAGTCGATCGCGTCGACGCCGCGATAGGCGAGTGTCTGCGCCGCCTGCGCCGTGTCGCCGAGCGCGGTGACATTGAGCACGCGTCCGCCGGCGGCGACGAGCGCGTCGCCCTCGCGCCGCGTGCCCGCATGGGTGACGAAGACGCCGTCGATCTCGCCGGCGCGCGCGAGCCCTTTTATGATCGCGCCCGTCAGCGGCGTTCCCGGATAGCCTTTCGCCGCCAGCACCACGGTGAGCGCGGTCCTCCGCGAGAAGCGCAGCGGCTTCTCCGACAGCGCGCCTATGGCGGCGGCGCGCATCAGCTCCAGCAGATCATCCTCGAGGCGCGGCAGAATCGCCTGCGTCTCGGGATCGCCGAAGCGCACATTGAACTCGATGAGCTTCGGCCCGTCCTTCGTCAGCATCAACCCGACGAAGAGCACGCCTTGAAACGGCGCGCCCATCTCGCGCATGGCGCGCAGAGTCGGCGCGACGATCTCGCGCATCACGCGCGCCTCTATCTGCGGCGTGAAGGCGGGCGCCGGAGAATAGGCGCCCATTCCGCCCGTGTTCGGCCCCGTGTCGCCGTCGCCGACGCGCTTGTGATCCTGCGCGGATGTGAAAGGCAGCGCGCGCTCTCCGTCGCAGATCACGAAGAAGGAGGCCTCCTCGCCCTCGAGCTTCTCCTCTATGACGACTTCCGCGCCCGATTTGCCGAAGGCGCCGGAAAACATGGCCGTGACCGCCGCCTCGGCCTCTTCGAGAGTCTCGGCGACGACGACGCCTTTGCCGGCGGCGAGGCCGTCGGCCTTCACCACGATGGGCGCGCCCTTCGCGCGCAAATAGGCGAGCGCTTTCTCCTCATCGTCGAAGCGCTGATAATCGGCGGTGGGAATGGCGTTGGCGCGGCAGAGATCCTTGACGAATCCCTTCGAGCCTTCGAGCTGAGCCGCGGCCTTGGACGGGCCGAAGACCGCGACTCCCTTTGCGCGCAAGAAGTCGGCGAGTCCTTCGACGAGCGGCTGCTCCGGCCCGACGACGACGAGCTCTATCCTTTTTTGCGCGCAGAAGGCCGCGACGGCGGCGTGATCCGAAACATCGAGAGGCGCGAGCTCCGCTATTTCTGCGACGCCCGGATTGCCCGGCGCGGCGTAGAGCCGAGAGAGAAGCGCGCTTTTCGAGAACGCCCGGGCGATCGCATGCTCGCGGCCGCCGGAGCCGATGAGGAGAACATTCATCCTGTGATCCGGATAATTGACGTCGGCCCTTCAATAGGGCCTCGCGCCTCCGGACGGAAGAGGGCGGCGCATCGCGGCGCCTGCGCTCTGCGATATCATGCCTTTGCGAGATCTCTGCCGCGCGGGCCGGCGTGGCGGGCCTTCATCAGACGGCGGCGGCGCAGCAGCAGGACGAGCGCCCCTGCACGGGTCGTGGGGCATTGCGCGAGTCTCGGGGCGAGCGCGAGCGTCGTCTTGCGGTCCCAGGCGCTTCGATAGATGCGCCAGGCCGCGGCATAGGCGACAGTGAGCGCAGAGCCGGCGATCGCCGTGCTGATGATCTGAAACATGCCTCGTCTCCTTTGCAAGCTCGGACGGCGGCACGATGCGTCTCCTCGCCGTAAGGAAGCCATTCGCGATTTGTGGGAGACGCATAAGGGCCTCGTAAAGATCGGGCGTGAGCGCGAGATTTCGTCGCGTCCGCGCTTGCGCGTGCGGCGCGCCTCCCGCATTTTGTCGTGACGCAGCGTGCGCGAGAGCTAAAGGACAATGGCGGAGACGGGGAGCGAATTCGAACGTCGGCCGGACCCGGACGCGCTGCTCGCGCTCGCCGATCGCGAGAAGCGCGGCAAGCTGCGCGTCTTTCTCGGCGCGGCGCCGGGCGTCGGCAAGACTTACGCAATGCTCGCCCGCGCTCGCGCCTTGAAGACCGATGGCGTCGATGTCGTCATCGGCCTCGTCGAGACGCATGGGCGCCGCGAGACGGAGGCGCTGACGGAAGGCCTCGAGATTCTGCCGCGCCGCAAGATCGAATATCGCGGCCGCACGCTCGAGGAGTTCGATGTCGACGCCGCGCTCGCGCGTCATCCCGCGCTCATCGTCGTCGACGAGCTCGCGCACACCAATGCGCCGGACAGCCGTCACCCGAAGCGCTGGCAGGATGTCGAGGAGCTGCTCGACAGCGGCGTCGATGTGTGGACCGCGCTCAATATTCAGCATCTCGAGAGTCTCGCCGACGTCGTCTCGCGCATCGCCGGCGTCGCCGTGCGCGAGACGGTTCCCGATCGCGTGCTGCAGGACGCCGCCGATGTCGTGCTCGTCGATGTGACGCCGGACGAGCTGCTGCAGCGCTTGCGAGAGGGCAAGGTCTATGTGCCCGACATGGCGCGCCGCGCCGTGCAGAATTTCTTCACGCCGCGCAATCTCACGGCGTTGCGAGAGCTGGCGCTGCGTCGCACGGCGGAGCGCGTCGACGACCAGATGGTCGATTATCTGCGGCAGAACGCGATCGAAGGGCCATGGGCGACATCGGAGCGGCTGCTCGTCTGCGTCGGCTCCGATCGTCTGTCGGAATTCGTCGTGCGCGCCGGCGCGCGCCTCGCGACCGGGCTCAATGCGCCTTGGATCGCGCTGCATCTGGAGCGCGCAGGAGAAGAGGAGCAGGACGCCGAGCGCGCGCGGCGCGTCGACGAGGCGCTGCGATTGGCCGAGCGTCTCGGCGCGACGGTGGAGCGCGTCTTTGGCCATGATCTCGCCGGCGAGGCGCTGAGATTCGCACGGCGCGAGAACATCACGCAGATCGTCGTCGGCCGCTCGCGCGCCGGTCTGCTGGCGCGGCTGTGGCGCAAATCGCTGACCGACGAGATCGTGCGGCGCTCGGACGACATCGCCGTGCAGGTCATTACCGAGAGCCGCGCGAAAGCCGAGGAGGAGCCGCGGCCGCGCAAGGCGCTTTCCGTCAATGGCGAGTTCTGGCGCGGCGTCGGCGCGACGCTCGCCTCCGTCGCTTTCGCCACATTCGTCGCGTGGCCGCTCGACGTATGGCTGCATCTTCCCAATCTCGGGATGATCTTTCTCGCCTCCGTCGTGTTCTGCGCGCTCGCCGCCGGCGTGTGGTCGGCGGTCGCGGCGTCAATTCTCTCCTTCTTCGCGTTCGATTTCTTTTTCGTCGATCCGCGCTATGAGCTCACCGTCTCGCAGGCGCACGAGTTTTTGTCGCTGCTCGTCTATACTTTCGTCGCCATAGTGACGGGCACGCTCGCCGGCCGCGTGCGCGAGCAATCGCGCGCCATGCGCGCGCGGGCGGAGGCGGCGCAATCGCTGTTCGAATTCTCGCGCAAATTGTCGAGCGCGGCCTCGCTCGACGAGGTGATGTGGGCCGCCGCCATGCATGCGCAAAAGGCGCTCGATGCAAAGAGCGCCGTGCTTCTCGCGCCGGACGACGGCGAGCTGACGATCGCCGCCGCCTGGCCGCCGATCGACCAATTGGACGCCAAGGAGGCGGGCGCCGCGCGCTGGGCCTATGAGCGCGCCGAGCCGGCGGGATTGCGCAGCGGCACGCTGCCGAACATTCGTTTCGCCTTTCGTCCGCTGGCGACGACGCGCGGCGTCGTGGCGGTGATCGGCCTCGAGCCGAAGAATGCGCAAGAGACGCCCTCGGCGCAGAATGAGCGCATGCTGACGGCGATTCTCGAGCAGACCGCCATCGCCGTCGATCGCGCGCTGCTGGTCGGGGAATCCGTGCGCGCCGCCGCGCTCGAGGAGAATGAGAAGCTGCGCACCACGCTGCTGGCCTCGCTCTCACATGATCTGCGCACGCCGCTCGCCTCCATCACCGGCGCCGTCACCAGCCTGCGCCAGCTCGGCGATCGGCTCGCGGACACGGATCGGCTCGATCTGCTCGTGTCCATAGAGGAGGAGGCGGCGCGTCTGTCGCGCTTCGTCGTCAATCTGCTCGATATGTCGCGCATCGAATCGGGCGCCCTTGCGCCGCGCCGCGAGCTCGTCGATGTCGGCGACGCCGTGCGCTCCGCGATGGAGCGCAGCCGTAAGGAGTTTCCGCAGCTGAAGGTTTCGGCGAGCCTCGCGCCCGATCTGCCGGCGATTCGCGGCGACGCCGGCCTGCTGGGGCAGATCGTGTTCAACCTGCTGGACAATGCGCATAAATACGGCGGCGGCCAGGCCTCGGTCTACGCCCGCCGCGACGGCGACGAGCTGCTGCTCACCGTGACCGACGAAGGGCCGGGCGTGAAGGCGGCCGATCTCGACCGCATTTTCGAGAAATTCTATCGCGGCGGGCGCGTCGACGGCCGCAAGGCCGGCACGGGTCTCGGCCTCTCCATCTGCCGCGGCCTCGTCGAGGCGATGGGCGGCTCTATCGTCGCGCAGAGTCCGGCCATTCGCCGCAAGGGCACGCGAATCGTGCTGCGTTTTCCCATTCCGGAGCAGCCGCGCCGCGACGCTGTGGCGTGAATGCATCATCCGTCGAAAATTAGAAAAGCGCGCCGAGAACGGCCACGTTTTCGCCGTTCATTTACGTTTTCTGGCTTTCATCGACGCGCTCGGCGCGCGGCTGGTGGCGCGACTCGGGGACAGGCCGTCCGAGCGCCGCCCCGGAGGGTGATGGAGAGAGTCATGAGGGAGATTTCGGCACGAAAAATCGCGGGCGCGCTCGTCGCGCTCGGCCTCGGCGTCGCGCCGATCGTGACGGCCGCGCCGGCCGCTGCGGGCGATCCGGGCGCGGCCATCGCCGCGGGCATCGGCGGCTTCGCGCTCGGCGCGCTCGCCGGCGGCGCAGCGCGTCCGGTTGCGCCGCCCCCGCCCTATTATGGCGCGCCGGCCTATTATCCGGCCCCGGTCTATGAAGCGCCGCCGCCCTATCGCTGCTGGCGCGAGCGTCGCCCGGTGTTCGACGAATATGGCGTCGTCGTCGGCTATCGACCCACCCGCGTCTGTGAGTGAGGCGCGAGGCGAGGCATTGAGGCGAGGCTTCGGCCTCGCCTTTTCGGTTTCTACGGTCCCTGCAACCATGACCGACGTCGCCGCGTTACAGCCCATGAGAGGCGCGGCCGACGCTTCGGGGAGAGTTCCTCGCTCCAGTCGGCCCTTCGCCGGGAGCGTCGAATCATGGGCCTATCGAAAAATTCGCGAATCCTTCTCGCCGTGACGGTCGCGGCCAGCTTCGGCGCGTCTGTCGCCGCCACGCCGTCGCTCGGCGCGCGTTTCGAGGCTCTGGCCATGCCATCGTCCGTTACGAAAACGACGCTCGGGGACAGCGGGACGGCGCTGCGTCCCTTCGGCGATGGTCCGGCGATTCTGATCGGCCGCGCCTATGGCGCCGATGACGAGGATTGCGTGCTCGCCGTCACCCGCGTCGAAGGCGCGGACGGTCAGGTCAGCGTCGCCCGCGGAATCGCCTGCCCGCAATAAGAGACGAACTTCAGCGGACGACGAGGCGCCCCATGCCGCCATTGGGCTCGAGGCGCGGGCGGCGCGTGCGGAACTGCCCCTTCAGCACGAGAGCGTAGGCGATTGCGTTGAGGCCGGCGAGCGTCAGCCACCAGAGCTGCTCGGCCGCCGGTCCCAGCACGCAGATCGTCAGACCCGTCGCCAGGCCGCCGAGCAGGAAGGGCGCGAGCACCGGCCGCGTCCGCCCGATGACATAAAAGGCGCGGGCGACGACGGCTGCGAGGCCGAGCGCGCCGAGAATGCCGAGATCGAACCAAACCTGAAACAGCAGGCTGCGCGGCGTGTCCGGGTAGAGATAATGCCCGGCGACGCCGAAGACCGCCGCGCCGAAGCCATGGCCGATGAAGAGCCGCGGCCCGTCATTGGCGATGATTCGTCCCCATGTCTCGAGCGGGGCGGCGAAGGCCGGCAGACGCTCGGGCGCGACGAGATGCACGAGGATCGGCGCCAGCGGAGCCAGCAGGATCAGCGCCGCCGAGAGGATCGCCAGCAGCGAGCCGGCGCGTCGCGCCTTGCCGAAGGACAGCGCCAGCGCCAGCGCGCCGACAATCAGCGCGGGCAGCGCATTGGGAGCGCGCGCCAGCAGGCAGGCGGCGACGCTGACGAGAGCGAGAAGGGCGGCCGACACCCAGCGTCCGCGCAGCGCCAGCGCGCCGAGCGCCGGCCAGATCGCCAGCGCCAGGCCGAGGCCGGCGCGCTGCAGCGCATTGCTGTCGAGATCGAGCGGCGGATCGCCGCCATTCGCCGAGAGCAGAGCGACGGCGGCGAGGGCCGCGGCGGCGGCGCCCGTGCCGATCGGCAGGAGATTGAGATTGGAGGTCTTGGTGCGCGCCGGCAGCAGAGCGCAGGCGGCGGCGACCAGCGCCAAGGTCGCGGCGCTCTTGGCGTAGCGCTCCGCCGGGCCGGCGCCGAAGGGCGTCCAGGCGAGCGACAATCCCGTCCAGCCGACGAAGAAGAAAGCGGCGAGGGCGGTCGGCGTCAGCGCCAGCACGGCGATCTCGCGCAGCCGCCGCGACTCGGGCGCGAGGCTGGCCGAGAGCAGCAGCAGCGCGGCGCCGATGGGCAGCAGAATATAGATGGTCTGCCGCGTCAGGATCGGCGCGAGCTGCGAGATGATGAACAGCAGCATGATGCTGAGACGCGCCAAAAGGCGCGCCGCCTCGGCGGCTGGATCATCTATTGTGCGTCGCGAAACATTGGGCATGGCGGCGGCGTTCGGCGTGAGGCGCGCGCCCGAGGGCGGCGCAGAGAACTCTACTGTTTGTGCTGCGGCGAATCCATGGATGCGCCGGCGTTGCGCCGCGGCAATCTGCGTCGCGGCGTCACTTTTTCGTCAGGTGTGTCCTTTTGCCCACTCGTCGCGCACCGCTACGTCTTTTTCCTCAACGAGAGCTTTCCCGGCGAGAGCAGAAAAATCTCCCGAAGGGAGAAGCCGCGCCAGCGCCCAGACGGATGCGCCGCGCGCGAGCGGCGACGAATCGGAGAGCAGCGGCTGGAGAGCGGCGGCGAGCCGTGGGTTTTTCGAATTGCCGATGGCGATCGCCACATTGCGCCGAAAGCGCGCATGGCCGAGCCGTTTCACCGGCGTTCCAGCGAAGAGCGCGCGAAAGCCGGCGTCGTCCAGTGCGGCGAGATCGGCGAGGGGGAGCGCAGAGAGATCCTCGCGCAGGGCGAGCTTGGCGTCGCGCGTCGCTCGCGCGAATTTGTTCCAGGGGCAGACGGCGAGGCAATCGTCGCAGCCGAAGATGCGATTGCCGATGGCCTCGCGGAACTCGCGAGGAATCTGGCCCTTGTGCTCTATGGTGAGGTAGGCGACGCAGCGCCGCGCATCGAGCCGGTAGGGCGCCGGAAAGGCCTTGGTCGGGCAGGCGTCGAGACAGGCGCGGCAGGAGCCGCAATGGTCCTCCTCCGGCGCATCGGGCGTGAGCGAAAGATCGGTGAAGATCGCGCCGAGCAGAAGCCAGGAGCCGAAGCGCCGCGAGACGAGATTGGTGTGCTTGCCTTGCCAGCCGAGCCCGGCCGCCTGCGCCAGCGGCTTTTCCATCACCGGCGCCGTGTCGACGAAGACCTTGACCTCGCCGCCGCCGGCCTGCGCCAGCAGAAAGCCGGCGAGCTGCTTCAGCCGACCCTTGATGACTTCGTGATAGTCGCGTCGGCGCGCATAGAGCGAGACGGCGCCGCGATCGGGCTTCTCCAGCGTCGCCAGCGGATCGCCGGACGCGCCATAATCGACGCCCAGCATTATTATGGAGCGCGCCTGCGGCCACAGCGCCTTCGGCGCAGCGCGGCGCTCGGCGGTTTCCGCCATCCATTCCATATCGCCATGGGCGCCGGATTCGAGCCATTGGGCGAGGCGCTCGCCGGCCTCGGCGGGAACGTCGGCGGCGGTAATGGCGCAGAGATCGAAGCCGAGCGCGGCCGCGCGGCCGCGCAGCGCCTGCTCGAGGCTCAGAAGTCCAGCTCGGCGTAGACCGGCCCCGGCGTCATGCCCGGCGCGCGATCGGCCAGCAGGGGACGGAAGGCCGGCCGCGACTTGATCCGCTGATACCAATGCTTGACCGTCTCGTCCTCGTCCCATGGCACGTCGCCCAGATAGTCGACGCAGGAGAGATGAGCCGCAGCGGCGAAATCCGCATAGGTGAGGGATTCGCCCGCCAGCCAGCGCCGCGCCTCGGTCAGATAGCCGATATAGCGAATATGGGGACGCAGATTGGCGCGCGCGACCCGCAGCAGATCCATGTCCGGCGCGCCGCCGCCGATCTCCGGCGCGAGAAAGCGCTTGTAGACTTTCTCGGTGACCAGATAATTCGTCACCTCGTCGAAGAATTTGACATTGAACCATTCGATCAGCCGGCGCGTCTCTATGCGCTCGTGCAGTCCGAGCGGCATCAGCCGCAGGCCGCGGAAGTCCGGCGGCAGGCAATCCTCGAGATATTCGACGATGACGCTCGCGCCCGGAATCACGGTCCCGTCGTCGTCGACGAGCACCGGCGTCTTGCCGGCCGGGTCGAGCGTCAAAAACTCCCGCCGCCGTTCGGCCGCCCGCTCCTCGACCAGCGTCGTCTCGATCCCGTATTCGGCGAGAATCAGCCGCACGAAGCGGGAATGGGGGCAGAGCGGATGATGATAGAGAGTGGGCATGGAGCCGTGATGTGACGGCGAAACGCCGGAAACTGCGCCTGGCCGCGCGAAAGCGGAGACGTTCGTATAAGTCGGCGCGCGCGGCGCGACAAGCGCAGAGATTGTGCTCCGCAGGCCTTTGACTTCGCTCTAATTGTCTGAAAATAATCCACTTCAGGTCGGTCCGCGCCGGCGCCTGCGAAACCGGCCGCGACCCGCCTTTTTTATGGGCTGCGTTAATGATTGGTTTCTGATTCGTGGCCTGCGTGCGGCGCGCGCGAGGGGCGGAGAATTCGAAACCCATGACCCCTCCCTCCACGCGGCCGGACTATGGCTGTGGTTTAGCGGGAGAGCGGGGCGGCGTTCGTGCGCTGGCGCACATTCCGGCCCGAAAAGGGCGGACGGGCCGTCAGATCGTCTTGCCCTCTCAGATCGTCTTGCCCTCGAAACGGCAGAGATCGGCGATGATGCAGCGCTCGCATTCCGGCCGGCGCGCCTTGCACACATAGCGGCCATGCAGGATCAGCCAGTGATGCGCGTGGAGCTTGAAGCGCTCGGGCACGATTTTCTCGAGGCCGGCCTCCACTTGCTCGACGGTCTTGCCCTTGGTCAGCGGCAGCCGGTTGGAGACGCGGAAAATATGCGTGTCCACCGCGATCACCGGCACATGAAAGGCGATGTTGAGCACCACATTGGCGGTCTTGCGGCCGACGCCGGGCAGCGCCTGCAGAGCCTCGCGGTCGCAGGGAACCTCGCCGCCGTGCTTTTCGATCAGCTGCGCGCAGAGGGCGATGACATTCTTCGCCTTGGTGGGATAGAGGCCGATCGTCTTTATGTAGCCGCAGAGCCCTTCGACGCCGAGCGCGAGCATTTTTTGCGGCGTGTCGGCGATTTGGAACAGAGCGCGCGTCGCCTTGTTGACGCCGACGTCGGTCGCTTGGGCGGAGAGCACCACGGCGACGAGCAGAGTGAAGACATTCACATGCTCGAGCTCGCCTTTGGGATGCGGATCGGCCGCCTCGAGACGCGCGAAAATCTCATCGATGCGCGCAGCCTCGCGGCTGCGCGGCGATGCGGGACGCCGCGCCTTGGCGAGCGAGCTCTTTTCGTTCGGCATAAAGGCGTTATAACTCGGCGTTCTGGAGAACGAAAGGCGGCGGCGTGACAGCGAGCGCACCTTCTGCGGAAGCCATTTATCAGACGCGGTTGATCCCGCATCGCTCGATGACGCTGCGGCAGGCGCATGTGTTCATCCTGCTGTTCGGCGCGGGCACATGCGCGCTGTCGGTTCCCTTCTACATTCTCGGCGCCTGGCCGGTCGTCGGCTTCATGGGGCTCGACGTGCTGGCGCTCTATGTCGCGCTGCGCGTGAGCTTTCGCTCGGCCAGGGCGTTCGAGAGCATCCGCCTCACCCCCTTCGAGCTCGTCATCGTCAAGAAGAGCGCCTATGGCCTGCGGCGGGAGCGGCGTTTCGACACTTATTGGCTGCGGCTCGAGACGGAAGAGGACGAGGAGTTCGGCATGCAGCGCGTGCTGCTCGTCTCGCGCGGCGAGCGCATCGAGATCGGCGGCTTTCTCGCGCCGGAGCAGAAGGCTGCGCTCGCCGAGGAGCTTTCGCGCGCGCTGGCGACGGCCAAGCGCGGGCCGTTTTATTCCTGACGCGTTTTCGGGTGGCGACGCTCGGCCGCGCGCGCCATGATGCGCCGCATGACCCTGCGCTCCGACATTATCCATCCTCTCGCCGAAACGCGGCCGCAGGAGGATTACGCCAAGGTCGCGGAGACGATCCGCTTCATCGGCGAGAATTGGCGCCGTCAGCCCTCGGTCGAGGAAATGGCGGAGGCGGCGGGCTTCTCCGAAGCGCATTTGCGCGCCTTGTTCCGGCGCTGGGCGGGACTCTCGCCCAAGGCCTTCCTCGAGGCGCTGACGCTGCGCCATGCGCGCGCGCTGCTCGGCGGCGAGACGAGCCTGCTCGACGCCTCGCTGTCGCTCGGTCTTTCCGGTCCCTCGCGCCTGCATGATCTCTTCGTGACCCATGAGGCGCTGACGCCGGGCGAATATAAGCGCGGCGGCGAGGGGCTGGAGATGCGCTACGGTTTCCACCCTTCGCCTTTCGGCGAGGCGATTTTGGTCGCGACAGAGCGCGGCCTCGCCGGGCTCGGCTTCGTCGACGGCGCGCGCGCGGAGGCGTTGGACGATCTTCGCCGCCGCTGGCCGAAGGCGCGATTCTCGCTCGATAGCGCGGCGACCGCGGCTTACGCGCGGCGCGCTTTCGATCCGGCGGAATGGCGGCCGGACCAGCCCTTGCGCCTCGTGCTGATCGGCTCGGAATTCGACGTTTCGGTCTGGGAGGCGCTGCTCGACATCGATATGGGCCGGGCGACCACTTACGGCGTGCTCGCGCGGCGGCTCGGCAAGCCCGGCGCCGCGCGAGCGGTGGGCGCGTCTGTCGGGCGCAATCCCGTTTCCTTCATCGTGCCGTGCCATCGCGTGCTCGGGGCGAGCGGCGCGCTCACCGGCTATCATTGGGGGCTGACGCGAAAGCAGGCGATCATCGGCTGGGAGGCCGGGCGTCTCGCGCCGCGGCCGGCCGATAGCGAGGCGTGAGCGGAGGACAGGTCGCGCATCCGCGCGTCACGGCGGACGACGATCGATGCGCTCGAAATGCGCCTCGGCCTCCTTCGTCAGCCGCTCCTCGTGGATTTTCCAATAGCGCCACAGCAGGAAGGCGCCGAGAATCGCGCCGGCGAGGCCGAGCCAGCCGATCGGACCGGCGATGCGATGGATGGCCGCGCCGAAGACATAGCCGCCGAGGCCGAAGACCAGCGCCCAGCAAATGCCGCCCGCGGCGTTGTAGAACAGGAATTTCACCGGATCGAAGCGATTGGCGCCGGCGAGCACGGCGGCCAATATGCGCAGCAGCGCAATGAAGCGGCCGAAGAACACGATGGAGCCGCCCCAGCGCATGAAGAGATATTGCCCGAGGCGCAATTGCGGCGGCCCGACGCCGATATGCGCGCCATAGCGCATCAGCAGCTTCACGCCGAACTCGCGTCCGATCCAAAAGCCGATATTGTCGCCGAAGATCGCGCCGGCCGCCGCGGCCAGAATGACGAAGCGAATGTCCATATTGCCGGAGTGGCCGGCGTAAATGGCCGCGCCGACCAATGTCGTCTCGCCGGGGAGCGGTATGCCGGCGCTCTCCAGCGCGACGATGAAGAATATGGCCCAATAGCCATAGGTCGTCAGAATGGAGACGATCTGCGCTTCGTCGATCAGTCCCGCCATGCCCCGCCTTTGCCGATTCGACCATGAGACGGCCGAGCGGCGCTATTGTCGCCGCTGGGCGAGCCGACGGCAAGAGAGGCCGCTGGCGAGAAGCGCGACGCGCGCCTCAGCGCGCGGCGCGTTGCAGGCGAGCCGCGGCGTCGAAGGAGAGCCCGCCGTCGCGCAGGAAAGGCAGTCCGAAGCCTTTCACGTCATCGGCGAATTGCGCGCCGCCTTCCAGCGCCTTCTCGACCACCTTGCGCAGCCCGCTGAGGATCGGCTGATCGCAGCCGGCCATCTCGCGCGCCAGCTGCGCGCGCTCCGCCTCATCGGCCCTCTGCGCGAAATCGCGCACCACGACAGAGACGAAACGTCCCGCGCTGACGCCATTCTCCTGCGCGACGGCGCGGACTCTCTCGGCGAAAACGCCTCCGATGCAGAAAGTCGCCGCCTGCGCGACCTTGTCGTTCGAGCATGAATGGATGAGATCGGTGACGAGCATGACCTTTTCTCCGTCCTGCGAACGAAATTCTCCTGCCTGCGAACGAAACTCTCCTGCTCCGTCGGAATGCATTTTCGGAATTCCCATAGTCTTCTCACGGCGTCCGATTGTCGGCTTCCGTCCGAGACGCCGCTCCGCCGCCTGAACCACCGCGGCCACGCAAAAGCCGGACCAGATTTTGAGAAGCGCGGTCGTCATTTTTACCGCTCTATCGTCACAAAACTCCGCTTCATTCGAATCTATTCGATCATTCGGCTGTCCCGCCCGGCGCCGCATAAGCAAAACGCCGTAGTTCCGAAAAGGTTTCATCGTCATTCGACCTTTTACCCCCGGCGCGCGGCGGAAAAACGGCGAAGGCCTTGCCGGCCGCCGGGACGGCCCGATTTCTTTGAGGATGAGCCGCGCGCGCGGGCGCTTCCCGCGCCGGTCGCGACGGCTTTTACGGAGGAAAGTCGATGGAACGTCGCTCTTTCATGAAATTTTTCGTCATCGGCGCGGCGGCGGCGCTGGTCGCCGGCCCTGCCGACGCCCTCACCTCGGTCGCGCCGCTCGAGGCGCCCCGGGCGCCGGAGCCGGCTCCCGAGGCCGCCGTGGCGACGGCGGAGGATCTCGAGCGCGCGCAGGTCGAAAAGACCTATTGGCGCTACCGCCGCCGCGTCTGGCGGCCGCGCTGGCGTCGCCGCTACTGGCGCCGGTATTACCGGCCGCGTTACTGGCGTCGCCGTCGCTACTATTATTACTGAGCGCTTATACCAGCGCTCACCAGGCGCCGGTGTTGGGCATGGAGCTCCAGGGCTCGGCCGGCGGCAGCGGCGCGCCTTTCTGCAGCAGCTCGATCGAGATTTGATCGGGCGAGCGGATGAAGGCCATATAGCCGTCGCGCGGCGGGCGGTTGATCGTCACGCCGGCCGCCTGCAGCCGCGCGCATAGGGCGTAGATATCGTCGACGGCGAAAGCGAGGTGGCCGAAATTGCGGCCGCCCGCATAGTCATGCTCGTCCCAATTATAGGTGAGCTCGACGAGCGGCGCGCCCGCGCCTTTCGCCTGCGGAAGATCGTCCGGCGCGGCGAGATAGACGAGGGTGAAGCGGCCCTTCTCATTCTCGGTGCGGCGCGCCTCGGTGAGGCCGAGCTTGTTGCAGAAGAAGTCCAGCGAGCGGTCGAGATCGCCGACGCGGATCATCGTGTGGAGAAATTGCATATTGGCGCCTCTTGCGGGGTGAGAGGCGGCGAGCATAGCCGCTCTCGCGCGCGGGCGCACGCGCCCTATTGATGCGGCGGGATCTTCAGCGCGCTCTCCAGCGCGATGATGATTGGAATGAGCGCCTCCTTCTCCTGCTCGGCCGAGCCGAACTCGGCGGATTTCAGCCGCTGCTCCACCTCGTGAATCGTCATCAGGCGCCGTTCCAGGACGATCAGCAGCTCCTTGGCGATCTGCGGCTCGAGCTCGATTCTGATCATGCGCGCATCTTTCCTCATCGACTGGCCGATTCCGATCGACCGAGCCGCAGCATAGGTTCTGCTCGCCGAGGGCGATGTGCGCTGGCGCATAGTGCGGAAAGACGCCTACAGCCCCCGCGCCCAGGCGGGCCGCAGCGGAGCCGCCTCCGGCGCGGCGATGGCGGCGTGGAGCTGCTCCAGCAGGCGCGGCTTGTCGGCGCCGAGCGTGCCGCGCAGCACGAGCCAATTGGAGGCGTGGTCGCTGCGGAACACGGTGCGCCGCAATTCCAGCCGCGAGAGGAAGCGCTCCATCTCGCGCAGCAGCCCCGGCACGTCGAGCGGCGCGAAATCGGGGAAATCGGCGCGAAACCGCGCCTCGCCCCGGGGGAAGCTGACGACCAGCGTCGCAAGAAACTCCGGCTGCGCGGCGTTGACCAGCGCGGCGGAATTTTCCGCATGCGCCTCGCTGAGCGCGGCGCCGCCGAGTCCGTTGAGAATCATCACCGAGCGCTTGATCCCGGCTGCGCCGAGCTTCTCCAGCGCGTCGCGGGTGGAGGCGAAGGTCTCGCCCTTCTGGACCCGCGCCAGCACATCGTCATCGCCCGATTCCGCGCCGACATAGACCAGCGAGAGGCCGAGCGCGGCGAGATCGCGCAGCTCGGCGACGGATTTGCGGCTCACATTGCGCGGCAGGCAATAGCTCGACACGCGCCGCACGCCCGGCAGCTCGCGGCGGATCGCCTCGAGAATGGCGGCGAGACGCCGCGTCGACAATGTCATGGCGTCGCCATCGGCCAGAAACACGCGCGCGACCGAGGCTCCATAAATTTCGCCGCAGCGCTTGATGCTCTCCATCACCTCGGCTTCGTCCCGCGGGCGGAAGCGCTTTTGCGGCGCGGTATACATCTCGCAGAAGCTGCAACGATTCCACGAGCATCCATCGGTGACGGGCAATATCAGCGACTCCGCCTCGCTGGGCGGGCGAAACACGGGCTCGACATAGCGGATGGGGGCGTCGGTCATGGGGGGAGTCTAATACGAGGATGCCGGGACGGGAATGGGGCGGCAAGTGACCCTGGCTGTGTGAAAACGTCGTTGATGCTATGATTTTCTAGTGATTTGCCGGGGGTTCTCATGAAGCGCTTTGTCGAAGGGGCGGATCGTGGACAGGGCGCGCTTTTTCCGGAATGCCTCGATGATTGGATCGGCGAGGACAATCCCATTCGGGTGATCGACGTTTTCGTCGATGAGCTCAATCTGCGTGCGCTCGGGTTCGGCGGGGTCGATCCCAAGGCGACGGGCCGGCCTTCCTATCATTCCTCCTGCCTGCTGAAGCTCTACATTTACGGCTACCTCAACCGGGTTCAATCGAGCCGGCGACTGGAGCGCGAGGCCGGACGCAACGTCGAGGTGATGTGGCTGACGCGGCGTCTGGCTCCTGATCACAAGACGATTGCCGATTTCCGCAAGAACAACGGTCTCGCCATCCGGCAGGTTTGCGTCCGCTTCGTCGCGCTGTGCCGCACGATGGGCCTGCTCACACAAGCCAGCGTCGCGATCGATGGCAGCAAGTTCAAGGCGGTCAACAACCGGGACAAGAACTTTACGCGCGCCAAGATGGAGCGGCGCATGGCGCAGATCGAGGAGAGCGTCGCGCGCTATTTGCAGCAACTCGACAGCGCCGACCGACAGGAGCCGTCCGAGGCGCTGAAGATCAAAGCAGGCCGCCTCAAAGAGAAGATCGCGAAGCTGAAGGGCGAGATGCAGCGTCTCGAGGCGCTCGAGACGCAAATGCTCGATGCGCCGGACCAGCAGATTTCGTTGACGGATCCCGACGCCCGCTCGATGGCGACGAGCGGCCGCGGCTCCGGAGTCGTCGGTTACAATGTGCAAACGGCGGTCGACACGACGCATCATTTGATCGTCACCCATGAGGTGACCAATGTCGGCACGGATCGATCTCAGCTCGCCAACATGGCCAAGCAAGCAAAGGCGACGCTGGAGACGGAGAGCCTCGACGTCGTCGCTGACCGCGGCTACTTCAATAGCGCGGAGATTCTGGCGTGCGCGCAGGCGGGTGTCACGGTCACGCTGCCCAAGCCGATGACCTCCGGGGCAAAGTCCGAAGGACGCTTCGGCAAGCAAGACTTTCGCTACGACGCGGAGCAAGACGTTTATATTTGTCCCGCTGGCGAACGCCTGATCTATCGCTTCACGCGCGAGGAAAACGGTCTCAATTTGCGCCGCTATTGGACCAGCGCCTGCGGCGCTTGCGCGATCAAGCCTCAGTGCACGCCGAGCGTGCAGCGACGCGTCACCCGCTGGGAGCACGAGCATCTTCTCGAAGCCGTGCAACGCCGACTTGATGCAGACCCCGGGAAGATGCGCGTGCGACGCGAGACGGTCGAGCACCCCTTCGGCACGATCAAGGCGCGGATGGGAGCAACCCACTTCCTGATGAAAACCAAGCCGTGCGTCGCCACTGAGATGGCGCTGCACGTGCTCGCCTACAACCTCACACGCGTCCTCAACATCATGGGCGTCAGGCCGCTGATGGCGGCGATACAGGGATAATCGCGGCCCTATGATCCTCGCTCCCGCCCCCTGAGCCTCCACAGAGCGGTTCATCGAAGCGGCTGACGCGCCGTCCGCCCGAAAAATAGCGAAAACTCGCCAAAGCGCGGGCGCCGGAGCGCGCTGCCATGCTATGGCGTTGTCATAAATGGCGCAGCGCCGTTTTCACTCAACCAAGACCCGAAGCGGCCACTTGGCACACGATGATCGGATTTGTTGGCTTACCCTCCGATTTGCGGAGCTTCTCAATCGTCGCGACTTGTAACGTGGTCGCAGTAGTCGCATAGATCCGAGTTGTTCACGGACTGAGTGGAAACTGAGAGAGACACCCCACAGCGGGCGCACTTGCCACCGACGGAATGTTCGCAAAAGAAGCAACCGACAAATTCCGACGACTCGACGTAGCAGGGCCGTTCAGTTCTCTATACTTTATAGCGGACGGGCGATTCCCGTCGCGACGGATGTGTGAATCTATAGGCGACAACCCGAATCGGAGGTTGTCGCATGCAGGTGTCGCTTCTGGAGATTTTGCGGGACATTCCGGATCATCGTCGCCGAGAAGGCAAGCGGTTCGATCTTTCGACGGTGCTGCTCTACGCGATCATCGCCATGGTCGGCGGCGCCAATTCTTATCGGCAGATGCATGAGTTCATTCGCGCGCATCGTCTGCGATTGAACGACGCCTTCGGCCTGAAGCTGCCCTACACGCCATCCTACACCGGTCTGCGGCTGATCCTGCAAGGCGTCGATCCGGCAGCGTTGGAGGCGGCGTTTCGACGTCATGCCGCGAGCATGCCGGCGCCGCCCGCCGTGCAGGGGCTGACGGCGATCGCCGTCGACGGGAAGACTCTGCGCGGCAGCTTCGATGCGTTCAGCGACCGGAAGGCCGCGCACATGATGTCGGCGCTGCGACACGCCGATCGGATCGTGCTCGCGCATGTGATGGTCGCCGAAAAGAGCAATGAGATTCCCACCGCTCCGGAGCTGATCGAAGCGCTGGGATTGAAGCGCTGCCTGTTCACGCTCGACGCAGAACACTGCCAAAAAAACTGTTCGAACGCGTGATCGCGTCCGGCAATCACCTGCTGACGCAGGTGAAGGACAATCAACCGGGCCTGCGTCGCCGGCTCGAACTCGGCGCGGCGGGCCGCAAGCCGAGCGGCTCTGCGACGAGCCAGTCGAAAGGCCGCAACCGCTGGGAGACGCGAAAGCTTTCTGTCTTTCCAGCGAAGGCGTGGTTCCGCCATACGGCGTGGGAGCCGCTCATAAAGACCGTGCTGCGGCTGGAGCGCACAATCTACCGCCGCGATCCGGCGACCGGTCTTTTGAAGCAGACGATCGAGACCGTCTATTGGGTGTCCTCGGCGACCGGCCCGACGCCCGAGCGTTGGAACGAATGGATCAGAGGCCATTGGCGCATCGAGAACGGCAGCCACTATGTGCGCGACGTGGCGTTCGCGGAGGACGCTTCGCGCATTCGCAAGAACCCGGACATCGTCGCGCGGCTCCGCTCCTTCGCCTATAATCTCCTGCGCGCCGATGGTTGCGACAACATCAAGAACGCCAGATGGCGCGCCGCTCTCAATATCCGAGCTGCCCTCGAAATGGCAGGGGCTCGTTAAGAACTGCACAGCCCTGAAGCTCGGCCAGCTCGCAGGGGCTTGCAGCGCGCTGATCGATGGCTAATCTCCTGCGACGAAAGGACCGCGATGCCGATCGATATACCGAAGGATTCTGCGAAGGAAGCGGTCTTGTCGCTTCAACGCTACTTCAAAGAGAATATGGACAATGAGATCGGCAATCTCGCAGCGGAAGGTCTGCTCCAATTCTTCGTGGAAGAGATCGGGCCGATTGTCTACAACAAGGCGGTCGAAGATGTGCAGCAAAGGCTACACGCCCGCATAGCCGAGCTGGATGTCGAGATTCACGAGGAGGCGTTCGGCTATTGGCGGAAGCGCCGGCGTCGCTGATCGCCCGCGGACGCTTCCGAACGACAGGCGCTCATTGCCTATGCGCAGGCGCGAATGCCGAGGCCGATCGCCTCGCGGCCAGACATGTCGGTGAAGGCTAGCATTACAGTTGCTTTTGGAGATGGGCTCGCCTTGCTTCGGCTTGGTGCGCTCGTCGCCATAACGACCATGCGATGATGAACTCGGGACGGATGCGTTTTCGTGCGAGACGCGTGGCGATGCGTCGGATTTCCTGCATCGACCAGCGGATCAGCCCGGACGCCGTCGGCGATCTCGCCCAGAGGGCGATGTCGTCTATGTCCCGTCGCCTCGGCGCGATCGTCGGCGCATGCGCGATCGTGCGTCCGCCGGATTCTCCGCGCGCGATCAGCGACGCCTGCGCGATCTCATGGCCGACGGCCAAATGCGCGACGACATGCCCGGCCTCATGGACGGCGGCGATGCGCATATCCTCCGGCAATCGGTCGTCCTCGGGCGCGACGACGGCGAGGAGATCGTCGATCTCGAGCGCACGTCCGGGCGACTCGGCTGCTCGCCGAGGCGCGGGCGCGGCAAGGGCTCGGCGACACGCTCCTCCATCGAGGCGAGCCGATCGAGGCGCTGCTGGCGAGCGACAGCGCGCTTCGCGTCGCCGTCGAGCGGGACCTCGTCCGTATTTATGACCGCGGACGCGACCTCATTCGCGAGCGGCGCGACGCCGTGCTCGTGATCGCCGACCGATTGCAGGCGAGGCGATGTCTCACCGGAGCGGAAGCGGAGGCGGCGCTCTTACGCCCGAATGGCCCGTGAGCATGTCGGCGCTTCGAGAGGTCGGCGCGGACCGATCGGCCGACTGACGACGACGACTCTCGAGGCGCGGCGCCGGGCCTGCGACACCATCGATCCCCGCCCTATTGCCCTGCCCAGCAGTGTGGTCCAAAATACGCTCATCGCCGGATTTTGGGTGCCGCGAATATCTTGGAATTTCAGGGTTTTCCAGAGTGTGGCTGAGGATCCAGGTTCCTCGGCCGCACCCACTGGCCCATCCCTCAGAACCCTATTCGAAGGTCACGCTCAGCCCGTGGCGCTCGAGCTCTTCCTCTATCGCTTCTAGAATCGACTGCAGCTCGACGATGTCGATGGGGATTTCCTGGTCGGGGGCGTCCCAATGGTCGATGTCGTCGAGGCGGATGAAGAAATCCGTGTCCTCCTCGGCGTCGGGGGGCGGCGCGCTATTGGCGATGGTCAGGACATGGCCGCTGGAGAGGACGCGAATCGCGCCTTCCGTCATCTCGATCTGGATCGATTTGCGCCGCGCCATGCAAGATGCTCCCGCTTCAGCTCACTCTACGATCAAACCGGCCCGCACCGCCACTTTTCGCATCAAGGTCGGCAGCCCTTCCTCGGAAAGGCGCGCCAGAGGCGTCCAGCGTCCGTTCTCGATATGGGGCGGCGGCGCCGGAAGCGTCGCGGCGAATATGGTCAGCCGCAGCGAAAAATGCGTGAACACATGCTCGACCTCCCCCGGCAGCGCGCGCCAGCGCGCCGCGGCGGGCGCATGGGCGTGGGCGCGGGAGGGGTCGAAATCGACGCGAAAAGGCGTCGAGGGAAATTCGCTCATGCCGCCGAGCAGGCCGCGCGGCGGCCGCGTGCGCAGCAGGGCCGCGCCGCCGCAGATGAGGACGAAGGCCGCGCCGCGCCGCAGCGGCTTCTCGAGCTTTTGCGCCTTTACCGGGAAGCGCTCCGTCTCGCCGCGCCGCGCCGCCTCGCAGCCGGACGCGAAGGGGCAGAGATCGCAGCGCGGCCCGCGCGGCGTGCAGACCGTCGCGCCGAGATCCATCAGGGCTTGCGTGAAATCGCCGGAGCGCGCGGCGGGAAGCAGCTCTTGCGCCCTCTCGCGCAATTCGCGCTTGGCCTCGCGAATCGGACGGTCGATGGCGAAGAGCCGAGCGACGACGCGCTCGACATTGCCATCGACGGCGACGCAGGGCGCGTCGAAGGCGATGGCCGCCACCGCCGCCGCCGTATAGGGGCCGACGCCGGGCAGAGAGAGAAGATCGCCCTCCTCCCGCGGGAAGACGCCGCCGCGCTCGAAAGCCACCTGCTGCGCGCAAGCGTGGAGATTGCGGGCGCGGGCGTAATAGCCGAGGCCGGCCCAGGCTTTCATCACCTCCTCCAGCGGCGCCGCGGCGAGCGCCTCGACGCTCGGCCAACGCGCGAGAAAGCCGAGGAAATAGGGCTTGACCGCCTCCACCGTCGTTTGCTGCAGCATGATCTCCGACAGCCAGACGGCGTAAGGGTCGGACCGCTCGCCGGGCGCGGCGCGCCAGGGCAGATCGCGGCGGCGACAGTCATACCACGACAGCAGCGCGCGCGGATCGGGCTGCGGCGGCGATTTTGCGGACGACCTTGCGGCCGACGACTTGGCGGGGGCTCTCGGCATGGGCTAACCTGTCCATAACGAGATCGGAGCCGATCGCGCAAGGAGAGAGCATGACCGACGCGGCGACCGGGCGCTCGAAATCACGGCGATCCCGCCTCCTCGGCGAATTCCTCGACAAGACGCTCGATCCTCTGGCCGCGCGCCAGGGCTTCAGCGAGAGCTCGCTGCTGCTGCGCTGGGAGGCGATCGTCGGCGCACGCGTCGCCGCCATTTGCGAGCCGGTGAAGCTGCAATGGCCGCCGCGCGCCAATAGGCGCGCGGCCGACGAGAACCGAACTGGCGCCAAAAACCGCGCGGCCGACGAGAACCGAGCCGGCGGCAAAAGCCGCCCGGCCGAGAAGAGAGACGAGCCGGCGACTCTGGCGCTGCGCGTCGAGCCGGGCTTCGGCCTCGACATTCAGCATATGAGCGCCGCCATTATCGAGCGCGTGAACACGCATCTCGGCTGGCGCTGCGTCGCCAAGATCACGATGAAGCAGGAGCCGCTCGCGCCCCGCCGCGTCCGGCCGACGAAGCCGCCGGTCGATCTCGTCGCGCGCCGACAGGCGGAAGCCGTGACCGAAGGCGTCGCCGACGAGAGGCTGCGGGCCGCGCTGGTGGCGCTGGGCGAGCGCGCGCTGGCCAAGTCCGCCCGCTGATTATTGGATGATCCAATAAGCGTCCGGATCGCCGCGCATATGCACCTTCACCAGCCGGCTGAAGGGCGGGACTGCCTCGACGATGATATCGCCGCCGAGCACGCGGCAATCCTTGCTCTTCAAGCCGCGGCGGATGATCTCGCGCGCCGCCTCGAGATCATATTGCTCGGCGAGATCGACGACGCGCTGCATATCCGCGCGCTCCTTGCAGCCGGCATAGCCCGGAAAGCCTTCGTAGATGACGGCGACCTCGACGGCCGCCGCGGGCGCCAGAAGAAAAGGCGCGAGCGCCGCGCCGAGAATGAAAGAGAGCTTCATATTCGTCTCCGCTGAAAAGAAAGGCTCGCCGTCAGGGGACGCGCACGCTTTTAAAAAGGACGATTGGAAATCGATCATCGACGCCAGGGCGAATCACTGCGCGCCATGGTCGCTCATTCGGCGGCAAAATTCCGCTGTGGATTTATCGAAATCGCTCGACCGCGTAGGGCGCCGGATCGGTGAAGGGCGCCTCCCCGGTCATTATCTCGGCGAGCAGCCTGCCGCTCACTGGGCCGAGCGTGAAGCCGTGATGCTGATGGCCGAAATCGAACCAGAGGCCCTGATGGCGCGGCGCCTTGCCGATGATCGGCAGCATGTCCGGGAAGCAGGGCCGGCAGCCCATCCAGGGCTTGGGGTCCAGCCGCTCGGCGAGCGGGAACAGGGTGCGCGCGAGCGCTTCGTCCTTTCCCACCTGCACCGGCGTCGGCGCGGCGTCGCGGCTCGCGAATTCCGCGCCCGTGGTGAGGCGCACGCCGCGCGTCATCGGCGCCAGCACATAGCCATTGTCGGCGTCGAGAACGGGATGGAAAAGCCGCGCGCCCTCCTTGGTTCCGTAATGCATGTGATAGCCGCGCTTGACCGCGAAGGGCAGATCATAGCCGAGCGGGCGGAAAATCTGGTCGGACCAGGGGCCGAGCGCGACGACGACATCGCGCACGATCAGCGCGCCATCATGCGTCGGCGCGCTCCAATGTCCGTCGCGCGTCTGCGCCAGGGCGCGAACGTCGCCGGCGAGGAAACGCCCGCCGCGGCGCTGGAACAGCTCCGCATAGGCCTGCGCGACCGCGCAAGGATCGGCGACGGAGGCGGTGTCGCGAAAATGCACGGCGCCGACGACCGGCTCTATATCGGGCTCCAGCGCCGAGAGGCCGGCGGCGTCCAGTTCCTCGACGCGCAGCGAATAGTCGCGCAGCCGGGCGGCGTCGACGAGCCCTTTGGCGAGGCTCTTCTCGCTGCGATAGAGCTTGATCCAGCCGGTGCGACGCACGATGTCGCCGGCGCCCGAGAGCTGGATCAGCGCGTCATGCTCCTCGAGGCAGCGCTCGACCAGCGGCAGCGCGTCCAGAGCGTGGCGCTTGGCGCGCTCGGGCGCGCTCTCGCGGAAATAGCGCCACAGCCAGGGCGCGACGCTGGGCAGCGCGGAAAAATGATAATGCGCCTGCGGCGAAAGATTGAGCGCATAACGCAAAAGATCGCCGAAATCGCGCGGGAAGAGATAGGGGAAGATGGAGGCGCGCTCGATGAGCCCGGCGTTGCCGAAGCTGGTCTCGAGCCCGGCAGCGCCATGCCTGTCGACGAGAACGACGTCTCGCCCCCGCGCCTGCAGATGCAGGGCGGCCGAGACTCCGACCATTCCCGCGCCCAGCACGGCGACATCGGCGGTCTGCTGCATAAGGTCCTCCGGGCGAACACATTCTGAAACCGAGATATGGCGGCCCGAGCGGGCGAACGCCAGCGCTGGCGTTGGTTCATCCGCAGCAATATTTCGGCCAGAGAGGGCGTCTCGAATTCCGGCGGCGCAAGCGCCGGCGGCAGCTGCGCATCGACGAGAAAGCGCATCAGGCGACGCGCAGGATCGGATGATCGCTCTGGCGCGCGGCGAATTCGAGGGCTGCAATGATATCCGCCGCCTCGAGCAGCGGATAATCCTCGAGAATCTCCTCATTCGAGGCCCCGGCCGCGAGAAGGTCCAGAACGTCTTTGACGCGAATGCGCAACGAGCGGATACACGGGCGTCCGCCGCATTGCTGCGGATCGACAGTGATGCGCTCGAGCTGGCTCATTTCGACCTCCGGTTCCCTTTCAATATATCGCGAGGCTCGCTCGGGGTCATCCAGGCCTTCGCCCGGAACGCCAGCCCCGCACCGCGCCTTGCTATCTTTAGGATATGTTCACCACGAAGACTGGAAGCGGAGCCGGCCCCGCCCCCTTCACTCTGCTCACGGAAGGGCCTAAACGATCCTCTTCCCGCAGACCCGGCTGCGCCGAGACCTCCCAAAGGACGCCCGAGCCCATGATCCCTCGCTATTCCCGCCCCGAGATGACGAAGATTTGGGAGCCGCAGACGCGCTTTCGCATCTGGTTCGAGATCGAGGCCTATGCCTGCGACGCGCTCGCCGAAATCGGCGTGATCCCCAAGGAGAGCGCCAAGGCGATCTGGGACAAGGCCGATTTCGTCACTTTCGACGTCGCCCGCATCGACGAGATCGAGCGCGTGACCAAGCATGACGTCATCGCCTTCCTCACCCATCTCGGCGAGTTCATCGGCCCGGATTCGCGCTTCGTGCATCAGGGCATGACCAGCTCCGACGTGCTCGACACATGTCTCGCCGTGCAATTGGCGCGCGCCGCCGATCTTCTCATCGCCGACGTCGACGGTCTGCTCGCCGCGATAAAGCGCCGCGCTCTCGAGCATAAATATACGCCGACTATCGGCCGCTCGCATGGCATTCACGCCGAGCCGACGACCTTCGGCCTCAAGCTCGCGCAAGCCTATGCCGAATTCACGCGCTCGCGCGAGCGGCTCGTCGCCGCGCGCAAGGAAGTCGCGACCTGCGCCATTTCCGGCGCCGTCGGCACTTTCGCCAATGTCGATCCGCGCGTCGAGGAGCATGTGGCGAAGCAGCTCGGCCTCGCGGTGGAGCCCGTCTCCACGCAGGTCATTCCGCGCGACCGCCACGCCGCCTTTTTCGCGACGCTCGGCGTCGTCGCCTCGTCGGTGGAGCGGCTGGCGATCGAGATTCGCCATCTGCAACGCACAGAGGTGCTGGAGGCGGAGGAATATTTCTCGGCGGGGCAGAAGGGCTCTTCCGCAATGCCGCACAAGCGCAACCCCGTGCTCACCGAAAATCTCACCGGCCTCGCGCGGCTGGTGCGCGGCATGGTGACGCCGGCGCTGGAGAATGTCGCGCTATGGCATGAGCGCGACATTTCGCACTCTTCCGTCGAGCGCAATATCGGCCCCGATGCGACAGTGACGCTCGACTTCGCGCTCTCACGCCTGACCAGCGTCATCGATCAGCTCATGATCTATCCCGAGAATATGCAGAAGAATCTCGACCGCCTCGGCGGACTCGTGCATTCGCAGCGCGTGCTGCTGGCGCTGACGCAAAAAGGCGTCTCGCGCGAGGACGCCTATGCGCTGGTGCAGCGCAACGCCATGCCGGTGTGGCGCGGCGAAGGCGAGTTCCGCAAGCTGCTCGGCGCCGACGCCGAGGTGAGCGCGAAGCTCTCGCCCGCGGAGCTCGATGAATTGTTCGATCTCGCCTATCACTTCAAGCATGTCGACACGATCTTCGATCGCGTGTTCGGCAAGGCGTGAATCAGACGAGGCGTGACGCGCGCTCACGCCACCGTCTGCTTGCCATTCTCGTCGAACAGCACCTCGGTCTCGTCCTCGCCCATCAGAATGAGCGCGCGGGCGAGACCGCCCTCGGCGCGATATTCGTACGCGTGGCGCAGCTCCACCTCGCCATAGACCATCTTCTCGCACAAAAGCAGACGCTCGGCCTCGTCATAGCGGGCGCGAAAGAATGTGTTGCGATTGTTGAGGTCGTTCGGATCGAGCGGCGACGTCAATTTGAGCGGAAGGCTCACGCCGCTATAGGTAAGGAAATAGTAATAACCGTCACTGTCCGCTTGCATGCGCTCTCTCCCGTCGGACCGGCATTGGCGCTCCCGCCGGCCTCGTCGGAGCCATTGCGTAGCGCGCTCCGCGCAAAAAGAAAACCGCCTCGCTGCGACCAATTCTGCGCTTGACGAAATCGAGAATCGAGATCACCATTTCATCATCGCGTCACAGGGGGCCGCGGGACACGGCGACGAGCCGAGAACCGTGCGAACCGATCGAGCGGGACCTCGAGGGATGAGAACGCGATGGGCGGGCCGGCGTGGCAACGCACGCAGGCCTCGAGTCGAGCGATACATGCGAGAGGAGCATGACGCCACCGGGTCACACCGTTTGACCTCAGCCGAGGTCGATGGCGCAGCGAAGAAATCGAGCGCAGGTTTCCTCGGGCGCCGACATTCGTGACATCCCGACGGGCGGCGAAACGCGAAGGCCAAGCGCGACGCCTCCCAATCTTCCGAATCTGGAGCTTTCCGGAGATTCGCATTCTGCGAAACAAGCGGCCCCGCCAGCCTCAGCGCTGCGGGGCCATCTCATGACATCCCCTCTTCTGCCCTCTCCCGCCGAAATCATTTGTAATTGGTCCGCATATTCGCTAGCGCCTGCCTGCGGCGCAGCGTCGCGGAGGCGTCGATTTGAAAATCGTCATCGTCGATGAAAGTCCGGTGCGCGCTGCGATCCTCGAGGATGGATTGCGCGAGGCCGGCTTCACCAATGTCGAACGCATCGCCGAGATGCGCAGCCTGCTCGCGCGAATCTATGCGATCGACCCGGACGTCATCCTCATCGATCTCGAAAATCCGAGCCGCGACATATTGGAGCAGATGTTCCAGGTGAGCCGCGCCGTGCGCCGGCCCGTGGCCATGTTCGTCGATCAGAGCGACGCCGCCTCCATTCAGGCTTCTGTCGACGCCGGCGTCTCCGCCTATATCGTCGACGGGCTGAAGAAAGAGCGCATCAAATCCATTCTCGATCTCTGCGTGTCGCGCTTCAACGCCTTCTCGCGTCTGCAGGACGAATTGGCGCGCGCCAAATCGGAGATCGAGGAGCGCAAGACGATCGACCGCGCCAAGGGCCTCTTGATGAAGGCGAAAAAGCTCAGCGAAGAGGACGCCTATCGTCTGATGCGCAGCACGGCGATGCGCGAGAAGAAGAAGATTTTCGAGATCGCCCAAGCGATCATCACCGCCTCGGAGCTGTTCAAATGACCGCGGAGCGCGAACATTTACGCATCGGCTTCATTCCGCTCGCGGACGCCGCCTCGCTCTTCGTCGCCGTGGACAAGGGTTTCGCCGCGCAGGAAGGGCTCGACGTCGAGCTCGTGCAAGAGGTCTCCTGGTCCAATGTGCGCGACAAGCTCAATATCGGAATGTTCGACGCCGCGCATCTTCTCGCGCCCATCGCCGTCGCTTCCAGCCTCGGCGTCGGCCATGTGAAGACGCCGATCGTCGCGCCCTATAATCTCGCCATGAATGGCAACGCCATCACAATCTCTCCCACGCTGCATGAGGCGATGCAGGCGCGTCTCGACGGCGATGCGCTCGATCCGCTGGCCACGGCGCGCGCGCTCGCCCGCGTCGTCGCCGATCGCAAGGCCGCTCAGGCGGAGCCGTTGACCTTCGGCATGACCTTCCCCTTCTCCGGCCATAACTACCAATTGCGCTATTGGATGGCCGCCGGCGGCGTCGACCCGGACGAGGATGTGCGCCTCGTCGTGCTGCCGCCGCCCTATATGGTCGGCAGCCTGGCGCAGGGCCATGTCGACGGCTTTTGCGTCGGCGCGCCATGGAATTCGGTCGCCGTCGATCTCGGCGTCGGACATATTCTGCACTTTTCTGTCGAGCTGTTCTCCCGCTGCGCGGAAAAATCGCTGGCCATGCGCGAGAGCTTCGCGCTCGAGCACCCGAATGTCGTCGCCGCTCTGCTGCGCGCTCTGCATCGCGCCGCTCGTTTCATCGGCGAAGCCGATCCGCATGAGATCGCCGCTCTGCTCGCGCGCCCGGATCGCGTCGGCGTCGGCGCCGATGTGATCTTGCGGACGCTGCAAGGCCGGCTCAAAATCGCGCCCGATGGCGCGACGCGTGAGAATGCGCGCTATCTGCTGCTCGGCCAGGAAGGCGCCGAGCGGCCGGACCCCACTCAGGCCGCATGGCTCTATGCGCAAATGGCGCGCTGGGGACAGGCGCCCGTCTCGACCGCCCTTCTCGACGCGGCGAAAGCCGTGTTCCGCCCGGATCTCTTCGACGCAGCTCTGCCTGCAGCGCCGCGCCCCGGCGACGCCATCGGCGCCTTTTGCGGCCCGAAATTCGATGAGCGCGACCTCGACGCCTATCTCGCCGCCTTCCCCATTCGCCGCGCGCCATAGCCTGTTTTTTATCGGTTCGGCGCCCGCCTATTGGGCAAGGCGCCGATACAGACGTCGCGCCTCGCCGTGACGGTTCCGCCGAAACACATTGAATTACAAAGGATAGTGGGCACTCGGCCTTTTGGCGCGCGGCTTGCTACACTCTTCTCGACGATGCGCCTCGCGCATCTTTCCAATTGTCCAACGACGGACGAACAGCAACGCCGCTGTCCCAGGGAACTCGAGCGCTATGCGCTCTCCCGAGGGAAGCGGCTTTTTGCGTTTCGCGCCGTCGACTAAAGGACGGCGCCGACTCGCCCTGACCGATGCGCTCGCAGCGCGAAGAGGACGACGGTGACGATGACAGACGAAACAAGCTCAGCGAAGACGAATGCGGCCATGACGCTCGATCGCCGCGCGTTGCTGCGCGGCGCGGCCGGCGCCGCGGCGAGCTTCGCCGCCATTCGCGCGGCCTTCCCCGGCGGCGCCTTCGCGCAAGGCGCAGGGCCGGAAACGACGAAAGCGATCCTCGGCTATATCGCGCTGGTCGACGCCGCGCCGCTCATCATCGCCAAGGAAAAAGGCCTTTTCGCCAAGCATGGCATGCCGGATGTCGAGGTCGTCAAGCAAGCGTCCTGGGGCGCGACGCGCGACAATCTCGTGCTCGGCGCCGCCGCCAACGGCATAGACGGCGCGCATATTCTCACGCCCATGCCCTATCTCATCACCACCGGCAAAGTGACGCAGAACAACACGCCGACGCCGATGTACATCGTCGCGCGTCTCAATCTCGACGCGCAGGGCATTTCCGTCGCCAATGAATATAAGGATCTGAAGGTCACGACCAACGCCTCGGCGCTGCGCGAGGCCTTCGCCAAGAAAAGAGCCGAAGGCAAAGAAGTGAAGGTCGCCATGACCTTCCCCGGCGGCACGCATGATTTGTGGTTGCGCTATTGGCTCGCCGCGGCCGGCATAGATCCCGACAAGGATGTCTCGACCATCGTCGTGCCGCCCCCGCAAATGGTGGCCAATATGAAGGTCGGCAATATGGACGCCTTCTGCGTCGGCGAGCCGTGGAACGAGCAGCTCGCCAATCAGGGCATCGGCTACACCGCCTGTGCGACCGGCGAGATCTGGTCGAAGCATCCCGAAAAAGCGCTCGGCCTGCGCGCCGATTGGGTGGACAAAAATCCGCGCGCCGCGCGCGCGCTCACCGCCGCCGTGCTGGAAGCGCAGCAATGGTGCGACAAAATGGAGAACAAAGCCGAGCTCGCGGAGATCGTCGGCAAGCGCCAGTGGCTCAACGTGCCCGTCGCCGACATCGTCGGACGCTTGAGAGGCGATCTCAATTACGGCAACGGCCGCATCGAGAAAGGCACGAAGCAGTTCATGAAATTCTGGCGCGACGCTGCCTCCTATCCTTTCAAGAGTCACGACGCCTGGTTCGTCACCGAGGACATTCGCTGGGGCAAGCTCGAGCCGACGACGAATATAAAAGCGCTCGTCGACAAGGTGAATCGCGAGGACATTTGGCGCGAGGCGGCGAAGTCGATCAATGTCCCGGCGAAGGAGATTCCCGCATCCACGTCGCGCGGCAAGGAGACCTTCTTCGACGGCAAGGTCTTCGATCCGGAAAATCCGCAAGCCTATCTGAAGAGCCTATCCATCAAGCGCGCGCAGGTTTGACCGAAGAGGCCGAAATGACGATGCAAATCACCAAGAATGATCTCGTCGACGCCGATCGCTCGATCGACGAGCTCTATGCGCGGCGGCGCGTTCCGCTCATCGAAAGACATGGCGCGCGCATTCGCGCCTTCTTCTCGGCAATCCTGCCGCCGATCATCGTGCTCGCGATCCTGCTCGGCCTGTGGCAGCTCATCTGCATCAAGCCGAGCTCGTCCTTGCCGTCGCCGTCACGCATATGGAGCGAGGCGAATGATCTCATCCTGCATCCCTTCTTCGTCGCGGGACCGCAGGATATCGGCCTCGGCTGGCGCGTGCTGACCTCTCTGCAACGCGTCGCCCTCGGCTTCGGACTCGCGAGCGTCGCCGGCGTGCTGCTCGGCGTCATCGTCGGACAATCGCGCTGGGCGATGCGCGGGCTCGATCCGCTGTTCCAAGTGCTGCGCACCGTGCCGCCGCTCGCCTGGCTGCCGATCTCGCTCGCGGCCTTTCGCGACAGTCACCCTTCGGCGATCTTCGTGATCTTCATCACCTCCATCTGGCCGATCATCATCAACACCGCCGTCGGCGTGCGCAATATTCCGCAGGATTATCGCAATGTCGCCGCCGTGCTGAGGCTCAATCACCTCGAGTTCTTTTGGAAGATCATGATTCCGTCGGCCGCGCCGTATATTTTCACCGGCCTGCGCATCGGCGTCGGTCTCTCCTGGCTCGCCATTGTCGCCGCGGAAATGCTGACCGGCGGCGTCGGCATCGGCTTCTTCATCTGGGACGCCTGGAACTCCTCGCGCCTCTCCGACATTTTCGTCGCCCTCGCCTATATCGGCGTCACCGGCTTCGTGCTCGACCGCATCGTCGCCGCGATCGGCGCATTCGCCACGCGCGGCGCGCAAGCTTCCTGAAAGGATTCGCCATGAGCTATCTTCGCATCGATCATGTCGATAAAATTTTCGCGAGCGGCGCCCGCGCGACCAAAGTGCTCGAAGCCGTCGATCTTTCCGTCGAGAAGGGACAATTCGTCACCATCATCGGCCATTCCGGCTGCGGCAAATCCACTCTGCTCAATATCGTCGCCGGCCTGGTGAGCGCGAGCGCCGGCGGCGTCGTGCTGGAGAATCGTCAGGTCGACACGCCCGGGCCGGATCGCGCCGTCGTCTTCCAAAATCATTCGCTGCTGCCCTGGCTCACCGTCTACGACAATGTGCGCCTCGCGGTGGATAAGGTGTTCTCGCGCAAAAAGAGCCGCGCCGAGCGCCATGATTGGACCATGCGCAATCTCGAGCTCGTGCAGATGACCCATGCAAAGGACAAGCGTCCGAGCGAAATTTCCGGCGGAATGAAGCAGCGCGTCGGCATCGCCCGCGCGCTCGCCATGGAGCCGAAGGTTCTGCTGCTCGACGAGCCCTTCGGCGCGCTCGACGCGCTCACCCGCGCGCAT
This sequence comes from Methylosinus sp. PW1, assembly GCF_000745215.1. Lineage (NCBI taxonomy): Bacteria > Pseudomonadati > Pseudomonadota > Alphaproteobacteria > Hyphomicrobiales > Methylocystaceae > Methylosinus > Methylosinus sp. PW1. Next base: position 2,714,779 of record NZ_JQNK01000009.1, read on the forward strand.
CTGCAAGATCGGGTGATGGCGTTGCATCGCACGCTCGGCAACACGGTGATGATGATCACCCATGATGTGGACGAAGCCGTGCTGCTCTCCGACCGCATCGTGATGATGACCAATGGCCCCTGCGCCACCATCGGCGAGACGCTGGATGTCGCTCTGCCGCGCCCGCGCGATCGCGTCGCTCTTTCCACCGATCCTCTCTATCTCGAATGCCGGCGCCGCGTGCTGCAATTCCTCTATGAGCGTCATCACTATGTCGAAGCGGCGTGAGGCGAACGAAAAATGAGCGAGCCTCTCGTCATCATCGGCAATGGCATGGCCGCTGCGCGTCTCGTCGACGAATTGTCGAAGCGCGCGCTCGGCCGCTACGCCATCGCGGTCATCGGCGAGGAGCCGCGCCTCGCCTATAATCGCGTGCAGCTCTCTTCCGTGCTCGCGGGCGACGCGGACATGGCCGAGATCGAGCTGAGGCCCGCGAGCTGGTGGCGCGACCGCGGCGTCACTCTTCTCTACGGCGCCAAGGCGCGCGCCATAGACGTCGCGACAAAGCGCGTCTCCCTGGAGAATGGCGAGAACATCGGCTTTTCTAAGCTCGTGCTCGCAACCGGCTCGCGCGCGCTGCGTCTGCCGCTGCCCGGCGCGCAGCTGCGAGGCGTTCATGTATTTCGCGACGGCGCCGATGTCGACGCGCTGAAACGCCTCGCGGCGCAGCGCAAGAAAATCATCGTCATCGGCGGCGGCCTGCTCGGCCTCGAAGCCGCCTATGGCCTCGCCAAAAGCGGCGCCGAGGTCTCACTCGCGCATGTCACCGATCGGCTGATGGAGCGGCAGCTGGACAAGGATGCGGCAGGCCTCCTGAAGCGAATCATCGAGAGCAAAGGAATAGAAGTTCTACTGGAAGCGCGCACGACACGCATCCTCGGCGATGAGCGCGTCACCGCGATAGAGTTCGCCGATGGCCGCCGGCTCACGGCCGACGGCGTCGTCTTCGCCGCGGGAATTGCGCCCAATATGGAGCTGGCGCGTGACGCCGGCGTGGGCGCGCAAAGAGGAATCGTCGTCGACGATCATATGGAAACGAACATCGACGATATTTACGCGCTCGGCGAATGCGCGCAGCACAGAGGCGTCTGCTATGGCCTCGTCGAGCCCGCCTATGAGCAGGCGCGCGTCCTCGCCGCGAGACTCTGCGGCGAAAGCGATATTTACGAGGGCAGCGTCGTCTCCACCAATCTGAAGGTCTCTGGCGTCAATGTCTTTTCCGCCGGAGATTTTATGGGAAGCGACGGCGCCGAGACGATCTCCTGGCGCGACTTTGGGCTCGGCCTCTACAAAAAGCTGGTCATCGATGACGGCCGTCTCACCGGCGCCGTGCTCGTCGGCGACACCAGCGCCGCGCTCTGGTGCCTCGAGCTCATTCGCTCGCGCGCCGACGTGACGCAATGGCGCGATGCACTGATCTTCGGCCGCGCGCTCTGCGAAAGAAAGGCGGCATGACCATGGCCGGCGATTTCACAGCGGAACAAAAGCGCTATCTCGAAGGCTTCGCCTCCGGCTTCCAGGCCTCGCGCGCGCGACGCGCCACGCCGACCAAGGAAAAGCCGACCGGCCCCGACGCCATTCATTTCGCAGCGCAGGATCGCGCAATCGCCAATGGCGGCGCACTCAATGAGCAAGAGAAGATCAAGCGCGAGGAGCATCCCTTCGACGCCTATCCGCGTCTCGTCGCGCAGGCGAAACGCAATGAGCCGCCAAAGCCGGCCGATAATTTTCGTTGGCGCTATCATGGACTGTTCTATGTCGCGCCGACGCAATCCTCCTATATGTGCCGCCTGCGCATCCCCAATGGAATTCTCACCCATTGGCAATTCGCCGGCCTCGGCGATCTCGCCGACAGCCATGGCGGCGGCTATCTGCATGTGACGACGCGCGCCAATCTTCAAATTCGCGAGATCGAGCCCAAGAGCGCCGTCGCCATGATCGAAGGCGTGCAGAGCCTCGGCCTGTGGACGCGCGGCTCCGGCGCCGACAATATTCGCAACATCACTGGCGCGCCGACCGCCGGCGTCGATCCGCAGGAGCTCGTCGACACGCGCCCCTTCGCGCGCGCGATGCATTTTCATATTCTCAATGATCGCTCGCTCTCCGGCCTACCGCGCAAATTCAACATCGCTTTCGATGGCGGCGGCCGCATCGCCGTGCTCGAGGAGACCAATGACGTCGCCTTTCAGGCGATCGAGATTCTCGACGGACATGGGACCGCGCCGGGCGTCTACTTTCGTCTCGCGCTCGGCGGCATCACTGGTCACAAGGATCTCGCGCGCGACACGGGCGTGATCGTTCCGACAGACGAGGCCATCGAGATCGCGGACGCCATATTGCGCGTCTTCATCGACACAGGCGACCGCACCAATCGCGCGCGGGCGCGATTGAAATATGTGCTCGATCAATTGGGCTTCGATCGATTTCTGACGCTGGTCGAGGAAAAGCTCGGCCGTCCGCTGCTGCGCGCGCCGCAAGAGGCGATTGCGCAACGGCCTGGCTTCGACAGGCTCGCGCACATCGGCGCGCATGCGCAGAAAGAGGCGCAGAAGAGTTGGATCGGCGTCGCATTGAAGCTCGGTCGCCTGACGAGCGACGAAGCGCGCGGTCTCGCGACGATCGCGCGTGATCTAGGCGATGGCGACATAAGGCTCACCGTCTGGCAAAATCTGCTCATCTCTGGAATTGCCGACGCGCGGATCGACGAGGCGCTCGCGCGGATCGAAGCGCTCGGCCTTGCGACGAAGGCGTCGCCGCTCCGCGCCGGGCTCGTCGCCTGCACGGGCAACGCCGGCTGCCGTTTCGCCGCCGCCGACACCAAAAGGCACGCGGACGAAATCGCCACGCATTGCGAGGAGAAAATAGAGATCGACACACCGATCAACATACATTTGACCGGCTGCCGTCACTCCTGCGCGCAGCATTACATCGGCGACATCGGCCTCGTCGGCGCGCGCGTGCCGATCAATGAAGAAGGCGATACGGTCGAGGGCTATAATATGGTCGTCGGCGGCGGCTTCGGCGCCGAAGGAGCGATCGGTCGCGAGCTGCTGGAAAATGTCGCGGCGACAGATGCGCCGCGCAAGATCGAGAGCCTGTTGCGCGCCTATCTCGCACATCGCGCGACGCGCGAAGAGAGCTTCGCCGCCTTCACGCGACGCCATGACATAGAGGCTTTACGGCGCTTGATCGCGGAGGCGGAACAATGACCAAGATCACGCAGCCGCAACGTCTCGATCTTATTCCGCCTTCGGCTCCCTTCTCCGAAGAGCAACGCGCTTGGCTCAATGGCTTTTTCGCTGGTCTGATGTCGATGGACGACGCGGGAGTCGTCGCTCTGTCGCCAGCGGAAAATGCGGCCATAGCCGGCGACGCCGATGACGGCGCGGCGCCCTGGCATGATCCGACGCTGCAATTGCAAGACCGCATGACGCTCGCGCAAGGCCGCCCTTTGCGACGACGCATGATGGCCGCAATGGCGCAGCAGGATTGCGGCCAATGCGGCTATGATTGCCAAAATTATGCGGAGGCGCTGTTCGCCGGCAAGGAGGAGCGTCTCAATCTCTGCGCGCCCGGGGGCAAGGACACGGCGCGCATGTTGAAGACGCTGGCGCAAGAACGCGATGCGGCGCCATCCGCCGAGATAGAGCCGCCGGCGCCGCCCAGCTCTCATTCCACGTTGGCGCCGGGCCGCTCACGCGACACTCCGGTCGAGGCGATATTTTTGTCGCGTCGGAGGCTGAACAAGCCGGCCTCGGAAAAGGAGACATGGCATATAGAACTCGATCTTTCGAAGAGCGGGATCGATTACAGCGTCGGCGATTCGCTCGGCGTCTTCGCGCAGAATGATCTCGGCCTCGTCGATCAGATCATCGCCATGATCGGCGCCTCGCCGCTCGCGCCGGTGAAGGGCAAAAGCCTGCGTGAAGCGCTGCGTGACGATTGCGCGCTGTCGCCTGCGCCCGATCGGCTGTTCGAGCTGATCTCCTTCCTCACCGGCGGCGAGACGCGCGCAAAGGCGCGCGCGCTGGCGCAAGGCGAAGATAGCGACAATGACGCCGCCGATCTCGACGTGCTGGCGGCGCTGATGAAATTTCCGGGCGTGCGGCCGCATGCGGAAGCGTTCGTCGAGGCGCTCGAGCCTCTGCAGCCGCGGCTCTATTCCATCTCCTCCTCGCCGAAAGCGGCGCCGGGGCGCGTGTCGCTCACGGTCGACACCGTGCGCTACAGGATCGGCAAGCGTCTGCGCAAAGGCGTCGCCTCCACTTTTCTCGCGGAGCGTATCGAGCATGACGCGCCGCTGAAAGTCTATGTGCAGGCGTCGCACGGCTTCTCGCTTCCGAATGATCCGAATGCGCCGATCATCATGATCGGCCCCGGCACGGGCGTTGCGCCGTTCCGCGCCTTTCTGCAGGAGCGGCAGGCGATCGGCGCGCGTGGGCGCAATTGGCTGTTCTTCGGCCATCAGCGCAGCGATTGCGATTTCTTCTACGCAGATGAGCTGAACGCGATGAAGTCATCCGGCCTGCTGACGCGCCTCTCGCTCGCCTGGTCCCGCGACGGCTCCGAGAAATTCTATGTGCAGGATCGCATGCGCGAGGTGGGGCGCGATCTCTTCGCCTGGCTCGCCGATGGTGGGCATATCTATGTCTGCGGCGACGCCAAGCGCATGGCCAAGGATGTCGAGCGCGCGCTCGTCGATATCGTCGCGCAATATGGCGCGCGCGCCACTGACGAGGCGGTCGCCTTCGTCGCCGAATTGAAGAAGAGCGGCCGCTACCGACAGGATGTCTATTGATGCAGCGGGTCGATACACGCAACGCCTCTGTCGCGACCATTTGCCCTTATTGCGGCGTCGGCTGCGGCGTGCTGGCGACGCCGGATGGATGCGGCGGCGCGGCTGTCGCCGGCGATCCAGACCATCCGGCCAATCACGGACGGCTGTGCTCCAAGGGCTCCGCTCTGCATGAGACGCTGTCGCTCGACGGGCGTCTGCTGCATCCTATGCTGCGCGCCGGCGAGACGCTGCGACGCACGACATGGGACGAGGCTCTGGATCATGTCGCGCAGGGCTTTGCGCGCATCATCGATACGCATGGGCCGCAGGCGATCGTTTTCTATCTCTCCGGCCAATTGCTCACGGAGGATTATTACGCGGCGAACAAGCTGATCAAAGGCTTCATCGGCTCGCCCAATGTCGACACCAATTCGCGGCTGTGCATGGCCTCGACAGTGGCGGGACATAAGCGCGCCTTGGGCGCCGATATCGTGCCGGGATGTTATGAGGATCTCGACTGCGCCGATCTCATCGTGCTCGTCGGCTCCAATGCGGCCTGGTGTCATCCGATTCTGTTTCAACGCATGTTGCGCAACAAGCAGGAGCGTGGGGCGAAGATCGTCGCCATCGATCCGCGCCGCACGGCGACGGCGGAAGAGGCCGATCTCTTTCTGCCCATCGCGCCCGGCGGCGACGTCGCGCTCTTCTGCGGCCTGCTCGTGCATCTCGTCGCCAATGGCGCGACCTGCGACGACTATATCGCTCATCATACCGAAGGCTTCGCGCAGGCGCTCGACGCCGCGCGCGAAATCGCGCCGACCATTGCGGCGACGGCAACGGCGACCGGGCTGCGCGAGGTCGATGTCGCGGCTTTCTTCGAGCTCTTCGCGACGACGCCGAAGACTGTCACCGCCTTTTCGCAAGGCGTCAATCAATCGGCGCAAGGGACCGACAAGGTCGACGCGATCATTCATTGTCATCTCGCGACGGGGCGCATCGGCGCGCCGGGCGCCGCGCCCTTCTCGCTGACCGGCCAGCCCAACGCCATGGGCGGACGCGAGGTCGGCGGCCTCGCCAATCAGCTCGCCGCGCATATGGGCTTTTCGGGCGCGGAGGTCGATCGGGTGCGGCGTTTCTGGAACGCGCCGCGCATTGCGACGCGTGAAGGCTTCAAGGCCGTGCAAATGTTCGAGGCCATTGCGCGCGGCGAGATAAAGGCGCTGTGGGTGATGGGAACCAATCCCGCCGTCTCGCTGCCTCGAGCGGATGATGTGCGCGCGGCGCTGGCGAAGCTCGATCTCTTCGTCGTCTCCGACAATGTGCTGTCGAACGACACGATAAACGCCGGCGCGCATGTGCTGCTGCCGGCGCAAGCCTGGGGCGAGAAATCCGGCACGGTCACAAATTCGGAGCGGCGCATCTCGCGTCAGCGCGCCTTTCTGCCATCGCCCGGCGAGGCGAAGCCGGATTGGCGCATCGTCAGCGACGTCGCGACGCGCATGGGCTTCGGCGACGCCTTCCATTTTCAATCCGCGGCGGATGTGTTTCGTGAGCATGCGGCGCTCTCCGCTTTCGAGAATGACGGCGCGCGAAGCTTCGACATAGGCGGGCTCGCAACACTCTCGGATGAAGCCTATGACGCGCTGCATCCGACGCTATGGCCGATCCGCGCGGGAGAGACGCAAGGACGTGCGCGCTTTTTCGGCGAGGGTGGATTTTTCACCGCCAATGGCAAGGCGCGCTTCGTCGCGCCGGAGCCGCCGTCGCTGAAAGCCGCGACGACGGCGGCCTTTCCCTTCCGCCTCAACACGGGGCGCATTCGCGACCAGTGGCATACGATGACGCGCACCGGCAAAAGCCCGCGTCTCGCGCGGCATTCTCCCTTTCCCTTCGTCGAGATTCATCCCGCCGACGCGGCGCCGCTCGGCCTCGTCGACAACGGCTTCGCCTGCGTTTCGACGCGCCATGGCGAGTGCCTGCTCGCAGTGTCCGTCACCGATCGGCAGCGGCGCGGGCAATTATTCGCGCCCATTCATTGGAGCGACGAGACGTCTTCTTTCGCGCGCGTCGGCTCGCTCGTCGCCGCGATCGTCGATCCGCATTCGGGACAGCCGGAAGCCAAGGCGACGCCGGCGCGCATAGATGCGGTCGCATTCAAATCGCGCGGCTTCCTTCTCTCGCGCGCGCCGCTGCGGCCGGCGATCGCCGCGCTCGGAACGAGAGTCGCCGTCGCCGGCGGCCATGGCCTTCTCTTCGCCTCGGACGCGGCTCTCGCATCATGGCGCGATTATGCGGCGTCGCTCGGCGGCGAAGCCGATATTGCGGAATATCTCGACGAGGCGCGCGGAATCTATCGCGTCGCGCGCTTTCGTGAGCAGCGCGTCGATTTCTGTCTCTTCGTCGGAAGAGAGGATGCGCGCGGCGCCTTCGACGCGGCGACGGCGCTGTTCGAGACGGAGCCGCTCGGCTTGGAGCAGCGCAAAGCGCTTCTTTCAGGGCGCTCGCCCGATGGCGCGGCGCAGGATGGTCCAATCGTCTGCGCCTGCTTCGGCGTCGGCGCCAAGACGATCGACGCGGCGATCGCAAAGGGCGCGCGCAGCGTCGCCGCGATCGGCGAGACGCTGCGCGCCGGCACGAATTGCGGCTCCTGCATTCCAGAGCTGAAGCGCGCCATCGCCGCGGCGCGCGCCTGCTGCGACGAGTGACGGCGGCTACCTATTTCGTCAGCGCCGCGACGCCAGGAAGCTCCTTGCCCTCGAGCCATTCGAGGAAGGCGCCGCCCGCTGTCGAGAGATAGCTGAACTCCTGCGCCACATGAGCCTGATTGAGCGCGGCTACAGTGTCGCCGCCGCCGGCGACGGAGAGCAGTCTGCCTTCCACCGTCAGCCGCGCCGCCGTCTGCGCGACGGCGTTGGTGCCTTCGTCGAAGGGCGGCAGCTCGAAGGCGCCGAGCGGGCCGTTCCACACCAGCGTCTTCGCCTTGGCGAGCAGGCTCTCTATATGGGCGATGCTCTTCGGCCCGACATCGAGGATCATATCGCTCTCGCCGACATGCTCGATCGCGACGATATGCGAAGGCGCATGCGCCTCGAATTTCTGCGCGACAGTGGCGTCGACCGGCAGCACGATCTCGCAATTGGACGATTGCGCATCGGCGAGAATGGCGCGCGCCTTCTCGAGCAGATCATGCTCGCACAGCGATTTGCCGACCGGCTTGCCCTGCGCGGCGAGGAAAGTATTGGCCATGCCGCCGCCGATGACGAGAATATCCACCTTGCGAATGAGATTGCCGAGCAGATCGAGCTTGGTGGAGATTTTCGCGCCGCCGACGATCGCCATGACGGGACGCGCGGGATGCTCCAGCGCCTCGGAGAGCGCCTGCAGCTCCGCCTGCATGGTGCGGCCGGCGTAGGCCGGCAGAAGATGCGCGAGCCCTTCCGTCGAGGCGTGCGCGCGATGCGCGGCGGAGAAGGCGTCGTTCACGTAAATATCGCCGAGCTTGGCGAGCTGCGCCGCAAAGGCGGGATCGTTCTTCTCCTCGCCCTTGTGGAAGCGCGTGTTCTCGAGCAGCAGAATATCGCCATTCTTCAGCTGCGCGATCGCCGCGCCGGCGACATCGCCGATGCAATCATTGGCGAAGGCGATTTTGCGCTTGGCCGTCTCCTCTATCGCGGAGACGATGGGCTTCAAGGAATCCTCTTCCTTGCGCTCGCCCTTGGGACGGCCGAAATGGGCGAGAAGGATGACCTTGCCGCCCTTTTTCGAAATATCCTCTATCGTCGGCAGCACGCGCTCTATGCGCGTCTTGTCGGTGACGACGCCATTCTCGGTCGGCACATTGAGATCGACGCGCAACAGGACGCGCTTGCCGTCGAGATCGGCGGAATCGAGCGTTTTGAAAGACGGCATGATCGTGCCCCGGTGAATGAGGAAAAGAATCGCGTCTAGATGAGCTTGGCGATCGTCGCGGCGACATCCGTCATGCGGCCGGAGAAGCCCCATTCATTGTCGTACCAGGACAGGACGCGCACCAGCTCGCCCTCGATCACCTTGGTCTGATCGAGATGAAACACGGATGAACGCGGGTCATGGTTGAAATCGACCGAGACATTCTTGTCGTTCGTGTAGCCCAGAACGCCTTTCAGCGGGCCGTCGGCCGCGGCGATGATGGCGGCGTTGATCTCTTCCACGCTCGTCTTGCGCTTGGGGACGAATTTGAGATCGACGGCCGAGACATTGGGCGTCGGCACGCGAATGGCGGCGCCGTCCAGCTTGCCTTTCAGCTCCGGCAGCACCAAGCCCACCGCCTTGGCCGCGCCGGTGGAGGTAGGGATCATGGAGAGCGCGGCGGCGCGGGCGCGGTAGAGATCCTTGTGATAGGTGTCCAGCGTCGGCTGGTCGCCCGTGTAGGAGTGGATCGTCGTCATGAAGCCGCGCTCAATGCCAATGGCGTCATTCAGCACCTTGGCGACGGGCGCGAGGCAATTTGTGGTGCAGGAGGCGTTGGAGATCACGAGATCGTCCTTCGTGATCTTGTCCTGATTGACGCCATAGACGACGGTGATGTCGGCGCCTTCGGAGGGGGCGGAGACCAGCACGCGGCGCGCGCCGGCGTCGAGCAGCGCCTTCGCCTTGTCGCGCGCGGTGAAAAGGCCCGTGCATTCGAGCGCAATGTCGATTTCGAGCGCCTTATACGGCAGCTCCGCCGGATTCTTGATCGCCGTGGCCTTGATCGGCCCATGGCCCACATCGATCGAATCGCCTTCGACCTTCACCTCGCGCGGGAAGCGGCCATGCACGGAATCATAGCGCAGCAGATGGGCGTTGGTCTCGACAGAGCCGAGATCGTTGATCGTCACCACCTCGAGGTCGGTGCGGCCGCTCTCGACGATGTAGCGAAGAATATTGCGTCCGATGCGTCCGAACCCATTGATCGCCACTCTCACGGCCATAGCGGTGCTCCTTCTCATCTGCTCGCTCGGGCGGGGCCGGGCGGTCGCCGAACCGCCCAAAATCGGGGCTTTTCCCATTTTGCCGCATTTTCTGGCGGCGAACGCCCGCTCGAATGAGCGGCTTGATAACAGGTCGCGCCCCCCTGTCAACGCGGTCTCCGGTCGCTCCGCGGCGGAGTCGCGGCTCGGATTGGGGTTTACGCGATTGCTGCTAGGCGTTAACGATTCGTACGTGCGAATCTAATCGCGATCGGTCCGGTTTCCATATGACACAAGTCCCTCACAGGCTCGACGATGCGCTGCAACGGCTCTCCGCCGCGCTGGAGCGGCTGGAGGAGACGGTCGCGCGCCGCATAGAGGTCGAGCTGTCGCACGCCGACCTCGAGGAGGAGCTCGCCGTCATGCAGGACGACCGCAGCCGTCTCGGCCTCGAGCTCGACGCCGCCCTCGCGCAGAACAGCGCGCTGGAGAAGGCGCGCGACGAGGTGCTGACGCGTCTCGACCGCACGAGCCTCGGCATTATCGCCGTGCTCGGCGACGAGGACCGGGCGCAGACGTAGCGAGAGGCGGCGAATGGCGCATGTGGTGGTGACGATCGCGGGCCGGACCTATCGCATGGCCTGCGAGGATGGCGAGGAAGCCCATCTCGACGAGCTGGCCAAGCTCGTCGAGAACAAGATTTTGTCCTTGCGCGAAGGCTTCGGCGACATTGGCGAGCAGCGCATCACCGTGATGGCGGCGCTCACCCTCGCCGATGACGCGTCGATAGCGACGCGCAAGCTCGAGGCCCTGCAGGCGGAGCTGGCGACGCTGCGCGAGAACGCCGCCGCGGCGAAAGAGGCCGAGGCCGCTCTGGTGGAGAAGCTCTCAGCCGCGCTCGAGGATGCGACGACCCGCGTCGAGCGTCTCTCGCGCGATCTGCAGCACGGGGGCGCGGAGGCGCCCCCAATGCTCTGAGATCAGCGGCCCCAGGCCTCGAAGGCCGGCTCGTGCTTGACCTTCTCGAGATCGTCGGCCTGCTGCGACAGCTGAATATGCCGGCGCTCGGCCGCGTCGCGCTCCGCGCCATCCTTGAGAATGGCGATCTTGAGCTGCTCGGTCGCCTTGCGGGCGAGGCCATTGATCCAGCGGTTGATATTGGTGACGACCAGATTCTTGCGCGCCAGCTCGGCGTCGCGGCCGGTCTCGTCGCTCTTCAAAATGTCGCGCTCCTTGACCGCCGCGGCGAGCTGCGCGTCGAGCTCGGCGAGCTTGTCCGGCGCGGCCCCGGCGCGCGCCTTCTCGATGGCGGCGATGCCGTCCTCCAGCCAAGAGATCTGCTGCGCGAGCACGCCATCCTTGATCGGACCCTTGACGTCGAAGGAATTGGGCAGCGGAAAGAAGGGGCTGATCTCCACCGCACGCGCCGGAGCGGCCGCGAAGGGCGCCGAGATCAGAACGGCCAGAGCCAGTGTGGCGAATTTCGACATGTTTCTCTCCCATGCGGCGGGTCATTGCGTCATGACAGCGCGCCCGCTTTTTTCGGCGCGCCGCCGCCCGCGGCTGCGCAAGACTGGGCCAATGATGTGACCAAGGCAAGTCGCTCCGTCCCCCTTGTCGCGCCCCTGGGCCTCGCCACCCTCGAGCCCGCCACATCCAAAATGCGGGGGACCGGCTCGCCCGCGACCTTTTTTTCGCCGAAGCGCCGGCGGAGCCGGTTGCGCGCTCGCGATGGTCTTGATCCAGCGTCGATATATTGCGCTCCAGCTCCGCCCTACACAACGGCCGGCGGGCATGCGATAATAGGTTTTGCTGAAGCCCATGCTCGGCTCCCATGATCGACAGGGCCGCGCGGGCGCATTATTTTCACCGATGGCGGTTCATCGTCTCGCCGCCTTCAACGGCGGCTGATTTTTAATTCTTGTCGATACGATCGAGATACGCGGAAAAAGATACGATTGTCTTCAAAGGCGAGGCCAATGCTAGAACTCGACTGTGGCAGCTGCTCGAACGCCACGATGCAGGGTCTGCGAGCGCTTCAGCACGAGGTGCTCGAGCGTCTGGCGCGCGGCAAGCCGCTGCGCGAGACGATGACCGAGCTGTGCCTTCGCGCCGAGCAGCTCGCGCCACAGGCCACATGCTCCGTTCTCACCGTCGATCGCGAGGGCCGTCTGCATCCGCTGGCCGGTCCGAGCCTGCCGTCGCATTATTCCGAATCGCTCGACGGCCTTCGCATCGGGCCGGACGTCGGCTCCTGCGGCGCCTCCGCCTATTTCGGCGAGCCCGTCGAGGTCACGGATATGGCGAATGATCCGCGCTGGGCCGCCTTTCGAGCCCAGACCGCTCCGCTCGGCCTGCGCGCCTGCTGGTCCTCTCCCATTCGCGCCTCGGACGATCGCGTCATCGGCACATTCGCCTTTTATTATCGCACCTGCCGCGGCGCGAGCCCGCTCGAGCGCACGATCGTCGAGACCTGCGTGCATCTCTGCGCCATCGCGCTCGAGCAGGAGGAGCGCAAGGAGCGTATCCGGCGGCTCGCCTATTTCGACGCCATCACCGGCGTCGCCAACCGCGCCTCCATGGAGCGGCAGGGCGAGAGCGTCATCGCCGCCGCAGTGGCCAATGGATTCGGCGCCGCGATCCACTGCATCGACCTCGATAATTTCAAGGAGATCAACGACACGCTGGGGCATAGGGCCGGCGATATTCTGCTGCGCTCGGTGGCCGAGCGCATCTCCTCCATCGTCGGCAAAGCCGATATCGTCGCCCGCATCGGCGGCGATGAATTCGCCGTGGTGCAATCGCACGCCGGCTCGCTCGCCGATGTCGGCGGCTTCGCCATGCGATTGATGGAGGCGATGGCCGCCCCTTTCGATCTCGAGGAGGCGATGGCGACGGTCGGCGTCAGCGTCGGCATCGCCCGCGCGCCGGAGGACGGGCTCGATCTGCGGACACTGATGCGCAAGGCGGATTTCGCCTTGTACGAAGCCAAATCCAGCGGCCGCGCCCATTTCCGCTTCTTCGATCCCGACATTGAGACGCGCATCGCCGCCAATCGGCGCATTTGGCAAGATTTGCGGCAGGCGGTCGCCGCCGGCGAGTTCGAGCTCCATTTCCAGCCCATCGTCGCGCTCGGCGTCACGCGCGTCTGCGGCTATGAGGCGCTGCTGCGCTGGCGGCACCCGCGCGACGGACTGCGGACTCCGGAGGATTTCCTCCCCGTCGCGACCAAGGCCGGCCTGCTCTACGAGATCGGCGCCTGGATATTGAACGAGGCCTGCGCCAGCGCCGCCGCTCTGCCGCCCGACGCGCGCATCAGCGTCAATGTCACCCAGACGCAATTGGAGAAGACGGGCTTCTCGCGCGACGTCGCCGAGGCGCTCGCCGCCTCCGGCATGGATCCGAGCCGGCTGGAGATCGAGATCGCCAGCTCGGTCCGCCTCGCCGACAATGCGGATATTCTGCGCTGCCTCACCGCGATCCGCGCGCTCGGCGTCTCCATCGCGCTCGATGATTTCGGCGGCGGCGCCGCCGCCCTCGCGCATCTCCACGCTCTGCCGGTCGATCGCATAAAGGTCGGCCGCTCGCTGACGCAGCAGGCGCAAGCCGATCCGCGCGCGGCGACGATCGTGCGATCGATCGTCTCTCTCGCCCATGAGCTCGGCATAATGGCGACAGCCGAAGGCGTCGAGACCGATGCGCAGCTGCGCATTCTGCGCCAGCTCGGTTGCGACGAGATTCAGGGCTATGTCATCAGCGCGCCGCAACCGCTCCGTGCATTCGTCGAAGGCGTGGAGCCGGCCGGCCGCACCCGCCCGCCCGTCTCGCTCGCCTGAACATCATTCGCGCCATCCGCGTCCTTTCGAGCCCTCGCGAGTACTTCGCTCGCGACCGCAGCGCGCTAGATTCTTCCTTCGGAAAAACCTCTTCGTAACGCGATCGGGACATTTTGGAAACAAATCGCGGCTCCAGTATCGAAACCGCGTCGAGGGTCGAGGTATGTGTCGGTATGAGCGCGACTCGCGTTCCGAGGAGCAGGAAATCGATCCCGAGGAGCTGGAGGCCTCGATCCGGGCGGATCAGGCGCAAATGCTCGCCACCGGACAATCGGTGCTGGTCTTCAACGCGGCCAACGCCGCGATCGTGGCCACGATTTTCCGCGATTTCTACTCACACGCGCAAATCGCGGCCTGGCTTCTCGCCTTTCTGATCCTGGTCGTCGCGCGCATCGTCCATGCGCGCCGTTTTCGCGCCACGCAGCCCACTGCGGAGGCCGTGCGGCGCTTTCTGGCGCTGTGGACGCTCGGCTCGACGCTGACCGGCTGCCTCTGGGGAGCGGCCTCATCGGTCCTGTGGCTGACGCCGGACCCCGGCTATCACGCCTTCGCGCTTTTCGCCGCCGGCGGCATGGCGGCGGGCGCCGTGCTCACCAATTCCGCCTATCTTCCCGCCATGTTCGGCTATATCGCGCCAGATGTGCTGCCCTCCATCGTCGGTCTCTTCGCGCGCGGGGAGTCGACCGCCCTCGCTATGGGCGCGCTGCTCTCGGCCTTCACCGCCGTTCTCATCATTCTCGGCCTGCGCGCCAATGGCTGGCTGGTCTCGGTGTCGCGGCGCCGGCTGCAGCAGGAGGCGCTGTCGGCGGCGCTGCATCAGCGCAACGCTCTGCTGCACGCCGTCTCCACCGCGGCGACCGAGCTCACCACCACCGCCCCCAGCGCCGCCGCAATTCCCGATCTGCTCGAATCGGTCGGCGCGGCGATCGACGCCGATCGCATTCTCGTCTTCGAATCCGGCGCGGCGCCGGATGAGCCCCCGTCCCTGCTGCATTTCTGGCAGCGCGCGGACTCTCCCGTCGCGCTGGACGCCGCGTTTTTCGCGGCCGACAAGACGCGCGCCTTTCTCTCCGGCCCTCTGCTCGCCGCTCTCGCCGAGCGCCGGCCAGTGACGGCGGCGACGCACGCGCTCGAGCCCGGCCCCGCCAAGAGCCTGCTCGAGCGCGCCGGCGTGCGCTCGGCGCTGTTCGCGCCCATTGTCGTCGACGAGGCTCCCTGGGGCTGGGTGGAGGTGGAGGATTGCCACAGCGAGCGCATGTGGAAACCCGCAGAGATCGACGCGCTGCGCATACTCGGCGATCTCATCGGCGGCTCGCTGGCGCGGCAGCGCTATGTCGACCGGCTCCGCGACGCCAATGAGGTGGTGGAGCGCAGCCCCACTCTGCTGTTCCGCCTGCGCATGGACGGGAAAAATCCGCGCCTCGTCTATGTCTCCCACAATATCGCGCTGTTCGGCTACGATCCCTGGGAGCTGACCGATCCGGCGCGCAGCCTCGCCGATTGCGTTCACCCCGACGATCTCGACAAGGTCGGCGCCTCGCTCGCGCGGGCGGCGGCGGACGGACGGCGCGGCGGCATGGTGGAGTTCCGCTTTCGGCGCCGCGACGGCGGCTATCGCTGGCTCGACGCCCGCTACGCCGCGCGCGATCGGCCCGGCCGCTCGCAGCTGATCGAAGGCGTCGCGCTCGACGTGACCGAGCGCAAGGAGGTCGCCGATCAGATCGCCATTCTCGCGCAGACGGATGCGCTCACCGGCCTCGCCAATCGCCGCAGCTTCATCGACGCGCTGCGCCGCGCCTTCGCCGACGCCGAGGCCGGCGGCGCGCCTTTCTCGCTGCTCTATATCGACGTCGATCATTTCAAGGACGTCAACGACCGGCTGGGCCACGCCAGCGGCGATGCGCTGCTGGAGGCGCTCGCGGCGCGGCTGAGGAGCCATTGCCGCGCCGGCGATGTCGTGGCGCGGCTCGGCGGCGACGAATTCGCGATATTGCAATCGAGCTCGCGCGACGCCGCCAGCGCCTCCGTCATGGCGGCGAAAATCTGCGCGCTCTCGGCGGAGCCCTATCTGCTGCCCGGCGGCGCGCGGCGCGCCACGGTGAGCGTCGGCGTCGCTCTCTTCGCCTCCGCCCTGGAGGGGCCGGACGCCATGCTGGCGCGCGCCGACCGCGCGCTCTATCTCGCCAAGGAGAATGGCAGAAACCAATATCGCATCTATTCCGAGACGCAGGAGCCGGCGAATAATTTTTCGATTTGAATTTTCGCGCGGCGGCGCAGTAAAGTCGAGACTGCGCGACCGCGCCGACAATTCATTGCAGGCCATTACATCGAGGCGATCTCATGCCCCCGAAGCTCTCCACTTGGGCCTTTGTGCTCGCCGTTCCCGATCTCGACGCCAGCGCCGGCTATTTTCGCGACGTGCTCGGCTTCGAGCTGCTGTGGCCGGAGGCCACGGATTGGCGCCTGGTCCAGCGCGACAATGTCCGCGTGATGCTGGGCCATTGCCCCACCGACGCGCCGCCCGCCGCGCTCGGCTCCCACAATCTGTTCGGCTACGTGAACGTGAACGACATCGACGCGCTCCACGCCGAGATCGCCGCCCGCGGCGCGCTCTGCACCCCGCCGGCCGACCGCCCCTATGGAATGCGCGAGATCGTCGTCACGACGATCGACGGGCATCGCATTTTGTTCGGGCAGGCGATTGGCGTGGCGGCCGGGTGATGGCCGCGATGCGCCAAAAGCGGACATTGATGAATGGACGACGCGTCAGCGCAATAGTTGCAATGATCAAACGCCATTCGGTACTGAAGATAGTAGAGCCCAGCAGCGCTAACGCCACCCATACGTCTCGGGGATAAAACATAAACCTATGATGTCAGGTTGCGGATCAAGACCATAGTCATGTATATCTGACGCGTTCTCTTTTATGTTCGAACGACTAAGTGTCTAATATCACACTGCGACGATACAATAGACGCCGGATCGCTGGCGTCGTCTATACATGGCGTGCGTGAATGCATCTATGCTATTCCGAGAAAACGACATCGATCTCAATGGATTATCAGAAGTCGTGTCGGGTATCTGAAACCCTCACTCAAGGATAAATGATAAATTCTCGGCGAGAGTAGCGTGAGAAAAGACGAGCTGATCATCTTCGAGTTCCGGAAGTAACTGAAATTCGACATCTACTTATTTGGATTGAAATTCGTATTATTTGCTATTTCCTTCGTTAATCTGGCCATCATCGAAGGCAATGACCTTATCGACTGTTCGAACCGGCTAATGCGTGCCGAAACACCGTGTTGTGCCCATTGGAGAAGACATTCAACTCATCTGCACGGGCGCTCATACACCCGACGGTGATATAATATGTATGGGCTCACTATTCATCTCGGGCAACCCAATGAGTGAAATCCTTGGCAATGCAATCAATTCGATCCAGCTGGGCGTCGAGGACTACCGGTCCAACGACAGCCGTCGGCCGATCAGCGCACTGCGAAATTTCTATGCGGGAGTGCTTCTCTTGGGCAAGGAATGCCTTATCCAAGCGGCGCCGGACGCTGAGCCGATGGAGGTTCTCGCATCTAAATACACGCCGCATCTCGACACGGACGGTAATCTGATCTTCAGCCCGAAGGGCCAAACCACCATCGATCTTCAGGAACTCCGCGAACGGTTCGGCGGATTCGGATTGAAGTGGCCGGATGGAAATATCAAAGATTTGCAGAGGCTTCGGAATGACTTCGAGCACTATCACTCGAAGGCACCCAAGGAGGCGATCCGGCAGGCCATTTCGGCATGCTTTCCATTGGTCGAGGGCTTTTTTTCCATTTTGGAGTTGAGCCCCGCATCTTCGCTCGGCGCGACATGGGAGATCATGTTGTCAGAGCGCGCATTTTTTGAACAGCAAAAGACGACGTGCGACGCCACGTTGGAAAAACTACCCTGGTGGAACAACGGCTTTGACAGTAGTCAATTCGAATGCACCGCCTGTGGTTCCTCGCTGATCTATCAGGAGGACGCGAACAACAGTGATTCGGCGGTAGTGCATGGTCGGTGCAAGGCGTGCGCCGAAGAATTTACCGCCGAAGAAACCGCCAAGATGATTGTTCAATCGCTGTTCGGGGCGGACGACTATATAGCCGCTAAAGATGGCGACGAAGGGGTTATCCATTGCTGCCCGGAGTGCAACGTTGAGGCCTACGTCGAGCAGGGCTGTGCAGTTCTTAACGAGCCCCTGCCATTTCGAGGGCAGCTCGGATATTGAGAGCGGCGCGCCATCTGGCGTTCTTGATGTTGTCGCAACCATCGGCGCGCAGGAGATTATAGGCGAAGGAGCGGAGCCGCGCGACGATGTCCGGGTTCTTGCGAATGCGCGAAGCGTCCTCCGCGAACGCCACGTCGCGCACATAGTGGCTGCCGTTCTCGATGCGCCAATGGCCTCTGATCCATTCGTTCCAACGCTCGGGCGTCGGGCCGGTCGCCGAGGACACCCAATAGACGGTCTCGATCGTCTGCTTCAAAAGACCGGTCGCCGGATCGCGGCGGTAGATTGTGCGCTCCAGCCGCAGCACGGTCTTTATGAGCGGCTCCCACGCCGTATGGCGGAACCACGCCTTCGCTGGAAAGACAGAAAGCTTTCGCGTCTCCCAGCGGTTGCGGCCTTTCGACTGGCTCGTCGCAGAGCCGCTCGGCTTGCGGCCCGCCGCGCCGAGTTCGAGCCGGCGACGCAGGCCCGGTTGATTGTCCTTCACCTGCGTCAGCAGGTGATTGCCGGACGCGATCACGCGTTCGAACAGTTTTTTTGGCAGTGTTCTGCGTCGAGCGTGAACAGGCAGCGCTTCAATCCCAGCGCTTCGATCAGCTCCGGAGCGGTGGGAATCTCATTGCTCTTTTCGGCGACCATCACATGCGCGAGCACGATCCGATCGGCGTGTCGCAGCGCCGACATCATGTGCGCGGCCTTCCGGTCGCTGAACGCATCGAAGCTGCCGCGCAGAGTCTTCCCGTCGACGGCGATCGCCGTCAGCCCCTGCACGGCGGGCGGCGCCGGCATGCTCGCGGCATGACGTCGAAACGCCGCCTCCAACGCTGCCGGATCGACGCCTTGCAGGATCAGCCGCAGACCGGTGTAGGATGGCGTGTAGGGCAGCTTCAGGCCGAAGGCGTCGTTCAATCGCAGACGATGCGCGCGAATGAACTCATGCATCTGCCGATAAGAATTGGCGCCGCCGACCATGGCGATGATCGCGTAGAGCAGCACCGTCGAAAGATCGAACCGCTTGCCTTCTCGGCGACGATGATCCGGAATGTCCCGCAAAATCTCCAGAAGCGACACCTGCATGCGACAACCTCCGATTCGGGTTGTCGCCTATAGATTCACACATCCGTCGCGACGGGAATCGCCCGTCCGCTATAAAGTATAGAGAACTGAACGGCCCTGGGCCGAGCTTGCGCGTGAACCCTGCGTAGAACAACTTTCCCAGGAAAGGGCGCGGCGCCGTCAGCCCAGATTGTTTCGCTCTTTCAACAATAGCGGCGATCGAACTCAGCGTCTATCGCAGTGAAGATTTGACGTTGTGGTTCGACGCTGTTTCCAGCGATGACGATCCAATTCGCGCGCGCAATCGAGCTTATGCGACTGTCGCGAGTTCCAGCGCGGGAGAGATGTTTTTATTCGCGAGGAACCAGTGGTAGGAGCCGGCAATTCCGTCTTCGAGCGAGATTTCAGGCTCCCATCCGAGCGCCCGAATGCGGCCCGAGTCCATCAGCTTGCGGGGCGTGCCATCCGGCTTCGACGTGTCGAACACGAGCTCGCCGGAAAATCCGACCGCTCTCTGCACGGTTTCCGCGAGCTCGCGGATCGTGATCTCCGAACCTGCGCCACAATTGATGTGCTCATAGCCATCGTAATTGTCGAGGCAGAAGACGACGCCGCGCGCGAGATCATCGACGTGCAAGAATTCGCGAAGCGGCGTGCCCGTCCCCCAGACGACGACCTCCGGCTTCCTCGACTCCTTCGCTTCATGGAATTTGCGAATGAGCGCCGGCAGCACATGGCTCGTCAGGAGATCGAAATTATCGTTCGGGCCATAGAGATTGCAGGGCATCACCGAGATGTAACGCCGGCCATATTGCTTGCGATAGGCTTGGCAGAGCTTGATGCCGGCGATCTTTGCGATCGCGTACCATTCATTGGTCGGCTCTAGCGGGCCGGTGAGCAGAGATTCTTCCCGGATGGGCTGAGGCGCGAATTTCGGATAAATGCAGGAAGACCCGAGAAAGACGAGACGGTCGACATCCGCGGCGTGGGCCGAATGGATGATATTCGTCTCGATCGCCAGATTGTCGTAGATGAAATCGGCGGGATAGGTATCGTTCGCGTAGATGCCGCCGACTTTCGCCGCGGCGAATATTATGGCGTCGGGCCGATTTTGTTTCAGCCAGACTTCGACGGCGATCTGATTGCGGAGGTCGACGACCGAGCGATCGGCTTTCAATACCTTGTCGCCTCGCGCCTCGAGATAACGTGTGACGGCCGAACCGACCATGCCTCTATGACCGGCGACCCAAATACGACGAGTGCTCATGGGCAAAACACCACTTCTCGAAACAACGCTACGACCCGCAGTGCGGCATCTGAGCGACAATTAGTACTTATTTTTTGCAGTGCGCAACAAAAGATACGGCGAGACGGAAGCGCGGCTCATCGCCCTGGCCTGCTCGACGCCGCCTGATGGATATGCGCGCTGGACCTTGCGGCTTCTCGAAGAGAAGGTCGTCGAACTCGGCATCGTCGAGCGCGCCAGTGACAACACGATCGGACGCGTGCTCAAAAAAACATTCTCAAACCGCATCTTTCGCGGCAATGGGTGATCCCTCCCGACGCCAACGCCGCCTTCGTGGCGGCGATGGAGGACATTCTCGATGTTTACAAGCGGCTGCGCGACGCCGGCCGTCCGCTCGTCTGCCTCGACGAGACCTCCAAGCAGCTGATCGAGGAGACGCGCACGCCGATCGCGGCGAAGAAAGGACAGACGGCGCGCTACGACTATGAGTATGAGCGCAACGGCGTCGCCAATCTCTTCATGATGTTCGCGCCGCTGGAAGGCTGGCGGCATGTGAAGGTCACGGATCGCCATACCGCTATCGATTACGCTCACGCGCTGAAAGACCTGGCCGACACGCATTTCCCCGACGCCGAGACGATCGTCCTGGTGCAGGACAATC
Organism: Methylosinus sp. PW1; assembly: GCF_000745215.1. NCBI lineage: Bacteria > Pseudomonadati > Pseudomonadota > Alphaproteobacteria > Hyphomicrobiales > Methylocystaceae > Methylosinus > Methylosinus sp. PW1. The sequence continues at coordinate 2,735,592 of NZ_JQNK01000009.1, forward strand.
TCAACACGCATAAGCCCGCCTCGCTCTACGAGGCTTCCTGCCGCCGAGGCGCGACGCCTCGCCTTGCGCTTCGAATGGCATTACACTCCAAAGCACGGCAGCTGGCTCGACATGGCCGAGTCGGAACTCGGCGTTCTGTCTTCGCAATGTCTCGCTCGCCGCATTGCAGACAAACCCGCGCTCGTCACCCAGGCCGAAGCCTGGGTCGCTGATCGAAACAAACGCAACGCCAAAGCCGATTGGCAGTTCACAACCGACGATGCGCGCGTCAAACTCAAGCGCCTATACCCTTCGCTTTAGATGACTCAGGCCACTAGAGCGCTTTCCGATCGAACGGAATCGTTCGATCGATCAGAATTCGCTCCCAATAGAGAAATGAGAGCGTTATCCGATCCGATTGGATCGGATAACGCTTCTGTAACGGGCCTTTCGATGTCAACCCCTTACGTTCTTCCCTTCGCCGGTTCACTCTTCTGTCCGTGGTCGGCGCCGAAGCTCAGTGGGCCGCCACTTGATGGTATAAGATGAGGATGGGGCCGGCCAATCTAGTTGCGCGTGGTCGTGAGCCACGGAGCATCGTGCGGTCTGACCCCGTCCATCGTCCCGGCGAGGGACGAACGCTCGGGAAGGCTGGTGCTCGCCTGCCCGAAACTCTTTCGCTTCTCCTCCTTACGCCGCCGACGGAGTTGCGCAGGCTGCTCGTCTTGCATCGAACGGCGTCCCATCGATCCACATGCGATGCAGGACCACGCCGAGCTTGCGCGCCAGCGCCACTTTCGCCTTCTTCATGCCGGCGCGCTTGGCGAGCTTCATCGCCCAGCTCTTGAGGCCGGCGCCTTTCACCGGCCGCGTCAGTATGACATTGGCGGCTTCATAAAGCGCCGTGCGCACACCGGCGTCGCCGATCTTGGTGATCCGCCCGGTCACGTCCTTTTCCCCCGACTGATATTTTTTCGGAGTCAGCCCAAAATGCGGCCCGACCCGTTTCGACGACGAGAACCGCGACGGATCGTCGATCGCCGAAACGTAGGTCAGCGCCACGATCGCACCGACGCCGGGCGCCGACATTATCAGCCTGGCGCGCTTGTCCGCCCGCGCCATTGCCCGCACGCGTTTCTCGAACATGTCGAACTCGCGCAGCAAAGCCGCATGAGCCGCAAGCAACGCCTTGGCGATGAGCTCCAACGTCGCATGCCCGGTGACGAGCTCCTCGACCCGCGACGCGAAGCGCTTCGGCGTCGTTGGCCCTACCCTCAGCCCGAAACCCCGCAATATGCCGCGCAAGCTCATCTCGATGTCGTAGAGTTTCGACTGGACCAGTTTGCGCGCCGTCAGCAGCGCCCGCGTCTCCTGCGCCGCTATCGATTTACAATGGACCGGACGGAACCAGCCGAGCCGCATCAGCTGCGCGATCCCGCGCGCGTCGTTGCGATCGGTCTTGACGGGCATCGTCTGTAGGGCAATCTGCACATGCCGCGTCTCCAGCAGTTCCACCGCCAAGCCCGCCTCCTTCATCGCCGCGTAAAGCCATTGCGACAAGGGCCCCGCCTCGAGACCGATTCTCACCAGATCCAGCCCCAGTGAGGCAAACCAGCCGATCAGCGCTTCCGGTTCGCTGGCGATCTTCGCCTCCCGGACGATCTTCCCGGTGGTGTCCACGATGCAAACGCTCGATGCTTCCAAAGACACGTCAATCCCGGCATAATGGTCCATGGTCATCCTCCGATGATGCTTGGAGCCGACGAAAGCCGGACTCCGTTTTCACACCATCATTCTGGGGGATGACCAATCTCACCGCAAAGCCTCTGCCTCGCGGCGGCCCGTTACTCCATCTAGGAGCGGCACGACCGATCTCCGCGGGTCAGACCGAGGCTCCCCTACGACGAAAGCTCCGTATGCGGTATCCAACCCGCGAATGAGAAACGGCTCAACCGTCGACATCACGCCGGCGTCCTGACCTCTGCCTCGCCGAATATGTTCACCCTCGCTTCACGAGAGACGGGGTGGATCGCGCACGCAGATTGCGCTTGAAAAAGGTCATAAGAATTTTCTGACGCCGGTTCCGCATGCGCCGACGCTCGACGCGCTGAACGCACGGCTCGCGGACCTCTGCCGCGCTCGTCAGATCGAGCGCGCCGGCCGGAACGAGCAGACAATCGGCGAACGTCTCGTCGCCGATGCGGCTGCGTTACGCGAACGTCCCGCGGAGCCCTTCGAAGCCTGCCATTAGCAAGCTACCAGGGTCTCCTCGCAGGCGCTCGTGCGCTATCGCACCAATGACTATTCGGTTCCGACCGCCTATGGCTTTCGTGACGTTCTGGTGAAAGTCTTCGTCGACGAGGTGGTCATTTTATGCGAGGGAGTCGAGATCGCGCGGCATGCGCGCAGCTATAGCAAAGACGACTTCGTTTTCGAGCCGCGCCACTATCTGGCCCTTCTCGAGCAGAAGCCCGGGGCTCTGGACCAGGCGGCTCCGTTGCAAGGCTGGGCCTTGCCGGAGACGCTCGGCGATCTGCGTCGGCTGATGGAGGCGCGCATGGGGCGGCGCTGCAAGCGCGAGTTCATCCAAGTCTTGCGGCTGACCGAGCTCTTTTCAGAGACAATCGTCATCGGCGCGGCGCTGGAGGCGATCCGTCTCGGCGCCATCGGCTTCGACGCGGTGAAGCAGCTCGTGATCGCGAGAGTGGAGAGCAGGCCCGCGCGCCTCGATCTTTCCGCCTATCCCTATCTGCCGTCGCCGAACGTCAGGGCGACACAGCCCGCCGAGTAATTGGTCACCCCGGTTTTCGGCAGCGCTTTCGGTATATGATTGACACGGGAATCGCGGCTTGATTCAAGCTGTGAATGGACCGCTCCGCGCTTGATTCGCTCGACAAAGAGGCTCTGATCCGCCTGATCTTGGCGCAGGCGGAGATCATCGAGCGTCTGACCAAGTGCATCGCCGAGCTGGAAGCCAAGCTCGGTCTGCCGAAGAAGACCCCGGACAATTCCAGCACGCCGCCGAGCAAGGGCCAGAAGCCCTCGGCGCCGGCCTCCGCCAAGACAGCGAAGACGCGCAAATCGCATCCTGGCGCGCACCGTCCGCTGCATCAAAACCCGACGAAGACGCGCGACATGCTCGCCTGCTCCTGCCAGCATTGCGGCGCCGACGTATCGGGCGCGGCGCATTTGCGAGGTCTATGATCATATCGAGCTTCCGCCGATAAGCCCCGACGTGACCCGCATCAATCTGCACGGCGGAACCTGCCCGAGCTGCGCGAAGAAATTCAAGGCCGCGCCGCCCGCCGACATGCCCAAGGGCTCGCCCTTCGGCGACAATCTGCGCGCGCTCGTCCTCTATCTGCGCTTTACGCAGAACATCGCCCTGGAGCGGCTGTCGACACTGTTCTCCACGCTGTTCAGGCTCGACATCAGCGAAGGCGCGATCGTCGAGATGCTGCGCGCCGCGCGCACGGCCTTCGCCGCGCAGCGCGAGGCGATCCGCGCGCGGCTGCTCGCGGGAACCGTGCTGCAATCGGACGAGACCGGCCTTCGCGTCGGCAAGGCCAATTGGTATCTGTGGGTGTTCCACCACGAGGACAGCGCCGTCTTCGTCGCCGAGCCGACGCGCGCGCAGACCGTCGTCTCCGATTTTCTCGGCGATGTGAGGCCCGACTACTGGGTCTCGGATCGCTACGCCGGCCAGATGGGATGGGCGACAAAGGATCATCAGGTCTGCCTCGCGCATCTCATTCGCGACGTGCAATATGCGATCGACTGCGGCGACGGCGTTCTCGGCCCCGATCTGCGGCGTCTGCTCGAGCAGGCTTGCGGGATCGGCGCGCGGCGCGCCGATCTGTCGGACGCGACGCTGAAGAGCTACAAATACCGGCTGGAGGCGCGCCTCGATCGCCTGATGGCGCGCGCGCCGACGCAGCCCGCGGGCGTCAAGCTCGCGGCGATGATCAAGCGGACGCGGCGCTTCCTGTTCGTGTTCCTGACCAACCGCGACTTGCCGGCGACCAACAACGGCTCCGAGCGGGCGATCCGGCCCTGCGTCATCTTCCGCAAGGTCACCTATTGCTTCCGCAGCGGCTGGGGCGCCGAGCTCTACGCCGACATCCGCTCGGTGATCGAGACCGGACGCCGCCGCGCCATAGACGCCCTCGAGGCGATCCGCCTGACCCTCGCCGGAAAGCCGCTCGCGACGCCCGCCCCATCATGAGCGGCCCCGCGCAAGCCGAAGCCTCTCCCGCCCCTCGTAAGATCGACCGCTCCAAACCCCGCCTGCATCCGCCTCACAGAGCCGACGCGGATGGAGCCTGAGCAGTTACCCCGCCGATTATCTCGCGCTCGCTTCGAGGGCGGCGGCATGAGCGCGGCGGCTTCCTCTACTTCCCCGGAGAATCCGGCTCCGCCGCGCGTTCTCCTCACCCATCATCTGCGACAGCTCAAACTGCCGACCATTCTGCGCGAGTATGAGAAGGTCGCGCAGGAAGCGGCGCGCGACGGACAGGATCACGTCCGATATCTGCTGCGCCTAGTCGAGCTGGAGCTCATCGATCGCGAGCGGCGTATGGTCGAGCGCCGCATTCGGGCTCTGTCGCGAATTTTTCTCGCGGGCCGGTTGGGGCTATTATCGCCGGACTGGGGCAGGCGGAATAGCGGGATGATCGATTTCAAGGTCAGCCATTCTGAACGCGAGGTGATCCTGTGGGGCGTCCGCTGGTATGTGGCGTATCCGATGAGCTATCGTCAGCTCGAGGAAATGATGGAAGAGCGCGGCGTCGAGGTCGACCATTCCACGCTCAACCGCTGGGTCGCCAAATATGCGCCTTTGCTGGAGAAGGAGTTTCGTGCTCGCAAGCGCGCTGTCGGGTCGAGCTGGCGTGTCGATGAGACTTATGTGAAAGTCAAAGGCTGCTGGAAATATCTGTATCGGGCCGTCGACAAAGCGGGTGCGACGGTCGATTTCCTTCTGACGGCCAAGAGGGATTGCAAAGCGGCGTTGCGCTTCTTGCGCAAGGCCATCGGCCAGCACGGCGAGCCGAAGAAGATAACGATCGACAAGAGCGGAGCCAACACAGCAGCGATCGAAAGCTACAATGAGGAGCGTGAAGCGGACATCGAAATCCGGCGCATCAAATATCTCAATAATATCGTCGAGCAGGACCATCGAGCGGTGAAACGCGTGACGCGTCCGACGCTGGGTTTCAAATCATTTCGATCGGCTGCCGCGACGCTTTCTGGGATCGAGCTGATGCACATGATCCGAAAGGGGCAGATGCGAACGACGAACGAAATGCGTCCCGCGCAGCAATTCTATTCCCTCGCCGCCTGAGCCACGTCATTCTCACTCATCCGTCGCGCCTGTAGACAAAATTTGCGACAGAACCGACTGGACGCCATCCATCTGCCGAAGTCCGAAGCGGCACCCACGGGTGCCGCTTTTCGTTTCGGGACGCGCGTCCGGCGCCGCGGTCGACATTCGCGGCGGCTTCGAAGAGTTCCGTGCGCCGCTCGTGCGATCCCAAATCGAGGCAAGGATAGCGAAGCTGAGATCGGTCCCGGCAAAGCATACCGCGACGCGGTTGCGATCGTTCTGCTGGTGGGAGGACTTGGCGGGCGCCGCCGAGTTCATAAACCAAACCTCATGCTTATAAGCGACTTGCCGGCTCAACTCGAGCGCGAGCTATTGACGGCGGACGTAGGCCGGGGCAAAAAAGAAACCGCAGAACGATTTTTCGGACATTGAGCGGTCTTCGTCGCAACGGCGGCGTGTCGAGAGCCGCGCCCGACGGAAGTCTTGTACCCGCTGGCGGAGCGAACGCCCTTTCTCTCGGCCTCACTCGAGGAAACATGTGATGAACATTACCATGATCGGATCGGGCTATGTCGGCTTGGTTTCCGGCGCCTGCTTCGCGGATTTCGGCCATGTCGTGACCTGCGTCGACAGCGACGCCGCCAAGATCGACCGGCTCCTGCGCGGCGAAATCCCGATCTTCGAGCCCGGCCTCGACGAGCTCGTCGCCTCCAACGTCCGCCAGAAGAGACTCTTCTTCACCACCGATCTCGCCCCCGCCGTGAAGGGCGCCGACGCCGTCTTCATCGCCGTCGGAACCCCGTCGCGCCGCGGCGACGGCCACGCCGATCTCTCCTATGTCTACGCCGCCGCCGAGACGATCGGCAGAGCGCTCGACGGATTCACCGTCGTCGTCAACAAATCCACCGTGCCCGTCGGCACCGGCGACGAGGTCGGGCGCCTCATCCGCGAGGCCAATCCGAAGGCCGATTTCGCCGTTGTCTCCAATCCCGAATTCCTGCGCGAAGGCGCCGCCATCGAGGATTTCAAGCGTCCGGACCGCGTCGTCATCGGCGTCGAGGACGAGCGCGCCCGCGAGGTCATGGCGGAAATCTACCGCCCGCTCAGCCTCAATGCGCCGCCGCTCGTCTTCGTCGGCCGCCGCACCTCCGAGCTCATCAAATATGCGGCCAACGCATTTCTCGCGACCAAGATCACCTTCATCAACGAGGTCGCCGATCTCTGCGAGAAGGTCGGGGCCGACGTGCAGGACGTGGCACGAGGCATCGGCCTCGACCGCCGCATCGGCGGCAAGTTCCTGCACGCAGGGCCCGGCTATGGAGGCTCCTGCTTCCCGAAGGACACGCTCGCTCTGTTGAAAACCGGGCAGGACTACAGCGCGCCGCTGCGCATCGTCGAGACGGTGGTCGCGGTGAACGACGCGCGCAAGCGGGCGATGGCGCGCAAGGTGATCGCGGCGCTCGGCGGCTCGGTGCGCGGCAAGAAGATCGCGCTGCTCGGCCTCGCCTTCAAGCCCAACACGGACGACATGCGCGACGCGCCCTCGCTCGCCATCGTCGCCTCGCTCGCCGGCGACGGCGCGAAGGTGCACGCCTATGATCCCGAGAGCATGGAGCAGGCGCGTTCGCTGATGCCGGAGGCGAGCTTCCACGAGGACCCCTATTCGACGGCGGAGGGCGCGGACGCGCTCGTCATCGTGACGGAATGGGACGCGTTCCGCGCGCTCGACCTCGACCGCATCAAGACGCTGCTGAGGACGCCGGTGATCGTCGATCTGCGCAACATCTACCGGGCCGCCGACGTCCGCAAACGCGGCTTCGAATATGTGAGCGTCGGCCGCGACTGAGCCGTCATCGTGAGCGCAGCGAGGCGATCCAGGGGCCACCCCACGGCTCTGGATCGCTTCGTCGCTTTCGCTCCTCGCGATGACGGCGCCTCTCGGCCACGAATGGACGGCGACTTGCTCGCACCGTGAGACTAGACCCGTCCATAACATTCGGCGCGCGCCCGGCGGCTCGATCCGGTTCTTGGCGGGGCGTCGGTTCGAGGCTCAGGCCCCCAGGCGACGGTAGACGTCGATCACATGTTCGGCATGGCGACGCGGGCTCACATCGCTCGCCACATCGAGCCGCTCCTGCTCGGACAAAAGGACGGATTCGGGACGCCGCAGAACGGCGATCGCGGCGTCGGCGAAGGCCGCGGCGTCGGCGTCCTTGTCGACGAGCGATCCGCCGCGCCAGCGCCGCCAGATCTCCGAATGGCCGGCGTCGTCCGTCGCGACATAGGGCGTGCCGAGCAGCGCGGCCTCGATCGGCGTGCGTCCGAAAGGTTCGCGCATGGCCGGCATCAGGAGCAGATCGAGCGCGGCGATGTTGCGCTCGACCGGCAGGCGGAATCCGGCGAGATGCAACCGGTCGGACAGCCCGGCGGCGGAGGCCGCCGCTTCGAGCTCGCCCGCGGTCAGCTCGCCGTCCCGCCCGAAGATCACAAAGGCGGCGTGCGGCTCGATCCGCGCGATGATTGCCGCGGCCTCGATGAAGAATTCGGGGCGCTTACGCCACCAGAAATTGCCGACGAAGCCGATGATCGCCGCATCATTCGGCAGGCCGAGCTCGTCGACGAGCCAGGCGCGCGCCGCCGCGCGATCCGTAGCGAGATTGTTGGCGAAGGGGTCGGTGACGGTGGTGACGCGGTTCGCCGGCAGATAGTCGACGGAACGGGTCGTCTCGTCGGAAATGGCGATCACATGGCTCGCGGCACGGATCAGCGCGACATTGGGCGCCACGCGGCGGTTCAGCGCGCGGTGATGATAGACGACCGGCATGCGGGCGAGCCAAGCCGGCAGCAGCCACGACTGGAGCGCGCCGATGTCGTTCGTATGGACGATGGCCGGACGCAGCGAGCGCAGCAGAGCCATTCGCGCGGGCACCCGCGCGAGATCATAGAGCGGACTGTGCCGACCGGCCGTCCGCTCCGTCGTTCCGACGACGCCGAAGCCGAGGGACTGCGCCTCTTGCGCGATCAGCGACCCCTTCCGCGCAATGACGACGCATCGGAAGCCGAAATCCTCCGCCAGGGACTGCGCCAGGGCAAAGGCCGAGACATGGCTCCCGCCGATCTCCTGCCCAATGAACGGAAACAGCACATGCTTGATCATCAGGACGCCGACACCTTGGCACCGAGCGTGCGCAGCTTGCCGACGATGTCGTTGTAGCCTCGCTCCACCTGCCACGCGTCCTCGACGACGGTCTCGCCGCGCGCGACGAGACCGAGCAGCGTCAGCGCGATGCCGCAGCGCAGATCGAGCGCGCGCACGCGCGCGCCTTCGAGCGCCGCGCCGCCCTCGACCAGCAGCGCGCCATTGGCGACGCGGCTCGACACGCCGATCTTCGCGAATTCCTCGCGATAGCCGTAGCGGTCGGGGAAACGCAGATCGACGATCGTCGACTTGCCCCTGGCGCAAGCGCCATAGACCGCGAACAGCGGCTGCATGTCGGAATTGATGCCGGGGAACGGGCCCGTGCTGATCTCGACCGGATAGGCGCAGCCGCCGCGAACGATCACCGAATCATTGCCGAGATAGAATTTCGCGCCGCTCCCGCGCAGGAAGATCAGCGGAACCTCGAGATCGGCCAAGGGGAAATTATGGATCGTGACGTCGCCGCCGGTGACGGTCGCGCCGATGAGCCAGGTCAGCGCCTCCATGTTGTCGGAGATCGTCGTGTGCTGCGCTCCGCCGAGCTCGGGCGCTCCCTTCACGCGAATGCTCTCCTGGCCGAAGACGTCGATCTCGGCGCCCATCGTCCGCAACAGCTTCACGAGGTCGAGGACTTCCGGCCGCACATGGGGATTCCAGACGACCGTCTCGCCCTTCGCGAGGGAGCCGCAGAGCAGCGCGTTCTCGGTCGCGCCCGTCGAGCGGATCGGCAGATGGATATGCGCGCCGGTGAGGCCGCCCGACGGCGCTTGGGCGCACAGCATGCCACCTTCGGTCCAGACCTCGGCGCCGAGGCTGCGCAGCACGAGCTCGTGGAGGTCATATTTGCGGTCGCCAAGGTCGCATCCGCCGGGCAGAGGCACTGCGCCGGCGCCGGTGCGAGCGGTCAGCGCGCCGAGGACGAGCAGCGTGTTGCGGATCGATCTGCCGCGCCAGTCGAGCCGGCTCGACAGCGGGCGCGCCTCCTCGACGACGAGCGTCGACCCCTCGACACGGCAGCTCTTGCCGATCTCGTCGAGCATTCCGGCATGGACGATCGCGTCGAGAAGCCCGGCGGGATAATTGCGGATGACGACGCGCTGGCCGGTGAGCAGAGTGGCCGCCATCAGCCGCAGCACCGAATTCTTGGCGCCGCTGACGAAGACTTCGCCCTCCAGCCTCGACTGCCCGACCGTGATCGTCGAAAGTTGCTCGCTCACCCCTTGCTCGCCGGGGTTCGCCTCAATGAGATCGCTCGTCAGCATCAGCCTTTCCTCCGCTTGGCGCCCTCGGCGCGGTCCACGCAACTCCGGCGGCAGGCCATCGACCAGGGCTTCCCCGTCGCGCGCCCGCACATGTGCGCCTCGCGCGCCTCGAAACTCGATCCCCATCGTAGCCTAAGCAATTCCGCGGTCGCGGCCAAGTCGCGCGCGCCGTCACGACGCCGCCTCCGCCGCGCGCGGTCGGGAAACGGCCGTTTCGGCCGCGGCTTCATGGGCCGGCCGCAGGCGCCCGTCGGGCGCCACATGACGCACTTCGCAATCCATCCAGAAGCCCGTGGCGTCATGCACGCGCGTTCGCGCCAGATGGATCAGGCCGAGCACGTCCCGGCTCGACGCGCCGGCGACATTGACGATGAAATTCGCATGGAGCGTCGAAATCTCGGCCCCGCCGAGACGCGTTCCCTTGAGGCCGACCCGCTCGATCGCCGCCCCGGGAGGGCCGACCGTGCGGTACATCAACGGATCGCTGAGAAAGACCGAGCCGCAATTTGGGAGGTTCTTCGGAAACTTCCGCTGGCGGTCCGCGAGAATTGCGATCATCTCGCGCCGCATCGACGCGGGGTCCCTCTCGACGAAGGCGAAATCCGCCTCAAGGACGACGAGGTCGTCGCTCTGCAGGGAGGATCCGCGATAATGAAAGCCGCATTCGGCGTGCGAGCGCTCGAACGCCCTGCCGCTGCGATCGCATCCCCTCACCGCCACGATGTTCGAGCCGACGCCCTTGCGCTGGCTGCCACCGTTCATATAGATCAGGCCGCCGAGCGTCCCGGGGATGCCGATCGCATGCTCGAGGCCGCTCAGGCCGAAACGTCCGAGCTCACGAACGAAGCGCGGCGCGAAGAGCCCGGCCTCCGCGCGCACGGTCCGCCCGTCCCTCGATATCGAGCCCAGGCTGCGGCCGATCCTGACGATGACGCCGTCAAAACCCGCGTCGTCGAAGAGGAGATTCGATCCGTTGCCGACGACGAGGGCGGGCGTGCAGTCCTCGGCGAGCACGGCCAATGTCCCGCGCGCCTCCACTGCGCTCGCCGGCTCGACCAGCGCGGCGGCGCTGCCGCCGATGCGCCATCGCGACACGAGCCGCAGATCGGCGCCTTCCTCGATACGGCCCGTCACGATTCGACGCAGCCGCGTCAGCGACCACGATACGCCGACCCCTCTACTCGACTGCATGTCGCTCCCGCACTCCCGCGTTCCGAACGCGCCTTCAGCGATAATAGCGGCTGAAAATCTCTTCCTGCTTGCTGTCGAGGCCGTAAGGCTCATAGGTCTTCAGCTTGTCGACCTCGACGTTGTTCATCACAGCGCCGATCAATTTCTCGTGGACGGCGGGACTTGAGGCGATGGCGCTGCGCACGACGCGGCGCGGAACTGCGCCCCACTCCACGATCATGAACAGGCCGTCGAGCAGATGGGCGGCCGCGCGTCCGTCGACGACCGGACCGACGGGCGGCAGATCGAGGATCACATATTCATAGTAGCTCGACAGATTCTTGAGCAGGGCGGCCATCGTCGGCGAAGAGATCAGATCACCGCTCAGGAACAGATCGTGCTTCACCGTCGCCGGGATGATGGCGAGGCTGGAACCCGGTTCGGAGACGAGCACGTCGCCGAGTGACGCCTGATCCAGGAGAATCTCGCCGAGCCCGACGGCCGGCTTCAGCCCGGCGAGGCTGGTCAGCCCCGCCTCGCGCAGATCGGCGTCGACGAGCGCGACGCGGCTGCCTTGCAAGGCGAGCAGACCGGCGAGATTGAGAGAAACCGTCGACTTGCCCTCGCGCGGCATGCTCGAGACGACGCCGACGATCTTGGCGCCGTCGACCGTGAGCCGCATGTCCATGGCGATCTTCATCGCGCGCAGCGTCTCGGAATAGGACGAGAACGGGTGCTGGATCGCATATTTGCCGAGGTCGACGGCTTGGACCGGCCGGTAGTCGCGCAAGCCAGGACCGGCGTTGTTGTTCGTCTTGACGACGGTGTCGAGGAGCGGCAGCAGGCCCACCACGTCGACGCCGAGATCCTCCTCTACCTGATCGGCGGTGCGATAGGCCCGGTCGGACACTTCGCGATAGGCGCCGATCCCGACGCCGATCCCGAGGCCGAGAATTACGCCGGCGGCGGCGATCAGGACCACGCGCGGCTGGCTCGGCTCCAGCGGCGGCGCGGCGTCGGCGATCACCCGCGCATCGCTCATCGGATAGGATTCCTGCTGCATCGTCTCCTGGGACCGCTGCAGGAAGCTCTGATAGAGCGACTGGACCGCCGACGCCTGCTGCTCAAGCTGGCGCAACTGCACGAGGGCGGCGTTCGCGCTGTTCGCCGTGACGGTCGATTCGGCGAGCCGGCGGCTTAACTGCTCGCGGCGCTCGCGCGCCACGGCGAGCTCGCTCTGAAAGCCGGAGAGGAAGCGGCGAAGCTCCTGGAAGATCAGCTTCTCATTGTCCTCGACCTGGCGCTTCTGGCGCAGCGCCTGCTCGTGCTTCGGGCCGACTCGGGAGACGATCTCATTGTATCGCTTCGTCGCCTCGGCTTGGCTCTGGCGGAGCTGGGTCACAGTCGAATTGTTCAGCGCTTCGGAAACGATGGCGTCGATCCGGCCGCTCTCGACCAGCGCCTTGAGATTGTCGTACTGCGCCTGCTTGCTCACGACTTCCGCCGCGGCCTGCGTCAGATCGTTGTTGAGCTGGGTCAGCTGCTGGTCCGTCATCAGCTGGCCGTTGGCGGAGACCAGATTGTTGCGGCTGCGATATTCCTCGACCGCGCGGTTCGCCTTGGCGCTCTGCTCGCGCAATTCGTCGAGCCGCGCCCGGAACCATTCCCCGGCGCTCTTGGCCGCCTCGACGCGAGCGGCGATCTGGTCGTTCAGATAGGCGGCCGCATAGCCGTTGGCGATCCGCGCCGCCTTTTTGGGCGACTTCACGGTGACGGCGATCTGGACGACATTTGACTTGCCGTTGCGCGAGACGACGACCGCGTCGGACAGGCGCCGCACCACGGTGCGCAGCATCTTGTAGTCTGGATCAGACTCGCCGGCGGGCTGGAACAGCCGCATGGGGTTCAGCGCCATTATGAATCGCGTAACGATCGTCACGATCGAGGGCGGCTCGGTTCCGTTGAACTCGGGATCGTCCTTGAGTTTCATGCCCCGGATCGCGGCGAGCATCACGCGCTCGCCTTTGATCACCTCGATCTGATTGTCGACCAGCGCGTTTTCAGCGGCGAGGTTCGATTGCGCGCTCATGTCCTGCAGAGCGCGGATCTGCTTGTTGCCGATCAGAATAGATGTCTGAGCCGTGAACTTGACGACGGAAACGAGGGAGAAGATCAGCGCGAGGGTCAAGCAGACGCCGACGCTGATCGCCGTCGTCTTCGCATGGCGGCGCGCCGCAGCCATGATGGCGACGATGTCGATGCCCTTCAGGAGCAAGACATCGTCCTTCTCGGGACCTATCGGCGTCCTGGAGTGATCGAAACGGGGATTTGCCTGGAGCATTGTGCGCTCACTGTCCTTTCACGTCGCCGAGCGCCGCGCGCGCAGACCGTTCCATGTCGATCGCCGTCTAACGCCGACCTGTGACATCGTCATGAGCTTCTCAGGACGACTGCCTATCATCAGTGCGGCCCAAACGAAATCTCTAGAAGAATCTAACTTGTCTTAACCCTACCGGCCGCGCGGACCGCAAATTGGAAAGTCATGGAAAATCAACCATAAGTTTCGACAATCGGCCACGCGCGCCAGCTAAAGCAAGAAGCGGGCTGCCGGAAAAGTGGTCGCGCATTCAAGCCCTGCCGTCGTCGGCCGCGTTAAATCCCACGCCGGCGAAATCGTCTTTGCCGACGACGACCCGGAACAGTTCGACGGTCTCCCGCGCGATGACGTTCCAATCGTATTTGAGCAGGATGACATCGGCGTTCGCTCGCGGGACGTCCTCGATCGCACTGAGCTTGGCGCGCAACGCCGCGACATTTCCGACCGGGAAATAATTATCCGCGGACAGATCGAGGTCTTTGTTGGGCGCGATGTCCGACAAAAGCACGCGGGCGCCCGACGACAGCGCCTCCAGAGCGACGATCGGCATGCCCTCGTGATAGGACGCCAGGACGAACAGCGCCGTGTTCGCGTAGAGCGGGGTGATGTCGTCGCGCGGCAACTCTCCGATGAATATCACCCGCTCGCTCGCGCGGGCGAGGAGCTTCTCGGCATAGGCGCTCTTCATCTGGGCGCCGCCGACGATGACGAGCTTCATCCCGTCGGGGAGGTCGGAGGCGGCGTCCACGAGGTCGTGGATGCCCTTCTCAGGAACGAGCCTCGCGACCGTCATCACATAGCCGCCCGGCTCAAGGTCCAGCCTGCGCAGCGCGTCGGCTGCCGCCGATCCGTCCGCCTCGAGCCACTGCCCGACGGCGGCGCCGTTCGGGATCATGCTGATCCGGTTGGTAAGGGCTGGATTCCGCTCCATGAGAGATCGCGCGACCGGCCTCGAGACGGAGATCATGCGATCGGCGAAGCGGACGGCCTGCGCTTCGCCGAGCCGCAACGCCATTTTCGCCAAGCCGTTCCACTTCTCGCGGTTGTAGTCCTCGCCATGATGCGTGAACACCACGGGGAGGCCGAGGAGCTTGGCGAGGGGGATCAGAAGGCCCGGGCCGATCGCATGAATATGCACCACATCCGCGCGTTCCGCGAAACGCGCGTAGAGCAGCCCGACAAACGTATGCGTGACCGCTTCGAGATAGATATTCTTGATCGCGGGGATCGGTCGAATGTCGACACCCTGGAACGTCGCTCGCCCCTCCGGCACATAGAGAGCCCGCGCGATCACGGTGATCCGGATATCCGGAGCAACGATGCGCATGCGAGGGTAGAGCTGCTCGCAATGGGTCTCGACGCCTCCCATCACGTTCGGAACGCCCCTCAGCCCGAGAGCGACAATCTTCATCGACTCTGACTTCCCATGACTTCAGTTCGCTGAGATATGCGCAATGAAAGCGAAACGTCTCTTCAGTGATATTAGAGGACCCGTCGATTCATGTCCATGACTATGGCGTAGCAATTTCCGAGAAGGCTCCCGTCACGATCGGACGGCCGCGAGACGAGGGCGCGGATATTGGGCATGCCGTCGCTCGGATGCGGAATGACGCTCGATTCCGGACAACCGATCGGCTGGCACCACGCTCCTCGGTCGAGCGCCGAGTCAGGAAGAGCAGCCGCGATAGTCGCCGAGTTCGGACGGCGGAACGAACTGATTGGATGAGACGCACGCGAGCATAAGAGGAAGCCGACCGCCCTCTTGTCAAAGGGCCGCCAAACATGGAAAAGAACCCGCTCGGAAATATCATGACGTAGTCTGAGTTCGACGTCGCTTCGCTTTCAACGGAATCATCGGAGCAGCGGGCATGCTGCAACGATCCACATATCCGATTCGATGGAAAAGGGCGAGGACGACACCTGCCCCGCCCAATCCACAAATCCGACGGCTGCGCCGCCCTATAACTGCGAGATACTCCCGAGTTGTTCGTCGCCAGCGCCAAAGCGACCGCCTACGAGCCGATTCGAGCTATCTTGGCATTGGGAGGCGTAGGCAGGCTTCCTCCCCAACCGATACCCTGAGATGATCCTGCTCGCCGACAACACGACCTTATCAGGCCGTGGTGTCGTAGTAGTAATACTTCACGCCGTCCACCTCTGAGATGTGATCGAGGTAGAGCGCCGTCACCTTGTTGCCGGCCCAATCGGTGATCGACACCTGACCCCATGGGCTGCTGTCGTTCTGCTGGCCGCCATGAGCGAGCTCGCCCGAGCCATTGAGGTCGAGCAGACCATTCGGACCGAAGTCGATCTTGCCGTCATTGTTGCCGTCGAAGATCGCACTGGTCGTCACGAGGCTGTCGGTGAGGCCGAATTTGGTGATCGTGTCCTTGCCCCAGTTCACGTCGAGCGCCGTGTCGAAGAAGAACACATCAGCCTTGCTCGTGCCGGTCAGCGTGTCGTCGCCCAGCTTGCCTTCTTTGAAACCGGCGAGACGGGTCGAAGCGTCGGCATAGGCATAGTGGGTGCCGTCCGTGCCGATATAGCGCAGAGAGTCAACGGACGAATCGAACGTCACCGTATCCAGCCCGGCGTCCGGACCGTCCAGATCGAGAAGACCGTTGTCGCCGAACGTGATGATATTGTCGTGGTTCGCATCATAAATCTTGGCGTCAACGACGAGCAGATCGTCCGAGCCGAAATTAGAGATGCTATCCGTTCCGGAATTCGGCCCCGAAATGTAGAAGGTTTCAGGCTTGCTCGTTCCGACCAGCGCCTGATCACCAACTCCACCGTCGACGACCAAGCCGCCCTTGGCGTCCAATATTAGGCTCGTATCAGTCATCACATACTCCTAAACTCAACATGCTCGGCTAAAATGGGCAATTAATTTGCCTCAATGTTCTTTTACGCTCGCTTTCCGTGTTCGTCAACCTTTTCTTAAGCAAGAACGTGGGAAACCATGAATAGGCTCGCGCGAACTCTGGATCGACGCAGCCTCCCCCGGCGTATTCGGCGCGAGCTTATGCTGTTTTCGCTCAGGGCTGTTTAGCCGTTCTTATTCAGTGCGCCCCGACGGCGTGCATCACCAGTGGAGGCAGGTTCCACCCAGAGAGTTGTCGATTGATCTGGTAGCTGACGAGCGGCTTGGACGAGCGATCGACTGGGCCGAAGCCTCGTGACGAAGGCCGCCTCGGGCGGTTGAGCGATCCGGCGGGCCGTAACGTGAGTGAAGCCTGAGCAGGCCTCGAAAGTGAAGTCATGGATGCCGACCCGCCTGAATAACGGGGAAGGCCGCGCGGACGGGGAAGCAATCGACATTGGCTCCCGTTCGATTCATCGGGGTAGTGGGCACGGCACGTCGGAAGGGTGATGCAGGTAATCGGGGGAGACCCGTCTTGGTCGAAGGTCGCGGCTTCGACATCGATTGCGTCGATGGACCGGGCGGGAGTCGGACAGGGCCGTAATACCGTCGAGGCCGGTCACGCCTGCCTGGCGCTCGGGCTCGCCGCGTGCCAGCGGGGTTTCTCCGTCACCTTCACGACGGCGGCGGGGCTCGTCCATCAGTTGATGGAGGCGCGCGACGAGAAGCGTCTGCTTCGGCTCCAGGCGCAGCTTTCCGCGGTGAAGCTGCTCATCGTCGACGAGCTCGGCTATGTGCCGCTCTCTCAGACCGGGGCGGAACTGCTGTTCGAGGTGTTCAGCCAGCGCCACGAGCGCGCAGCGACGATCGTCACCTCCAATCTGCCCTTCGACGAGTGGACGAGCATATTCGGCAATCAGCGTCTGACCGGCGCGCTGCTCGATCGCCTCACCCACCATGTCCACATCCTCGAGATGAACGGGGAGAGCTACAGGCTCCGACAATCGAAGGCGCGAAGACGCGTCACCCCCACGCCGATCGACGAGGCGAGCGTCGACGCCGACACGGGCGAAATCCTTCCCTCGTAGGGCCTCCGAGAAATTTTCGCCGCCGACATGCAAAAGGGCCCGATCGGGCCCTTTTGCATGTCGGCGATCCCGCCCCACTGGCCTGATTTTGCGCCGCCCCGCCGGCCGGAAATCTCTCCGCCGTTGACACAGCCCTGTGTTTTCGCTCCGCTTTTCGACCGTCGGCGAAACGGCCGCACAAACAAGGGCGAGGTCAGGGCTCGGGTTTTCCCGGATGTGACTGTCCGCCCGGTCCGCTCCGCGGAAGAGACGGGAATTGATCCGCGAGGCCGCGTCGAAGCCTCATCGACCTCGCGTGCGCGCTCCGGACGAGACGTCGAGATATGCGATGCGTCGGATTCCGTCGCTGGGAATAGAACGAGGTGCCCGACGGCGCTACGACCGGCGCATCGGTCGGGAGCGCCGCCCGATCACCTCATGGTGCTCAGGCTCGACAAATTCGCTCCTCGAAAAAACCGCCGGCCATCGGCCCCCGGCGTCGCCGCCTCCGACTCGACGGCGCGCCGTGGCGGCGCCAGATGGTAGAGGAGCGACGCCTGGAGCAAGGCGAACAAGATATTGCCCTCGATGTTCCAGTGCGGCATCGTCGCAAGATTGAACAGCAGGAAGCAGGCCTGCGCGAGCAGCAGCTTATTGCGAGCATAGGCGTGGGGGACGCGGAAGGTCGCGACGACGAATGTCGCCCAGAGAGCAAGCAGGCTCATCAAGCCGAGGACCCCCAATTCGTAGAGGTAGGACACCATCGTGTTGTGGGCGTATTTCACGAAGGTGCCGACCCAGCTGTTCGGCCCGTCGCCGAGCAGCAGCTGCATGTCCGTGCCGTGAAGATAGCCGGTGACATAGTTCGACCAGATGTAGAGGCGGCCCGAGAGTATTTTCTGTTCGTCTTCGAGAAACTGCTGCGGAGGCTTCAGGAAGCGCCCGCTGTCTGTGAGGAGCGTCGCGAGATCGCCGAACCGGTCCGCGAGACGATCGCCGGCGAGGGCGGCGAGCCCCATGACGAGCGGAATCGCCATCACGAAGATGAAGCTTCGGCTCTTCCGATCGAAACGCCACACGCCGTCGAACATGAACGTGCCGAGGAGCAGAGGGAGAATCGCGACGATCGCGGTGCGGTAGTTAGCCAGGAAGATGCCGAGAACGCCCATCGAAATCAAGGCCGCCTTGACGACGAAACTCCAGCCGGTGTTGAAATAGACTGCGAGCACGAAGGTCACGATCATGATCGAGAACGCAGCCTCGTGATTATAGCCGCCGATATAGCTGACCGCACCGTCGCCCTCCGTGTCCTTGGCGATTCCGAACACCACCGAGATCACCTGCAACACGAAGATGGGCGCATAGCAAAAAGCCACCAGCATTAGCACTCGGTTCGGGCTCGTCCGCCGCATCGCTTCGCACATGGCGGCGATCAGGACCGCCGCATAGCCCCATTTGAAGAACATGTCGACGGCCCCGCTCGTGGAGCCGTTCAGAATGGCGCTCGCCGCCGTCACTGCGAGCAGAACATAGATCGGAACCATCCACATCTGCACGAAGTTGCGCGGATTGACGACCAGCACGCCCGCTCCGACGGTCAGGACCGACAGCAGCGCATTGATCGAAAACCCGCCGGCGAGCGGCAGAAACGTGATGAAATGATAGGCTCCCGAGATCACGCGGAGCCAGACCGCGACGACGACGAAGCATCCCGGCAAGCTGCCAGAGCGTCGAACCAACAGCACGAGCATCGCCGTGAAGACGCAGGTGAGCGCAAGAAGGATCGGAAACGGCGTCTGCGGCGCCGCTCCAGGATTCAACGGGTCCATTGCAGCCCATCCATGGCTTTCGGCGCGAGCGCGTCGAGCCTATTTCACCCTATATATGCTGTAGGCGGACGACGCGCCCTGCGATGCGGGACCGGTGATCGCCGACACGAGCTGGAAGAATTTGACCACCTCGACCGTGTCGGAGTCCGCGACGTAGATCACGTCCTTGTCACGAATTTCGAAGTCGCGCGCCGCAAAGAGCGCGGCCGGCTCGTGGAGCTTCGCCCGGTAGATCGTCGGGATGAAAGTCGCCGACGCGTCGAAATACGTCAGATCGACGCCGAGCCTCTCGAGAAAGCCGCGTGGCTCCGCGCGATAGAGATAGACGAATTCGGGATTGGCGCGCGTGTCGACCAGCCCGCCTCCGGCTCCGATCGCCTCGGATAGAACCAGCCTCTCTGCCGGGAACGGCACCCGGCTCTGCGTGCCGGTCGCGCCGAGGACCGTGTAGGAGCGCGGGTCGCGCGAGACATAGACGACGTCGCCGGGTTGGACAAAGACATTTTCCGGCGGCGCGCGAACGAGCCTGTCGAACGGCACTCGGACGGCATGCCCCTCGCGCTGCAGGGTCACATAGGATTCATAGCCCGGATATTTGATGCCGCCCGCGCGGGAAATGACGTCGAGAACGCGTTCGCCGTTCGGATTGAGGGGTATCTTGCTGGCGGAATTGACTTCGCCCAGAACGGACATCTCGCTGCCCCGCTGCGTCACCACGCTTACGAAGACCTGGGGCTGAATGGCTTTGCTCGCGAGCTTGTCCTCGATCTCCGCCTGCACGCTCTCCGCCGTGCGGCCGAGAACGCGAATGTCGCCGGCGTAGGGAATCTTGATGGAGCCCGCCGCATCGACGACCTGCTGCGGGACCTGCACGAAATTGCCGGGCCGCGTGCCCGCGTCCCCGACGAACAGGCCGCCCGACTGCGACTCGAAGATCGTCGCTTGAACCGTGTCGCCGCGGCTGAAAGTGAGGCGAGCCGGGCGCGCGCGCGTCGCGGTCGAGCCGAAGCTCGTCGACAAGGAGACCGCCTCGGGCTCTGCCAGGCCGGATTGCGTTCTCGCGGCGACGTCGAGAAGGACGAATTTTTTCGATTCATCGGATTGCGGCGTCAAAGAAGCAGTCGCCGCAAGATCAATATCCGAACCTCGTGGACCAGCGGCAGGCAATGCGCAGCCCGAAACGGCGATCGTGACGAGAAGCGAGACGAAAACCGCTCTGTGTCGGAATATTTCCATGGCGTCCTTTTGCCTCGGCTCACGCTCTCCGTCAATAGCGCCCGCCCGAGTTGAATTCGTAAACCGTTACTGGCCCGAGAGTTGGTTTCGACACGCCACACGTCCCGCGAGTTCGAACCGGAGCGTAATAGTCGGAAACGCGTGGCGGTATGCTATTGTAGGATCAATCATAGCGCCGCTATATCCCTGCGTTAACCTTATGTCCCGATTTCACCGCCCGCGCTCGAAAGACGGGCGGGGGCGAGGGGGTGCAGGGGACGCTCCGCCTAGGGCGCGACAGCAGCGTGACAGACCGGCGGGGCGCGCCGACGCCGCGCGTCCGAATACGGCTCGCCTTGCGGTTCCTCGCCCCGGCGGCCTCCGGTGCGCGGACCGAAGCGGGAGGCGCGAGAGGAGGTCCGTGCGGCGCGGCGCGACGCCGGAGCGACCCGGCGCGGCGCGAGTCCGGGGCGGACGCGACTATCGAAGAGAAATCACGCTTGAGACCTCTTTTGAACACTCGCCGATAGTGCTACTACCTTCAACGTAGCATTCCGCGTTCTCCCACCGCGGGGGGGACGCAGTCCGCGATCGGGGCCTTCTGAAGTCGAAGAACGGTGTGATGAAGTCGCAAGTCGTTTCGATCCAGGCGTTGCGGGGCTTGGCGGCGTTTCTCGTCGTGGTGGCGCATGTGATCGAACATCCGCTGCGCGTCGAGCCCAACGCGGCCCTCCTCACGGGACGTTTCGGGGTCGAAATTTTCTTCGTCATCAGCGGGTTCATCATCGCCTTCGTCGCCGGTTCGGGCCGCTTCGATCCCGCGAGCTTCGCCATTCGCCGGCTCTTGCGCATCGCACCGCTCTACTGGCTCTGCACGCTGCTCGTCTTCGCGACGGCGGTTGCGGCGCCCTCGCTATTCAAGACGACCGTCGCGGACGCGGCGCATCTGTGGAAGTCGCTGGCCTTCATCCCCGGCCCCGATCCAGCCAATCCGTCGGATTGGCGTCCCCTTTTCAAATTGGGCTGGACGCTAAACTACGAGATGTTTTTCTATTTCGTTATGGCGGGTCTGTTCTGGTGCCGCTCCGCCCTACTGCGAGCGGCGCTCCTCACTGCGGCCATGGGCGCGCTGACGATCGCCTCCTTTTTCGTTGAGCCGCGCGCGAGCCTGTTCGCGTTCTACGCGAATCTCAATCTTTTGCCCTTCGTCTGCGGCGTATGGCTCACGGAACTGCGGCGGACCGTGTTTTTCGATCGGCGGGACGGACGGCGAGCCGCCGCCTTCGTCGTTTCGGCCGCGGCGCTGATTGCTCTTCTCTATATGCAGCCGTTTCAGACGGTCATGCTTCCTCTCGGACATCTCGTCATCACCTCGGCCGCCGTGGCGATCGTCGCGGCCGGCCTGGCGCTCGAACCCTATTTGGGCGAGGGTCCGCTGTTCGGGCTGCGCGCCGTCGGCGACGCGTCCTATTCGCTCTATCTCACCCATATGTTCGTGATCGGGGCGGGCTGGGCGGCGATGCAACGTCTCGGTATCCACGGGCCGGCCGCCGTGGCGGGCGGCACCGTCATGGTAGGCGTCACGATCGTGCTCGCATTTCTTTCCTTTCGTTATCTAGAGGAGCCGTTCAACCGACTCGGCAGACGAATCACTCGCCATGGGAAGGCGCGCTCCGCGGCGGAGGCGGGTCCGTCACTCCGATGGCGCGGAGCGCCCGTTCAAAAGACGTCTCGATGATGCGATGGCGGCGATGGGCCTCGGCGATCGTGACCCTATCGCTGCTCACCGCCGCGACCATGGCCGGCTTCCGCTCGGCGGCCGCCCAGCAGGCGCAAGGCGGCCCTGTTTCGGCCGCGCTCGTCGAGATTCACGCCAGCCCGGAGGGCGCGGGCGCGCGCAATGGGCGCAGATCGGCCGATGCGATGCCGCTCTATCAGGCTCTGAAGCTCCTGTCGGCGACGTCGCGCGGGGCGCGCTTGTCGCTGGCGGCCGGGACATATCACATCTCCGCGCTCGGGTCGGTGCGCCTTGTGGGCGGGCGGGGCACCGGGCCGCTCGTCATCCAGGGGGCCGGCGACGCCACTGTTCTGGTCGGACGCTTCAGAGCGGGCGACCCGCCTGGTGCCGCGCTGTTCGAGCTCGCCCGCAGCGATGTCGCCTTCCGAAATTTCGCGGTCCGCAATGTGGCCCGTTTCATAGATGTGCCGAACGGCGCGACAGCCGAGCGCATCGTCGTCGCCGGCGTCTCGATCGAGGAGGCGCACGACGGCATTCTGATCGACCGCGGCAAACGGCACTCGGCCCGCGACTGGCGCCTGGAGGATGTCCGCATCTTCGGTCACGTTCGCGTCGGCATTCGGCTCGCGGGTCCGCGTACGCAGCATATCGTCATTCGTCGGACGATGATCGACGGCGGCGGCGAGCGCGAGACCAACGACTGCTACAAAGGCGGAATTCAACTGCTCGAGGCGGTCAGCGATGTGACCATCGAAAATGTGCACGTGAGCCGCAACATCGGATGCGCCGACCCGCGCTACCAGCAAGGCGACGGCGTCGAGGCCGACGACAAGCAGGGCGCGCCACGGCGGATCACGCTCCGCCATATCGTCTCTTCCGGCAATCGGGACGGAAATTTCGATCTCAAGGCCGAAGATATGACGCTGGAAGACCTCGTCGCGCGCAGCGACGGCGTCTCCCGGCACGGATTCCGACTATGGCATTATCGTTATAGATGCACCCGCTGTCGCCTCGAAGGAGAAAGCAGCGATTTCCAGGTCAACAACGCGACCCTGTCCCTGCTCGATCCCTGGCCCGCCGATGCGCCGCCACTCATTCATTGCGGCGACGGCAGAGCGCGGCCGCCGTCGGTCTATCTGGTGGAGAGAGCCGGGCGCTCCTCGCCCGAGACGATCTGCCCTCCGCCGAAATGAATCGCAGTCCGAACGAATCTCGGCCCGAGATGCCCGTTTTTCGCATATGGCGTGCGTCTTGCTCCTTTCTGTAGACACAAGGACCTGTCATGTCGAAGCAATCGGGGGAATATTTCCCCAGCATCGATTATCTCCGACTCGCCTGCGCGATCGGTGTGGTGTTGTTTCATCTCGTTTATTCCTCCTCTCGCGGTAGCTTGGCGGGCCTGATCGTCGCTCCCGGCCTTGAGATGCCGGAAGGCGTCTGGTTTCGTTACGGTTGGGTCGCAGTGCCGGTGTTCTTCGTGATTTCCGGATTGGTTATCGCCGAATCCGCGGCGACGGCGAGCCCGTGGTCGTTTCTGCGCCGTCGCGCTGAGAGACTCTTTCCTGCGGTGTGGCTCTGCGCGCCCATCAGCGCCTTCATCTGGATCGCTCACGGACGCAACGCGTCCGAGACCTCGCTGCTGTTGCTGAAATCGCTCGCGCTCATCCCCGGCGGCGAATGGATCGACGCGCCGTACTGGACGCTCGGCTGTGAAATCGGATTCTACGGCGTGGTGTTTCTGTTCATCGCATTGGCCGACAATCGGAGGCTCGATCGACTCGCGATCGGGCTCGCCGCCGTCAGCGTGTTGTTCTGGATCGTCTTCTTTTTGGAAAAGCGTTTCGGCATGCGCCTCGGCGCGTCGCTCTTCGCTGGACTGAAGCCCCTCCCAGTCTATTATGGCGCGTATTTTGCTCTCGGCATGCTGATCTATTTCTACAAGCGCGGCCGACGGGGGCACTGGATCGCGCTCGCCATCGCCGCCTGCTCCATCGCCGCCGGTCTCGACAGTAGCCAACTGCTCTCCCGGCCGGAAGCCGCGTCCGCGACGCCGCTCCTTCTGTTTCTTCTCGGCGTCGCGGTGATCGCGCTCGCGCGCCCTTGCGCGAGCGCCGGCCACCTCGCCCTCGCGCGTCTCTGCGGGCTGACCACCTATCCGCTCTATCTGCTGCATTTCGCCCTCGGGCTTGAGACGCTGCAATTCCTCGTCCGAAGAGGAATGGCGGCCTTTCCGGCGTCGCTCGTCGCCGCCGCCCTTATGATCCTGCTCGCCGCTCTCATCGCCGCGCGCCTGGAGCCGCTCGTCCGCCGACGGCTCAGCCGCGCTATTTCCGCGGTGGAGCCGGTGCTGGCGCTCCACGGTCCCGCGAGGCTTTTCTCGGCACCGCCGCACGAACGAGACGACGAATTTCACGCCGAGCGGCAGGCGACGAGCGGCTGTCGATGGCGGTGAAAATCCGCGCATAGATGGCGCGGTCGTGGTCTGGCCGGTTTCCTCCGAGGCTTGCCGAGATGATTATGGCGTCTGGTTGAGGTCTATGCGGCGGCACGCGGTTGCGGCCTGCCGTGGCGGGGAATGATGGGGTAAGCTTGGCCTTTTCGAAGGTAAGCACGGCGTCGATCTCGACTTGCCGGTTCCGTTCGACGCCGTGCCCCACACCGTGCCGGGCACGCATGTCCAATCAATATCGCGGAAAGCTGGGCGTTCGTCCACATGGCGTCGGCGAATCCGACCATGCCGACGCGAGGTCGGCGAGGCTGTTTCTATGCGCCGGGTGTCGCGTTCAGGCGCTGATCTGTAGTTGTTGTGATCGCGGCCAGTTTTACTGCGCCGGAGGGTGCGGCGCTCATGCGCGGCGGCGTGGCCAGCGCGCGGCGGGAGCTCGTTACCAGGCCAGCCGCCGAGGGCGACTCACGCATGCCGAGCGCGCGCGTCGATACCGGGCGCGATGCAAGAACGTGACGCATCAGGGTTCACCTCCACCGCCTTCCGATGATTTTCTGTCGATCGGCTCGCCGACGATCGCGAGCGACGCAACCACCGCGGATATCGAACCACGGCGGCCGATCTCGCACTGCCACTGGTGCGGCCGACGCTGTCTCGATCTCGTCCGCCAGGGATTTTTGCGCCGCCGCCTCGGTCGTCGCGGCGCGCCGCGACACGAGCGGGCGGGACGAGACTATGGCGACGCCACCTGATATCGAGGCGCAAATCCTGCGCTACTATCACGCCGAAAAATGGACCATCGGCACGATCTCCCGTCAGTTGCACGGGCATCACGACGTGGTGCGACGCGTGCTGGCGCAGGCCGGTCTGCCGATGCTCGGGTCGCCACGCAAATCGCCGATCGACGCCTATCTGCGCAGCGACAATTAAGTTGGCCGATTCTCCGACAATTATCTTGGCTGCGATGAGCGTCCCTACCGCGAACTTTTATGGAATGGCCCGCCCCTCCTTCCGGCGTAGTAGGCTCGCCGGCGATAGAACGGAGGGATTGGTCATGAAGACGAAGGTTTCCGTGCTCGGGATCGACATCGGCAAGAATATTTGCAGTCTCGTTGGCTTCGACGCGGCCGGGACGGTGGTCATGCGGCGGCGGGCGACGCGGGAGACGCTGATCGGCTTGGCAGCGAAGCTGCCGGCCTGTGTCGTCGCGATGGAAGCGTGCTGCGGCGCTCATCATCTGGGGCGGGTCTTCGCGGCTCATGGCCACGAGGTTCGGCTGATGTCGCCCGAATATGTTCGCCCCTATGTGAAAGCGCAGAAGAACGACGATCGCGACGCTGAAGGGATCGCCGAGGCGGCGACGCGGCCGACCATGCGCTTTGTGGAACTGAAAACGCAGGATCAGCTCGACATCCAGACGTTGCATCGGTCTCGCGACCGACTGGTCGGCGAACGGACGGCGCTGATCAACCAACTGCGGGCGATCCTTCTGGAGCGCGGAATCGTCGTTCCCAAGGGTAAACGTCATCTCGCGGATTATCTCGCCGTCATGCTGGACGAAGGGGGCCGACACACTTTGAGCGACCGGATGTACAGGCTCGTCGACGACGCTCGCACGCAATGGCGCGAGCTGGACAAGCGCATCGCCGCCTTCGACGCGGAGTTCACGGCTTTCGCCAAAGAGAACGAGGACGCCCGGCGACTGGCGACAATACCGGGCGTCGGCGCCCTGATCGCTTCGGCCTTGTTGGCGGCGATCGGAAAGGCCGAGACGTTCGAGCATGGTCGCGATCTTGCGGCCTGGCTCGGCCTGGTCCCCCGTCAGGCGACGACGGGGGGCAAGCCGAAACTGCTCGGGATCAGCAAGCGGGGCAACCGATATTTGCGCAGGCAACTCATCCATGGCGCGCGGGCGGCGCTCCCCCATGTCGCCAAACGCGACACGTCGCTCGGGCGGTGGCTGACGACGCTGCTCGCCCGCGTGCATCAGAATGTCGCGGTCGTCGCCTTTGCCAACAAGCTGGCGCGGATCTCCTGGGCGGTGCTGCGGCGTGGAGAAACATTTGCCGACAAGGAGGCGATCCTGGCGGCGTGAGACTGGTCGTTCGGCGCATGTGCTGCTGATCGTCCGACGATGTTTGCGGGTGGTGGATCGAAAGATGGCCTGACTGATAGTCGAACGGCGTTCTGGAAACCTGGTTCAAAAAACGGCGTTCGACGCCGAGACTTTTATGAGGACCGGAACGCGCGTATCTCCATCTTGGCCGGGGGCTCGCCCCGAGGCCGGATACGTTGACGCAGACCCATCAGAAGGCGCTCTCGATAAAACTGCTTGCAGACGGGGCGGGCCATACGTTTTAGATGATCCAACCGAACGTCCTTTCGACGACCCATCGCTTCGGGAGCACGACGAAACCTTTGAGGCCCTTGTCTGTTCTCTTGACGACGGTGACAGCGACCCGGCTCGCCTCGAAGGCGGCCCTCTGCGCTTCATCGCCGTTATAGCCGCTATCGGCGAAGCGCGTTGTCACGAACGGGCTTCTTGCGACGCACGTCGCGCAGCAAAGGGAGGAGGCGGGAGTGATCTGGCATTCGATCGGCAGTCCGAGCGTGTCGACCGCGATCTGACACTTGCGGCCTTTGATCTTCTTGGCGGCCTCGAAGCCCCGCGGGCCGCCAGCGACCCAGCGGTTCAGTGGAATGGTCGACCTCGACGCCGCGCTCTTCCATCATTTCCTCGAGCTGACGATAGCTCATCGGATACGCCACATACCAGCGGACGCCCTACAGGATCACCTCGCGTTCAAAATGGCTGCCCTTGAAATCGATCATCCCGCTATTCCGCCTGGCCCAGTCCGGCGATAATAGCCCCAACCGGCCCGCGAGAAAAATTCGCGACAAAGCCCCAAATATGCGCCTTTGCTAGAGACGGAGTTTCGTGCTCGCAAGCGCGCTGTCGGGTCGAGCTGGCGTGTCGATGAGACTTATGTGAAAGTCAAAGGCTGCTGGAAATATCTGTATCGGGCCGTCGACAAAGCGGGTGCGACGGTCGATTTCCTTCTGACGGCCAAGAGGGATTGCAAAGCGGCGTTGCGCTTCTTGCGCAAGGCCATCGGCCAGCACGGCGAGCCGAAGAAGATAACGATCGACAAGAGCGGAGCCAACACAGCAGCGATCGAAAGCTACAATGAGGAGCGTGAAGCGGACATCGAAATCCGGCGCATCAAATATCTCAATAATATCGTCGAGCAGGACCATCGAGCGGTGAAGCGCGTGACGCGTCCGACGCTGGGTTTCAAATCATTTCGATCGGCTGCCGCGACGCTTTCTGGGATCGAGCTGATGCACACGATCCGAAAGGGGCAGATGCGAACGACGAACGAAATGCGTCCCGCGCAGCAATTCTATTCCCTCGCCGCCTGAGCCACGTCATTCTCACTCACCCGTCGCGCCTGAAGACAAAATTTGCGACAGAACCCTTCCGCCAAGCTTTGGCGGGCCCAACCGCCAGCGCCGGACTGTGGCGAAGCCACGGATAAGCGCGCGGCGGACCGGCCCTTGAGCTCACAGCGGTATTGTAGCCTGAAGAAGACAAAGCCGCGAAAAAAAGAGACGGCGCCGCGCGCGAAGCGTGACGCCGATCGAGCAGGATGGGGCCCGCCGAATTTTAGAAGCGAAGTTCGCTCACGCCTGCGGCGGAGCCGATTTGGCTGTAGACGTAGTAGTTCACGGAGTTGTGCTGCATGACGCCGTCGAACTCGAGAGACGCTATCGCTTTGCCGGCCGTGTCGTAGATCGCCACATGGCCCCCTTCGCCGGCGTAGTAGCTGTCGTTCACGTCGCCCGCGCCGCCGGGAAGAGCGTAACCTCCCGTCTCGTCCACCGCGATCTTGCCGTTCACGGCTTCGATCGGCGACGTAGTGACGAGCAGATCATTGGCACCAAATTTTGTGACCGTGTCGTCGCCGAGATCGATGTCGAGCGCGTTGTCGAAGAAGAAAGTCGTCGGCTTCTTCGCATTTCCCGTTCCTGATAGCGTTTCGTCGCCAATATGCGATTCGACGGCGCCTGTCGGTCGCACGTCCGTGTCGCCGTAGACGTAGAGTCCTGCGTCAGTCTTGCCGATCAGCCGTAGCGAATCGACGCCGTTCCTCAAGGTGAGCGTGTCCGCGCTTCCCGGTCCGTCGACGGCGAATGTGAAGTTGCTTCCGGCGTTGATGATCCCATCGTTGTTGCTGTCGTAGAACGCCTTGGTCAGCAGCAGCACGTCGTCGTGTCCGAACGCGGTGATCACATCCTTGCCCGTCCGCGCCGCCACGTCGATGTAGTAGCTGTTGTGGGCGGACGAGCCGGACGCGGTTTCACTCAGCGACAAGGAGAGATCGACGGAGTGCTGCTTGTCGAGCACCGTGAAGATCGGCTTTACGTCGTCATTGGCGATGAGAACGTCGGCGGCGCCGTTGGCGATGACGCCCTTGGCGACGCTGCCGAGCGTGACCTGGAACGTTTCGTTCGTCTCGACGAGCTTGTCGCCTCGGATCGCGACAGTGAAGGTCTTGGAAGTCTCCCCTGCGGCGAAGTCGACTTCGCCGGAGGGTAGAACACCGCCCTCGAAGTCCGCGGAGTTGGCGGGATTGTCGCCGATTCCGTTCACGGTGTAGTCGACTTTGCCCGCGCCGGAGATGTCGCCCGTCCGGCTGACCGTGAATGTGACGGTAGTGTCGCCAATGTTGCCCTCCGTCACCTGCGCCGTGCCGGGCGAAATCGAGTAGCTCGGCGGAAGAGGCACAGGCGGCGTGGGTTTGACGGTCACGGAGGTGGGGTTCGAGTCGACGTAATCCAGCCCGAGGCTGGCGTGCAGCGCCGTCGCCAGGGCCTCGTCATAGGTTTGCGCCCGCAACGCGGAGCCGTCCGCATTCGTGGCGCCGGAGCCCTTGGACAGCTTGAGAAGCCTTGCCTTCTCATTGATCAATATATCGGTGTCGACGAGCGTGACATGGGCGTTCTCTTCCGAAAGATCGATCGCTATCGTTTTCGCGCTGTCGTCGATCAGCGTCGAGTTGATGATCGTCAGATGGGAGTTCGGCGCGAGATGGACATGCGCCTGGCTGGCTGTGCCGCCACGATGTTCGGGGTCGATGCTCATGCTGTCGATGATCGTGACGCCGTCGCCCCAGACGCGATAGTTTCTGTTGTTGTCCTCGGAGATCGCTCTCACCAGTACGGTGTTCTGCGATTTGAGGTCGTAGCCGGCGTCGGTGTTGCCGGCCGCATAGGTGTCCTCGAAACGAAGGTTGTAAACATCCTTCTCGGCGGCGAAACCATCGCCGTTCCAATATGTGTGCAGCGTGTCCGTGCTGTTCAGCATGCTCGTGTCCTTGACGAGCACGTCGTGCACTGTTCCTCCGAAATGAATGCCGATCGCGAAGTTGTCGCCGTCCTGCCGCTCGCTGTCGCCGCGGACGTCCCGGATGACGACGTCATGCGTGTCGTATTGCAGCCTGATGGCGCCTTTCGAATAGCCGTCGATCTCCACATTCTCGATCGTCAGGCCGGAGATCGTCGCCGATTTGGAGGCGGTCGCGGCGTAGTCCTCGAAGAATCGCTGGACGTTGTCCGCCGACATGTTCGAAATCGTGAGACCGGAGATATCGTCGCCCACGCGGAAGGCGTTTCTCACATTCTTGAACGACATGTTCTCGAACACGAGATGATCGGCGCCGCCGAGCAGTCGGAAGAGTTCGTTGCCGACCGCGCCCGTCGGCGAATAGTCGGGCGATCTGGTGCCGGTGAACTGCACGTTCATCGGATTGCCGCTGGAGTCGACGCCCTTGATGGTCACTGGATTGCCGGCGTCGCCGCCATGGGTGATCGACACGAAATAGCTCATGTCGTACGAGCCTTTGTCGGCGGCGAGAAGGACAGTGCCCCCAGCGCCGGCCTTCAGGATCATCTTGTCGAGGGACCAGATGTTGGCAGCGTTTTCGGCGCTCGAGCCATCGCGCTTGCCCGATCCGGTCGGCGAAACGTAAAGCGTCGTCATGTGGTGTATCCTTCTTGATGAGGATGCATTTTTCAGCCTTGAGCATGAGCGTAGGTCGGCCGTGTAAAGAAACGGCGCGGGAATCCGCTAAAATTGTCGCTACTTCGAATTACAGACGGCCGAGAACTACCTTCACGTGGGACAATGAAACGCGATCGCAGAAAATCGATCGCGTGACAATGCGCAGGTCCAACTATCTTTTTGCTCATTCGAAACCTGACTTGGAACGCTCGCGAGAGAGCGGCTGTTCTGCGCATTATCGCGGCCGCTCTCGCTCGACGAACGAGCGATCACGCTCGCGTCGGCGAGGCGCTTGCCAACACGTCGTCGTTTCGATACGCGCGAAATGCGGCGTCAAGCGTTCGTGAGTGTGACGCCAGGGCGATCGGATGAAGAAATAGGTGACAGATCGCCCTACCATCGCGCGCTCGAGCGCGCGCTCGACACAGCCGGTCTGCCGATCGCCAAAGTCAATCCGCGCCAGGCGTGCCGCTTCGCCGAGGCCGCCGGCAAGCTCGTCAAAACCGATCGCGCAGATGCCGCCATGCTGGCTCGCATGGGAGAGGTGCTCGACCTCGCGCCCCGCCCTTGCGTCAGCCAGACCATCGCCGAGCTGAAAGAATTGCATCTGGCGAGAGCTGCGCTCATCAAAGACCGCACCGCCGCCAAGAACCGCGCCAAGGCGATCACGCTTTCTCTGCTCGAAAAGCAGAACAAGAAGCGCATCGCCGACATCGACGCAAAAATGGAGGAGATCGACGCCGCCATCGAGCAGCGCATCGAAGACGACCTGCTCCTCGCCCGCCGATTCGAAATTCTCCTCTCTATCCCTGGCGTCTCCAAAGTCACGGCTTTCGCGCTCCTCATCGAGATGCCGGAGCTCGGTTGCCTCGAAGGCGAACAGGCCGCGAGTCTCGCTGGCCTCGCGCCCGTCCAACGACAATCCGGCTCGTGGAGGGGCCGCGCCTTCATTCGTGGCGGCAGAGCTTTTCTCCGCCAAGCCCTCTATATGCCAGCGCTCGTCGCCTGCCGCTTCAATCCGCAGAAGGCTGGCTATGTCAGGCTCGTGGAAGCTGGGAAGCCCGCCAAGGTCGCCATCATGCGCAGAATGATCGTCCTCGCCAACGCCTTGTTGCGCGATGATCGCATTTGGGCCGAAAAAGCCCCTTGTCCATAACGGATACTCTAGCCGCTCGATTTGAATTACTGCGGCTTAACCGCCGTTAGCCGTTCTTATTCGTGACGATGGGTTTTCGGGCGGTTCAGCGCACGGACCGCAGTGAGGCGTTCGGCTTTTTCACCGCTTCGAGGACCGTACTTTCTGGAACGCGTTTGAGAGATGGAAGAGACGAGAGGGGCGCGCCGCCCCATCGTTCACGGCCCGCCAGCCATGAGCAGCGCCGCCGGGAGGGAGCAGAAGAGATCGGCCTCAGGGCAGGCGGCGGAAAAGGCGAGGCGCACGCGGCTCGCGGTCTCGATCACGCGCGCGGCGATCTTCAACAATCGCAGGCGCAGCGTCGAGAACTCGGCTTTCGCCAGATCGCGCTGGCTCGGGATCGCGTCGCGCACGCCGAGCATCAGCCAATAGGTGGCAGTGTGCAGGACGAGGCGAACCTGATTGGCGAGCGCCGAGCGGCATGAGGTTCGATCGGAACAAAGCTGCGCCTTGTGAAGCTTGATGAGGTTCTCTGCCTGTCCTCGCGCGCAATAGAGACTGTCGTAGAGCCATTGCGGCGCGCCATGCGCGAGATTGGTGACGACGAAGCGGATGTCGAGGCCGAGCCGCGTCGCCTCGATGCGGGCGATCGCGCGGCGCTCTCTGCCCAGGATTTGGCGCGATGGCGCGTCTCGGCATAGCCGCGCACGACGTCCTTGTCGCCAATGGCGCGCCCGACGCGGACGGCGTCGGCCGTCGCGTCGACCTTCTTGGACAGCGGCTTGGTTCCGGGAAGGCCGAAGACGTAATCGACGCCGTGATCCTCGCACCAGGCCATCGCCTCGGGCCGCGCATAATGCCCGTCGCCGCGAAACAGGATGCGGGTCGCCGGCCAAGATTTGCGGATATGTCGCGTCAGCCGGCGCAGATGCGCTCTGACCTCGACGCCGGACGGCGTCTTGCCCGGGCGCAGGATCATGGCGACGGGGCGGCTCTTCTCGGTGTCGTAGACATGGATCGGCAGAAAGCAGCGCTCGTCGTAATGGGCGTTGAACAGCGACAATTGCTGATGGCCATGCGCGATGTCGCAGGTGTCGTCGATGTCGAGCGTGACGGCGGACGGCGGCTCGTCGTAGGAGGCCATCCATTGGTCGACGAGCGCATAGGTCAGGCGGATCACGTCGCGCAGGGCCGGCGCGTTCTCGAGCCGCGACAGCGTGGGCTGCGAAGCGAGATCGCGGCCCGTGTCGGGCAGACGCCCGCAGGCGAGCTTGAACGCCGGATCCGAGCGCAGAAAATCGAGATCGTCGGCGTCCTCATAGCCGCAGCCGATCGCGAAGATGCGGGCTCGGATCATATCGGAGAGCGTGTGGGTGATACGCGCGGGATCACGGCGATCGGGAAAGCAGCGCGCCAGCCGTTCGGCGATGCCGAGCCGGCGCTCCGCCATGGCGAGCAGCATGACGCCGCCGTCCGAGGAGATGCGCCCGCCGTCGAAAGCGGCTGTGACTTTCTTGCCCTGGACCGCTGGAAAGGAGAAGGCGGGAAAAGTATCGTCTGTCATGGCGGGCGTCGCAGGTCAGTGCAGCGGGAAAGGGTTGGTGTCAGCAACCAAATCCTACGCCGTTTCAGTGACCTATGCTACGCTCGTCACCCTTCCAACAGCGCCGTCATGAATAAGAACGGTTAGATCGTCGCCGTCAATTTGATCCTCGACGACGAGGCCGAGCTCCGCCACTCCAAGCGGCCGCCTCGTTAGCACAGACAGCTGTGCGGAGCGGTCCAGGTTCTTGAAAGCGGCCGATAGCGAGTCGGTTCGGTGCTCGCGGGGGACGCCGCGCGCCGTCGCCTTGACTCAGGCTTTCGAAATCGGAAGCGGTCAGGATACCGACGTTAGAGAGGCTTGGCGGCCTTCAGCAATGCGCGTGACGTCATCGCGGCGTTCCATGACTTGCTGCATCTGCACCGAGATTTCTACGGGCTATCGAACGGGCCTCCTAAATCATTGCCGTGCTTTCGTCAACGGCGTCACGAAAGCTCGCGCCGCCGGGGCCGGCCATAGGCAATTCGCGTTCCCGAGCAATTGACCAACGCGATGCTTTCCTCAAAAATGCTGCTCCGCAGCAGGATTGCATTAACGGAAAATTTAGGTAGGATTAGTCCGGTAATATTCCAGGGTTGACGTAAATGGGGTTGGATTTTTGCGACTCGCGGGGAATTGTGCGGTCCCGAGGCGCGACGCGGCGCTCGAAGCGCATTTTGCCGTATAATGTCGCGGCGGGTTTTGCAGTTTTCGACGCCGCCTGTCTCGTTCTGATCGGCCTTGCCTGCGCGGGCTACTCTGGAGCCTCGGGGGAGTTCTCCGTGTGGTCGCCACAGGAATGGCAGATCTGGGCGGTCCTCTTCGCCGCAGCTCTGCAATTCGGACTCGCCCATATTTTCGAGGTCTATCGAACGGCGAAAATCCTGGATCGACGGCACATTCTGCGTCGCATGGCACTGTCGTTCCTGTGCACCTTCGGTTTCATGATCGGCATCGCCGCGGCGACGAAATCGGCCGAGACCTATTCCCGTCTCTGGTTCTTCTCCTGGGCGGCGGCGAGCACAATGGCCGCGATCGTCGCCCGAGGAACTGTTCTCCGGGGCATTCGCGTTTCGCTCGCGGAGCGAACCTTCGTCCACCGCGCTCTGTCGGTCGGCGTGTTCTGCGATCCGCTTCATCCCCGCGAGATCGAGCGGCAGACCCGCAACGAGGAGTTCGTGGTCGGCATCGGCAAATTTGATGAGCTGACGGAGCTCGTCGAACTATCCGATCGCATCGTCCAGGACGAGATCGATCATGTCTATCTCGCCGCCCCATGGGATAAAATACCGACGGTGCTCCGGCATCTCGAACTTCTGCGACATTTGTCGACGCGCGTTTTCGTGCTTCCGGCGGATCGTCGCATTCTCGCCGATGTCGTCGGCGTCTCGAAATTCGGCGACCGTGTGTCGTTTTGCGGAATGAAGGAGCCGATCCAGGGGTGGAGCCTCTGGTTCAAACGGCTCGAGGACATCATTCTCGCCGGATGCGCTCTTGTTGCCCTCTCCCCTCTGTTTGCGCTGACCGCTCTCGCGATCAGGGTCGATTCCCCCGGTCCGATCTTCTTTCGGCAGTTGCGCGTCGGTTTCAACGGCCGGACATTCAGAGTGTGGAAGTTCCGCTCGATGTATGTGGAGAAGACCGATCCGGACGCTTCGGTTCAGACGAGCCGGCTGGATCCGCGGGTGACTCGGGTCGGGCGGCTGATCCGTCGCCTGAGCATCGACGAGCTGCCGCAGCTCTTCAATGTGATCCAGGGTGATATGTCGATCGTCGGTCCGCGCCCGCACGCTCTCGCGACGAGGACCGAAGGGTGCAATCTCGACGAGCTCATCGATTATTACGCCGTCCGCCACAGGGTGAAGCCCGGCATGACCGGCTGGGCGCAAGTGCAAGGATTTCGCGGGGAGCTCGACACTCAAGAGAAGCTCCGGAACCGCGTCGACTGCGACATCTATTATATCGACAATTGGACGCTGTGGCTCGATATCGACATCATCTTTCGGACAATGATGATCGTGCTCAGAGACTCGCGGGCGTATTGAAGCTTTTATTTCACGGTCATCGCGAGTTCCCGCGCGCGAAAGACGCATTGATTCTTGAGGAACCAGCTGTTGGAGCCCGCGATTCCCTCTTCGAGCGAAATCTCCGGTTTCCATCCGAGCGCCCCAATGCGGCTAGAGTCGCTAGGCTTCCGCGGAGTGCCGTCTGGACGTATCAAACGCGAGCTGGCATGCAAGTCCGCCGGCAATTTCTACGAGTTGGCGGATCGACATTTCCGAACCCGCGCCGCAATTGATGTGCTTGGGTCGTGGCCGAGCTACTCGACCACGATCGGCCTCGGCGGCGACCTCGCCATCTATGCGCGGATTTTCACCGCCATGACAACTGGCGATTAACCTCCCTTCAACCGCGCAGGATCATGGTCAGATCACGAGCATCGCAAGGAAAGACTCGATGGCGCAGATTTGGCTCACCTATGACGAACTCGGCGACTTCACCAACAGAACAGCGGCTGCGTCCCGGGAGGCGGCGATCGTCAGCGGATGGACGCGTCGGCGGTGCCGTGACGGCCTCACGCGCGTGAAGCTGCCGCCACAGGCCGCTACACGCTACATGGTCCACTGCCTGTGCGAAGCCGGCATGCATGCGGGAAACAGCGAGTTCGTTGCGTCGAGAGCGATCGCCGAAGGCGGCTGACGCCGCGTGCCTATCGCAGAGGCGAAAACCGGCCAACGCTCGTCGACATCGAGCGCATGATGATCGGAAAGCTCGGGATGCTCCGGCTCGCGCAGCTGGCGTCGCCGGCTGGAGCGCGGATGCATTCCTCGAAGGCCTTGGCCTGCGAGACTGCGAATTGAACGAACCCGCTACGCGGGAGGGGCGGCGAGATCGGTGAAGTGAAGCTTCCTGTCTGAGAGGATGTGATTGCCACATCACCCCTCTCGAGACAGGAGCCCCAGATGGCTGCCACGAGCCCTCTTCGTCAGCGCATGACCGAAGACATGACGATCCGCAATCTCTCGCCGGCGACGCAGCAATCCTACCTCTATGCGGTAGCGCGTTTCAGCCGACATTTCGAGTGTTCGCCGGACCTGCTCGGCACGGAGCACGTCCGCGCCTATCAGCTACATCTGGTCACCCAAAAATATTCCTGGACGCACATCAACCAGGTCGCCTGCGCACTGCGGTTTTTCTACGGCGTCACGCTCGGTCAAAAGGACGCCTTGGAGCGGATCGTCTTCGGCCGCGAGCCGGAGAAGCTGACGCCGGTCCTCGCGCCGGAAGAAGTCGCGCAGTTTCTGGAAGCAGTCGTCGGACTGCGCAACCGCGTCGCTTTGACGACGGCATATGCGGCCGGGCTGCGGGTCGGCGAGGTCGCGCGTCATCTTCTGGAGAGCGGGGTCGACATTCGCGTCATCCAGGTTCTGCTGGGTCACGCCGATCTGTCCTCGACGTCGCGCTACACACGCGTCGCCGCTGATCTCATCGCCGCCACGCCGAGCCCCTTCGACCGTCTCTCGCTCAGGGTGATGCCGCCCGAATAGTCGGCGCGCATGCGCCAAAAGATCGAGGTCGCGGATATTTTCCGCCGCTATGGCGCCGCGTTTCGCGCGGCGCAAGGCGTCCGACTGTCTATCGACCAGCGCCGCGCGATGGCGGCCATCGAGGCGTGCCGAACGGCGGCGCTCGGCGGGCATGTCGAGCAGTGCGAGGACTGTGGAGAAGTTCGCGTCTCTTATAATAGCTGCCGCAATCGACATTGCCCCAAGTGCCAAGGGCTCGCGCGTGCGCAGTGGCTCGCCGATCGTCGCGCCGAGCTCCTGCCGGTTCCGTATTTTCACGTCGTCTTCACCGTGCCGGCGCCGATCGCTGCGATCGCTCTCCAGAACAAGGCCCTCGTCTACGATATTCTGTTCAAGGCGGCGTCCGAGACGATCCGCGTCATCGCCGCCGATCCGAGGCATCTCGGCGCCGAGACCGGCATGATCGCCGTCCTGCACACCTGGGGGCAGACTCTCACGCATCATCCGCATGTCCATTGCATCGTGCCGGGCGGCGGTCTCGGGCCGGATGGACGCTGGGTCGCCTGCCGACCCGGCTTCTTCCTGCCCGTGCATGTTCTCTCCCGGCTTTATCGTCGCTTGTTTCTCGAGCGCGTGAACGCAGCGTTCGACGCCGGCAATCTGACGTTCTTCGGCGACCTCGCGGCGCTGCGAGCGCCGGCTGCGTTCGCCCGCTATCTCGCCCCGTTGCGCGACATCGAATGGGTCGTCTACGCCAAGCGCCCGTTCGGCGGCGCGCGACAGGTCCTCGATTATCTCGGCCGCTACACGCATCGTGTCGCGATCGCCAATGGACGGCTGCTGGCATGCGACGACGGCGTCGTGCGCTTTCGGTGGAAAGATTATCGCGCCAACGACAAAATCAAGGCGATGACTCTCGACGCCGACGAGTTCATGCGCCGCTTCCTCATACACGTCTTGCCCAAGGGCTTTCGGCGCATTCGTCATTTCGGCTTTCTCGCCAACGCCCGCCGCGCCCAGAAGCTCGCCCATATCCGCGCCGCTCTCGATATGGCCGAACCGCCGCCGAGCGTCGAACCCACCGACTATCGCGAGCGATACGCCATGCTCACCGGCAAGAGGATCGACATCTGCCCCTGCTGCGGCGGCCGCATGGTCGATTTCGGCCCTTGGCCGCGTCCTTCGCCGCCGCGCCACTCGACGCAAAGATGCGACACCTCATGAGGCCGATGAATCGCCGCCCGTTCTTACTCGCCGACTTCGACGGACACACTCCTGCGCCGAACGGGAGCGATCGGCGCGGCGCGCGTTTCCACGCCGCCATCCAGAGATCGCGAGCGCAGCGCCGATCGCAGATCCACCCGAAGCTGCGGCGCCATCGAGCATCGGCGCCCTTTCGGCCGTTCGCTGCTCGATCCTCGCAGCTGTCCCCATCTCCGATGGCGCCGTCTAAATCAGGCCCGGCGCATCGAGCGCCCATAGATCGTGGCTAACGTCACCGCGGCTTCGTTCAATCCGGCTTCAAATAGGTCCCGCGGTCCAGCCGCTGCATCATCCGTGGCGCGGGACCTATTTGAACCCTCAAGTATTCCGATTTGAACCCGGCCAGCGTTCCGATTTGAAGTCGGCCACCATTCCGAACTGAAGCCGGCCACCGGGAGACCCGATCGGTCCTCTTTTCGTCTGCTGTCCGCAGGTCAGCAACTGCGGCATTCCGCTTCGTCGAGATCGACGAGGAGGATCGTGCCCCAGCGCGTGGTGTAGCTGGATCGAGGCGGACACCGGGATTTCGCGACAGAGCCGGGGAGATTCATGGGTCGAGAATAGGCATGGCCAAATCCGAAGCGAAGGTGTTAAGCTGCGGCGTTCGCTCTCATTCTCGTCACGTTCATGACGCTGACATTTTGCCGCGTTTGAATGCCGAAGAAGCGGGGGTTGCAGGAAAACTTTCGACGTGAGGCACATTTTGTTGAACCTCGGCGTGCTCGTTCCCCTGACGCTTCTCATCAAGATATTTGTCACTCATCGGACGCATAACGGCACAGCTCTGTTGATTTACGAGCTGATGGTTTTGTGCGGCGGCAGCCCGGCGTTCGGCGGCTGGTTTCAGGATTCGCTGCGCCGAAGGCTCAATCGGCGTTTCGGATGCTATGTCTCGCCGCGGGCGCGGCTCGGGAAGCGATGTTTGTTTCCTCATCCGGTCGGAATCGTCATCGGCGACGGAGTCGTGATCGGTGACGACTGTGTGATCTATCAGAACGTGACTTTGGGAGCGCACGGGCGCGCCGTCTATGGCGAACGTTATCCGTCGCTCGGCAATGGGGTGGTGGTCTATGCTGGCGCCGTGGTCGTCGGGCGTGTGTGCATCGGCGACGGAGCCGTCGTCGGCGCCAACGCCGTCGTGACCCGGGATGTCTCGGCAGGAGATGTCGTCGCCGGCGTTCCGGCCATGGTGCTCGGGCGCCGAGTCGCCAAGTGCACGAATTCCGAGGGCGGAGATGCTTGAACTCGACTTGCAAGTCCATTATCAATGGCGTGCCCCCTCAGCTGTCGGCGACTGCGCGGCTTCGTTTTTCTCCAGGATCATCTGTCGAATGCCCGAGGAGGCGACAATGATATGCGTTCCGGCGCTCGAGAATGGACGCGCCGCGGCCGAACGCGCCGCGCGCGTCCGCCTCTAGATGTCGATCCGTCAGAAATTCGCGGCGTCGTCCGTCTGGTTCGTGCTCGGCAACGCGACGAACAATTTCGTCAGCTTCCTGATCTTCGTCGTGCTCGCGCGGCTGCTGGACGCCTCAACCATCGGCCTCGTCGCCTTTGCGCTGATCTTCATCGATCTCGGCAGGATCGTCGTCTTCGGGGGCCTGCCGGAGGCGATGGTGCAGCGCCGCCATTGGGACGATGACGTAGCGTCCGTCTGCTACACGGCCAATCTTATCGCCTCTGTCGTGTTCGTCATCTTGATCGCCGGCGTCGCCGCGCCGCTGGTCGCCGCTTATTACCGCGCGGAGGCGGGGCCCGTTCTCGCGAGCCTCGCGGCGATCTGCTTCATCGATGCGGCGCGCGCGGTGCACGAATCGAAATTGCGGCGCGAGTTCCGCTACAAGCCGCTGGCGGCGCGCATGTCCATCGCCACGGCGACGGCGGGCGTCGTCGGCGTCTGGCTCGCTTTCCAGGGTTTCGGCGTGTGGTCGCTCGTCGTTCAGCGCCTGCTCAACGCCGTGATGCTGACGCTGCTCTCCTGGCGAGCCGCGCGTTGGACTCCGCGGTTGATGTTGTCGCGTCCGATCCTCCGCGAGCTGTCGGGTTTCATTTTCCATCTGACGCCGGCGCGATTGCTGACCGTGGTCACGGCCCGCGTGGCGGAATTCGTCATCGCTCTCGTTCTCGGGCCGGCCGCGGTCGCCTATTATCGAGTGGGCGCGCGCGGACTGGAGGCCATTTCCCAGTTGACCGTAGCGCCTGTCCAGCAGGCGGCTCTCTCGGCCTTCGCGCGCATGCCGAACATAGAGGCGATGGGCGCCGCCTACGGCCGGGTGACCCGCGCGTCCGCGATCTTCGCCTGCCCGGTCTATCTTGGCGCGGCGGTGATCGCGCCCGATTTCGTGGGCATCGTCTTCGGGCCGCAATGGGCACCGAGCGGCGGAATCATGACGGGGCTCGCGCTCTCGATCGGCGCTTCGACGCTCGGCTATTTCATGCAGCCGGCGCTCACGGCGGCCAACCGGCCGGAACTCGTGCTGCTGTCCTCCATAGGCGGGTTCTTCATCACGACGGCGACCGTTCTCGCGAGCGTATGGCACGGTCCCGAGGCGGTCGCCTTCGCCAATACGGCGCAGCAATATGTCGCTTTGCCGTTCCGGCTTCGGCTGCTGGCCTCGGCCCTGAAGGCCGATTGGCGTAAGCTGGCGTCGGGGCCGTTTGCGGCGTTTTTGGCGTCCGCGGCGATGGCGGGATCCGTCTATGCGTTGCGGATATATGCGCTGGAGAGCCTGTCGCCGGCGGCCAAGCTCGCGTTGTCCGCGCTCGCGGGCGCTGCGCTCTATCCGTTGCTGCTCGCGCTCGTCGCGCGAGGCCATGTGCGCGAGCTGATCGCCGACGTCGCGCCCGTGCTGCCGGCCCGGTTGGCGCTGATATTCTCTTCGGGTTCTTCCGGCAGCGGAGAAAATCGGTGAACGGCGCAGTCGGCAAGCGAGCGTTCTTCGTCATCAATTCACTGGAGGGCGGCGGCGCCGAACGTGTGTTCGCGACTTTGGTCGGCGAGCTGTCCGGTCGCCTTTCGGCGCGGGTAGAGCTCGTGCTTCTCGATCGTTTCCCCGAGAAATACGCCGTGCCGACGGAGGTCCCGCGACATCGGCTCGATTGCCGGCGGAGCTTCGGGACGAGCATCGCGCAGCTCGCCGGCCTCGTCCGGCGCGAGCAGCCGGACCTGCTGTTCAGCTTTCTCACGCGCTCCAACTGCGCGGCCGTGATCGCCGGACGGCTCGCCGGCATTCCCACGGTCATCAGCGAGCGGGTTCATACGACGAGCCATTTCGGCCGCGTGGCGGGGGCCGCCGCCAACAAGCTGGCCGTGCGGTTGCTCTATCCTCGCGCCAGCCGAATCGTCGCCGCTTCTCACGGCGTCGCGCAGGACTTGCTCCTCAATTACGGGGCGTCCGCCGGCAGGTTGTCGGTGATCTACAATCCGATCCTGCGCGAGGCTATTCTCTCGCGCGCGCATGAGCCTTCGCCGATTCCGCTGCCGCCGGTCACCTGGCTGGCGATCGGACGGTTGCGGCCGAACAAGAACTTCCCGATGTTGATCGAGGCCTTCGCACGGGCCGGCGTGGCAGGCGATCTCGTCATACTCGGCGAGGGACCGGAGCGCGAGATGCTCGTCCGGCTGGCGGCCGAGCAGGGCGTTGGCGATCGGGTGCATTTGCCCGGCCACGTCGACAATCCCTACGCCTGTCTGAAGAGGGCGTACGCCTATGTGTCGGCGTCCAATGCGGAAGGGTTTCCCAATGCGCTCGTTGAGGCGATGGTGGTCGGCGTACCTGTGGCTGTCACCGACTGCGATTCCGGTCCTGCCGAGATATTGCGCGGCGCGACGACGTCGAAGGTCGTCGCCATGACCGAGGCGGAGCATGGCGTTCTCGTCCCGACGCGAGACAGCTCGGCGATGGCCGAAGCGATGCGCGTGCTGGCCGATCCCGCCCGGCGCGCGCACTATGCCGAACGCGCCGCGAGTCGCGCGGAGGACTTCGATCTTTCGCGGACGCTCGACCAATACGCCGCTCTGCTCGACGCCACGCTCGGGAGCGCGCGAGTGAGACCATCTGGACGGTGAGGCGGGCGTCTCGTCGCCGAGAATTGAACTCGTCCAAGAGGCAGCTCTTTCGGCTGCTTGCTCCTGATGCGCACGCGGCTATACTGCGCGCGTTTGGCATAGCGGGCACCAGAGCATCGTCGTTTCCGGGGGTTGGGTATGGTTGAGCTGTCAGCGCCGACTCGCGTGTCGGTCGTCACCGTCTATTACAACCGAGTTCAGCATATAGGCGGCTCGATCCATAGTCTCCTCGCACAGACCTGTCCGAATTTCGAGATCGTGATCGTCGACGACGGCTCGACGGACGGCACCTGGGAGATGCTGCAATCCTTCGCGCATCTGCCGAACGTCCGGTTGCTGCGCCAGGCGAACCAGGGATTCACGGCAGCGCTCAACAATGGCGTCCGCGCCTCGACGGGCGCCTATGTCGCCGTGCATGGATCGGGCGACGTCTCCTATCCGGAACGTCTCGTGAAGCAGGCGGAGGTTCTCGACCAGCGCGAGGATGTCGCTGTCGTCGGTTGTGTCTATGACAATTCAGAAAGCCACAACGCCAATGTCCAGAAGTGGCTGACCGGCCTCGATCCCGACCTCTACAGGCAATTGCTGCGGCATGACCCGTTCACGCACGGCTGCGTCATGTTCCGTCGCGAGCTCTATGATCGCGTCGGCGGCTATCGCGAGTTCTTCCGCTTCGCGCAGGATCGCGATTTCTTGCTCCGGCTGAGCGATCACGGCGGCTATCATATCCTGCCGGAGACTTTGTATCGGCGAAACAAGCCCGCCGACAGCGTCAATAACGACTTTCAAAAGTCGCTGATCCAGGAATATTTCGCGGATTTCGCCGTTCAGCTCGCGATCACCCGCCGCTCGACCTCCGTAGATCTGCTCGACAAATACGGCCATGCCGCCGCCTTTCTGAGGCGGCCGTCGCGCCGGCTCGGACTGCGCCTCGTGAATTCCGGCGTGCGCTGGCGCGTCACCTGGGACGACGAGGCCGGCTGGCATTATCTGCGCGCCGCGCGCGACGAGGGTCTGTCCCTCCGCTCGCGTCTCCTGCTCGCGGTCGGCTCGCTGCCGACGAATTCTTGGGCATGGCGGAAAGTGGTCAAGCCGGCATTGGGAGAATATTTGAATTTCGTGAGCTATCGGCGGGCGCAGCGCGAACGGGCGCTGCAGAAGCTGCGGCTCGACGCGGATGCGCAGCAGCGCTGATCGTGGCGTTCGCCGAGCAGAAACCAATACGGCTATTCAGCAGGCGCGATCTCTTTGAAGGCGAGGGCAGGGCAGGATGACGACCGTCGACTATCAACGCGTGTTGCTGACCGGAGCCGCCGGCTTCGTGGGGTTTCACGTCGCGCAGGCTCTACTCGACCGCGGCGTCGAGGTGGCGGGGATCGACAATCTCGTCCCCTATTACGATCCGGCCCTGAAGCAGGCGCGGCTCGATCTGCTGACGGCGCGCATTGGATTTTCGTTCCAGAACCTGGACGTCGCCGAATATGACGCTCTGAAAGCGGCCTATGACGCTTTCGATCCTCAGGTCGTCGTCCATCTCGCGGCTCAGGCCGGCGTGCGTTATTCGCTCGAAAATCCGCGCGCCTATGCGCGCTCCAATCTCGACGGCTTCCTCTCCGTGCTCGAGGCGTGCCGCCATCATCCGGTCGCGCATCTCGTCTACGCCTCGTCGAGCTCGGTCTATGGCGCCAATGCGAAGGTTCCGTTCAGCGAGCACGACAGGGCCGATCATCCGGTCTCGCTCTACGCCGCGACCAAG
The DNA here is from genome assembly GCF_000745215.1 of Methylosinus sp. PW1. NCBI lineage: Bacteria > Pseudomonadati > Pseudomonadota > Alphaproteobacteria > Hyphomicrobiales > Methylocystaceae > Methylosinus > Methylosinus sp. PW1. The sequence continues at coordinate 2,779,456 of NZ_JQNK01000009.1, forward strand.
CGCGCCAACGAGCTCATGGCGCATTGCTATTCGCATCTCTACGCCATTCCGACGACGGGACTGCGCTTCTTCACGGTCTATGGACCGTTCGGCAGGCCGGACATGGCCTATTTCAAATTCACCAAGGCCATTCTCGAGGGCAAGCGCATCGACGTCTACGCCGAAGCGGAGATGAGCCGGGACTTCACTTATGTGGACGACATCAGAGACGCGATCCTGCGGCTCGCCGGCACCCCGCCCGCGCCCGATGCGGCGTTCGACCGCGCCGCGCCCGATCCGGCGATCGCTGCGGCGCCCTATCGCATCTACAACATCGGCAACCATACGCCGGTGCGGCTCGACCGTTTCATCGAGGTGATCGAAAAGGCGTGCGGCAAGCAGGCGATCAAGCGCCATTTGCCGATGCAGCCCGGCGACGTGCCGGCGACCTATGCAGATGTCCATGATCTCGCCGAGCGCGTCGGCTTCAGCCCCGACACGCCGATCGAGGAGGGGATCGCCCGCTTCGTCGCCTGGTACCGCGATTTTTACAAAATTTGATCCCGAGGCCGAGCCGCGCGGCGGCTCAGCGCTCCTTCATCGATTTCGACACGGTCTCGACCAGCGGCGAGAACACATATTCGAGGATGCGCCGGCTGCCGGTCTTGACCTCCACCATCACCGTCATGCCGGGCGAGAGCGGATATTCCCGATTGTCGGCCTTGATGCTCGTCGCGAGCGGCCGCACCGTGATGGGAAACATCAGATTCTGGACCCGTTGCGCGCCGCCGAAGGTCTGCAGCTTGGATTGTCGCGCCGGATTGCCCTCCTGGGCCTGAACGTCCGGCTCCGGAATGGCGTCATGCGAGACATGGATCACTTCGCCGTCGATCGAGCCGTAGCGGATGAACGGAAAAGACTCGATCTTTATGGCGGCGGACTGACCGACGGCGACGAAGCCGATGTCCTTGTTCTCGACGTAGCACTCGATCTCGAGCGTCGAGCCTTGCGGCACGATGTGCATGATCTCTTCCCCCGCCGTGACGACCTGTCCCGTCGTCGTCAGCGAGGAGCCGAAGATGACGCCGTCGATCGGGCTCGTCAGCCGCGTATTGGCCACGCGCACGCGGGCCTTGGCGAGTTTTTGCTCGGCCTCGTCCGTCTGGCGTTCCGCGTCGAGGAGCTTCTGTCCGTTCTCGGAGACGAATGTCTCGCGTGCCTTCCGCCGCTCGTGACCGAGCACCTGCAAGCTCGCGATCGTCTCGGCCAATTGTCCTTTCTGGGCCGCTAGAGTGGTTTGCTGGGCCTGGAGCGTCTCCTTGGCGTCGATGAGGCTCGTCTTGGTGCCGGCGTGCTGGCGCAGCAGGGATTCGCGGATGTCGACGCGCTGCTTCAGCGTCTCGACGAGGATGGTCTGCGCGGCGATCGTCTGCTCGAGGCGCGCCTGCTCGCTGTCCTTTTGCGCGATCTGCGCCGTGAGACTGTTGAGCGTCGCGGCGAGCTGCGCGAAATCGCCTTTCAGGACGCGTTCCTCGCGAGCCCGATACAAAGCGGGGACTTCGTCCGGCCATTCCACGCTCGGCGGGGCGGCGTAGCGGTCCGCCTCCGCCGCGATGAGCGCCGCGCGTCGCCGCAAGGCTTCCGCCGTGAAGGACTGGAACGCCGCCTGCGCCGCCGCCTCTTCCGCGTGCGCGTCGGCGGCGTCGAGCTCGACGAGCAGATCGCCCGCCTTCACCGTCGCGCCATTGGTCGCATGGATGACGGCGACCTTGTTCGTTTCGACCGGCTGGATGAGCTTGACGCGTCCGGCGGGCTGAATTTTGCCCTGCGCGATCGCGACGATGTCGAAATGCCCGAAATAGGCCCAGAGCACCGCCACGGCCACGAAACCGCAGATCGTGAGCATGAAGCCAACATGGATGGGCGAGGGCGGCGTCTCCAGGATTGCGAGCGCCGCCGGCAGGAACTCTCTGTCCTCCAGGCTTCTCTCGCTGTTTTTCTTCTGCGACGGACCGTCATTCGAGCTTCCGTGCAGAAGCTCCTCGATCGTCGAGGACGCGGCCTCGCGGATGACGGGAAGCGTATCCCTGATCCTCGGGAGCAGAGTGTCCTTGAACTGGAACAGATTGTTCTTGATCGCTTCCAACATCACGACCTCGCGGAATCGTTCTGCAGCGCCCAGAGCTGCGCATAGAGACCGCGCTCTCGCGCGAGAAGTTCGTCATGGGTTCCGACCTCGACGATGCGGCCGTCGAACATGCCGACGATGCGATCACAGGGTCGCACGGCGGCGAGTCGATGCGCGATGATGAGCACGGTCCTGTTCTTCACGATCTGAGCCATGTTGTTTTGAATCACGCGCTCCGACACATAGTCGAGCGCGCTGGTCGCCTCGTCGAAGATCAGTATAGAGGGATTTGTCGCGAGCGCGCGCGCGATGGCGATGCGCTGACGTTGGCCGCCGGAGAGATTGGCACCGCGCTCCTCGATCATCGAGTCATAGCCGCGCGGCATCTTGATGATGAACTCGTCGGCGCCGGCGAGTCGCGCCAGCGCCTGGACGCGGGTGCGCGGCATGGTCGGCTCGGCGAGCGCGATGTTCTCGTGGATGGTGCGATTGAACAGCAGATTCTCCTGGAGGACGACGCCGATGTGTCGGCGCAGCCAGGCCGGATCGACATGCGAGATGTCGCCGCCATCGAGCAGGACATTGCCTTCGTTCGGAGAATAGAAGCGCTGCACGAGTTTCGTAAGCGTCGATTTACCCGAGCCCGACGGCCCGACGATTCCGATGACCTCGCCCGGACGGATCGCCAGCGAGACGTTCTTGAGCACGTCGGGAGAGCCCTGGCGATAGCGGAATGTGACGTTGCGGAACTCGATCGCGCCGCGCGGCGCGGGCGCCATGACGCGCGAGGGCGGCACGGGCTCGGGCGGCGAGTTGAGAATGTCGCCGATGCGGTCGACCGAGACCTGAATCTGCTGAAAATCCTGCCACACCTGCGAGAGGCGCAGCACCGGCTGCGCGAGCTGCGCGGAGATCATGTTGAAGGCGACGAGCTCGCCGACCGATATCTCGCCGTCGAGCACGGCCTTGGCGCCGAACAGGAGGATCGCGGCGGTCGAGAGCTTGCTCACATATTGGATGGCGCCTTGTCCCTTCGAGCCGAGAAGCGTGGCGTCGAAAGAGGACCTCACATAGGCGGCGAGCTTCTCCTCCCATTGCGCCTGCACGATCGGCTCGACGGCGGCGGCCTTGATCGTCTGCATGCCGACGATGGTCTCGACGAGGAATTGCTGGCTCTCGGCGCCGCGATTGAACTTCTCCTTCACCGCCTCTAGCAGCAGCGGACGGACGAGAAAGGAGATCGCGATATAGAGAGGGATCGTCGTGAGGACGATGAGCGTCAGCTTCCAGGAATAGGCGAAGAGCACGATGACGAAGACGAAGGCGAAAAAGAAATCGAGCGCCGAGAACAGGCCCTGGCCGGTGAGGAAGTTGCGGATCGTCTCAAGCTCGCGCACGCGCGCGACGGTCTGGCCCGCCGAGCGCGTCTCGGCGTAGGAGATGGGTAGCCGCAGCAGATGATGGAAGACGCGCCGGCCGAGCTCGACGTCGATGCGATTCGTCGTATGAGACAGCGCATAGGTGCGCAGATATTGCAGCACGACGTCGAAGAAGCCGATGATGACGAGGCCGCCGACGAGAACGAACAGGGTCGAATAGCCGCGGTGCGTGAGCACCTTGTCGATCACCACCTGAAAGAAGAGCGGCGTGACCAGCGCGAATATCTGAACGAAGAAGGAGGCGGTGAGCACCTGGGCGAGTGGTTTGCGATAGCGCCAGAAGGTCGGCAGGAACCATTTAAAGCCGAAATTCTTCGGATCGACGCCCGGCCCTCCGATGCGGCGCGTTACGAGGATCAGCGTCGGCTCGACGAGCGCGGCGTATTCCGCCGGCGGAATGTCGCGTTGCGTATGCGTCAGAGGCTCGACGATGCGGAGATTGCCGGTCGGCAGCGTTCCACCGAAGACGAAAAAGCTTCCCTCGCGAAATCGTCCGATGGCGGGAATGGGGACCTTGGCGAGCCTTTCCTCGTCCACGAATTCGACGACGCGCGCCTTCAATCCGATGGACATGGCGCCCCGGACGATGTCGCGCGGCTCGGCGGCCTTCGGGCCGAGCGCCAGCTCGTGCCTGAGATGGGCGGCGTCGGCCGCGATCCGAAAATAGCGGGCGATCCCGCAAAGGGACGCGAGGCCGGTGTCGAACTCGCTTTCCTGGGCGTGGCCGTTCCCGCCATTTTGGCCGTTTCCGCCATTGTGGCCGTTCGCGCCGTTCTTTCCGTTGGTGTGCGAGGAGCTCGCCCCTTGCGCGTGCGCGGCGGCTCCGTTTTCTATAACGCTCATAGGTCCCCCTCGATGCCTAAGGCCGTGCAGGCAGCCGCCCATGTCCGACGCGGGATTCGCGCAATCTCCTATAGTCCGCCCGGGGTCGACACCCCGAGCCACGACTCTTTGACCTGATCGAAATGGACAGCGGCGTTGTACGGCGTCACCTCGAGATTGAGTATTTGCGCGTCGAGGCGGCCGACGGCCGAGAGTGCCGTGAAGCATCCGACGACGTAATCATGCTGATAGCCGACGAGCTTGACGCGCGCGTCGAGCAGCGCCTGCTGCGCGCTCAGCACGTCGAGTAGTGTCCTCTGGGCGGCGAGCGACTCGATGCGCACGCCGCGCAGCGCGGCCTCCGCCGCCTTGATGACCTCATGGCCCGCTCGGATCGTGGTGATCGACGCTTTCAGACGGGCGTAGGAGGACACGACCTCCTTGCGAATGGCGGCGCGTTGCAGGTCGGTAGCGAGACGCGCCTGACCGAGCTGCTCCTTGGCCTGCCGGATCGACGCAAATTCTCCGCCGCCCTGATACAGCGGTGCGTTGAGCTGCAGCGCGCCCTGCGCATAGAAGACATTGGTGCCCGGCTGTCCCGTCAGATAATCGAATTGTTGAATGATCTGGGCGTTGAGCGACAGTGTCGGCAGCAGCGCGCCCTCGGCCACCTTCACGCTCAGCGCCGCCGCATCCTCCTGATATCGGTAGGCATGGATATTGGGATGCTCGATCAGCGCGATTTCGAGCGCCTCCTCGATGGAGCGCGGCAGCAGCTTCTTCACGGACGGCGGGGGCTCGAGCCGGCCGGGCTCGACGCCGATGACCTGACGATAGCTCGCTGCGCTGACCTTCAGATTGGCTTCGGCGACGTAGAAATCGGAATGCGCCTGTGCGACGCCGGCCTCGGCCTGCGACAGGTCTGTGATCGTCGCGTCGCCCAGATTATAGCGCGCCCGCGTCTCGCGGAGCTGTTCTTTCAAGACCGAGATGTTGTTGTTACGCAGCCGGAGGATCGCGGTGTCGCGGAGGACGCCCATATAGGCGGTCGCGGCTTTCAGAAAGACGGATTGTTCCGTCGCGCGTAAGGTCGCCCGCGCGGCGAAGACGTTCGATTCCGCCTGCCGGATCGAGTTCTGCGTCCGAAAGCCGTCGAAGAGCGGTTGCGAGACCGTCAGATTCGCGCCGCGAGGTTGTCCGAAATAGTTGCTGTTGCCGAAGACGCGGCCGCCCGTCTGCGGGTCGATGCCGCCGGAGCGCACATGCGTCGACTGCGCGCCCACGTTGGCGGTGATGCCCACCTTGGGCCGGCTGCTCGCGGCGGCTTTGGGCACGTCTTCGTCGCGAACGCGGACCGCGGCGCGCTGATGATTGATGTCCAGGTTTTCGGAATAGGCGCGCGACAGCGCCTCGAACAGGCTTTCGGCGTGGCAAAGCGAGTTCAGACCAAGCATAAAAAAAATAGCTGTCAAGATCCCACAGATGATCTTGGGGCCCATAAACATAAATTCGTCTCCTAATATAAATATTACACCGCGATCTGTGAAAGCGCAAGGGACAATTTCGATCTGGTTCTCGAGACCGCGTTGACATTTCAAGCGTTAGAAGGGCGATAGCTTTGTATTCACGACCCAAAATGAAACATATTCGCGGTGCGCTCGCAACGAATGCCTATGCTCGGCGCTCTGGAAAGCCGTCTTATTGCGAGCTGCTCGCCGTGTCGGAGCGTGGAAGCGGCGCGCCCGGCAGTCGGGAAGGAAATGTTGGCGATCGAGCGTCATCTTCCTTTGTCTCATCCAGTGCCGGCGCCCGTTCCGAGCGCGAGAAGCTCCGTTCGGAGATTTCGTGAACCTACCAAATCTGTTCGGGGGCCGGCGGGGCGTGTGCCGGGCCGCCGCGAGAAGAAACCGCCGTCGTCGCCGAGGAGCGGTTCATCCGAGACGCTACGCGTTTCGATCTCGGACAAAACAGCGAACGACAACCCTTTAGAGCAGCGCGGTGACGAAGTCGCAGCTCGATTAATCGGGTTCCGAAGCGGCGATGACGGCGAGCATGGCCGGCGCGCCGGCGATGTCGGCAATGATAACGATGCCCATGGCGCTATCCATCCGAATGACGAACAAAAAGGCGCGTCTGGCCGCCTCGGCGCGTTCTCTTGGCGTCCCGCAGCCGACGAGGGCGCGCATCAGGACGCCAAGATTGAAGCCTGCGACATGGATCAGATAGCGCTTGGCGATGTTCTCGCGACCGCGAAGCCAGGCCCGGCGCATGCCGCCGCGATCCAGCACATGGGCGAAGCTGCGCTCGACCAGTTCGCCGCGCTTTCGCATGGCGGCGCGTCCGACGCCCAATTTCAGCCGCGCGCGGTTGGCGTAGACCGCATCGCGCGCGGCTTCGTCGCCTTGCCAGCGCAAATAGCCGTTGGCGGGCTTCGGCTCGGCGATCCGGCTCTTCCACTCGCCGTCGTCGAGACCCTTCAAAACCTCGCGCGAATGATAGCCTTTGTCCGCGATGATCTCGCAAGGATCGTCCGGCGTCGGCTCCAAGCCGGCCGCCGAGAGATTGGCCTTCGCCGTCGTGAGCGTGTCGTCGATCGTCGCCGTATCGCCCTTGTCGGCCTCATGGATCGGCGCGGCGATGATCACGCCCGTGTCGAGATCGACCGCATGCTCCGGCTTGTAGGCAAGATGCGTCGTTCCGTCCTTCATCCGCGCAATCTTTGCGTCGGCGTCTGTGGCGCTCGTCCAATCCTCGTTCGAGAGCTTCTTGCCTTTGCGCTTCCTGTCGAAACGCGCCAAATCCTCGGCGCTCGGCGTCGCGATACCGCTTTCCTTCGCCATGCGTTCGAGCATCGCGCGATAAGTCTCGCCCGTGTCGCGCCGCACGATGCTGCGCAGCGCCGCATTGGCCTCCATCGTCGAACCGTCGACGCCGATGCGCTCGCCCTTCACCAGACCGCGCGAGGCGACGAGCTTCAGGACGAAGCCGAAAACCTGCTCGTGAAATCCGTGCGGCAGACGCGAGCGCGTCTTCGACAGCCACGAATGATCGGGAACTTTTTCGCGTGTCGAAAGCCGGAGAAAGTCACGCAGCGAAAAGGAGTCGGCGCAACGCCATACGATCCCGCGCTCGCTGTCGAGCCCATCGAAGTAGCCGACCATGTGCATGCGGAAATAGCGCCCCGGCGGCAGCGACGGCGCGCCCATCTTGGCCGCGTAATACGGCTTGCAGGCGTTCTCGACGAAAACATCGAAGTCGGCGGCAAGCAGAACCTTCTGAAGCTCGTCGTAAAACGCGTGGCCGGGAGAGCGCGGCAGCTCCGCCCACGTCGTCATCAACTCGCCCTGCATCCCCGTCTCACGCCGCATCGACATCGATACACCCCGGCCGAATCTCACCGCAAAACGGAATCAGGCAGACGCGACTTCGTCAACGGGCTGGTAAGGCTATCGCCGATCTGTCACGATGTTTTCAGGATAAAGGTTGCCGCTTGTCTGAAGCTTACGTCTTGAGAGACGGGTAGGTTTCAAAATACCACCGTGTGGCGGCTTTTTGTAAACAGTTTATTACTCACCAGTCGATAATTAAGGAAACATGTCTATTGCAAGGCGCGTCCAATTGTGATTCGATGAGTCATGAAGAGAGACGGACGAAAACCCGATCACCAGACTTTGGAAACGATCCGGTTCATGGCGGTGGAGCGCGTGCGAGAAGGCGAAGCGCCATCGTCGGTCATCGCGTCCTACGGGTTCAGCCGCACGACGATATACAAGTGGCTAGCGACCGCATCGAAGCGTGGTGTCGGAGTCCGCGCGTTGGCGTCGCGACCGGCCACTGGCCGCCCTCGCAGTCTCACCGCGCGTCAGGAACAGCAGGTGTTTCCGGTCTTATGTAGCAACCGCCACCGTCGCTTGACATCGGTCGCGATCTCGCCGAGAGTGTTCTTGTTATGTTCTCTCTGGCGAAGGCGCCATGGCTCAGCATTTCCTCCTGTCAGCCGCCGCGCGATCTCTCAGCATCGGCAAGGTCATGCGCATGTCCGACCGAGGCGTCGCGAATGTTTTCGCGCGGCTGCGCTGGCCGACGACCGATGGCAAGCCCGTATGTCCGAACTGCGGCTGCACGGCCTGCTATGACTGTCGGCGCAGCGCTCATCTGCGCTGGCGATGCCAGGCCTGCGGCAGCGACTTTTCTCTGACCTCGGGCACGCTGTTCTCGTCGCATAAGCTGCCACTGAAAACCTATCTCTTGTCGATTGTCTTGTTCTGCAACGAGGTGAAGGGCAAGAGCATGCTCGCCCTGTCCCGAGATCTCGGCGTTCAATATAAGACGGCCTTCGTGCTGGCGCACAAGCTCCGCGAAGCCATGGCCGCGAGCCTGCGCGGCTTGAAAATCGGCGGCGAGGGAAAAGTCGCCGAGATCGACGGCGCTTATTTCGGCGGTCATGTCCGCCCGGAGAATCTGGCGGCCGACCGTGTCGATCGTCGCCTCGCCGAGAACCAATCGGGGAAACGCAAAGTTGTCGTCGTGGTGCGAGAACGCGACGGGCGCACCTTGCCGTCCGTGTTCGACTCCGAGGACGCGGCAACCTCATTCATTCGCAGCCGGGTCGCCAAGGGAACCGTGGTTCACGCCGACGAGAGCCCGGCCTGGAATTCGCTGCACGCCAAATTCTCGATGAAGCGGATCAATCATCAGGAGGGATACAGCATCGACGACGCCTGCACCAATGGCGCCGAGTCGTTCTTTTCGCGGATGCGCCGCGGCGAGCTCGGGCATCATCACCATATCGCCGGAATCTATTTCGCCAGATACGCGCAGGAAGCGGCATGGCGCGAAGATCACCGCCGCATCGGCAATGGCGACCAAGCGGAAGGCGTCATCGGATTGGCGATGGGCCTTGGACCATCGATCGACTTTTGCGGCTATTGGCAGCGGGCGACGGCTGGCTAAATCACGCGCCACATCGTGGTCCCGGCCGCCTCGCTGCGTTCGATCGTATCCTTCGCCCGGTTCAACGAGCAGAGAACGGTCTTGTGAACCAACTCACGCGTGCGAGCGTCGTCTTCCCGTAGACCTTTCGCCTTCATGACTCCTGCGACGACATCGCGCGTGGTCATCGCCTCGGTGACTTCACGCAGAACATCATAGATGCGCCGGCGGCATTCGCCCGGACGAAACCAGTTGTTGTGCGCGCGTGGCGCGGTCGAGCGGGTCTCCTCGTCTTCGATGCTGGGGTCGAACAGCCGTATCGTGGCGTCGATATGCCCGAGATCGGCGCGCTGTCGATCGACTTGACGCTCCAGCTGGGCGATGGTGTCGGCGAGCTCCGATCTCTTGTCTCGCAAGGCCGAGATAATTTTCCTCGCGCTCATCGCCGTTCCCATGCTCAATCAATGATGAGCCGACAGCATAGCGCCTCAAAATCCGCGCCAGTAGAGGAAGCCGGTGGCGCCTGCTACATAAGACCGGGTGTTTCGCTGGATCAACGGCAACGACCCCCGTCAGTATGGCCTGGATTTCGGCCTATGGACCCGCCGAGTGGTGGCGGAGCTGATAGAGCGCAAATTCGGGGTCGAGCTCGGTTTGACGGCAGTCGGCGAACTGCTGGCCAAGCTCGGTCTGACGCCGCAAAAGCCGTTGCAGCGCGCATATCAACGCGATCCCGCGGCGATCGAGAAATGGCAACTCGAAACATATCCAGCCATTGCGCGGAAGGCCTCGGCCGAAGGCGGCGAGGTGTTTTTCTGGGACGAGTCCGGGTTTCGCGCCGACGCCGTGCATGGACGGACCTGGGGTGTCAAAGGGCAGACGCCTGTCGTCGAACGCCCCGGTCAACGGCAGTCGATCAGCGCCGCCTCGGCGGTGAACGCGAAGGGCGCGTTCTGGTATTGCACCTATGAAGGCGGCCTCACCGCCGAGCTGTTCGTCGAGCTCCTGCAAAAGATGATGCGTCATCGATCGAAGCCTGTGCATTTGGTAGTGGACGGGCTCCCGGCTCACAAGACGAATCTGGTGAAGCGTTACGTGGAATCGACGAACGGACGGCTCACCTTGCATTTCTTGCCGGGCTACGCGCCCGAGCTGAACCCTGACGAATTGGTCTGGAGCCATGTGAAGCGCACAGGCGTCGCCAGAGCGCCTCTCCGCAAGGGCGAGAGATTGCTCGACAAGATCGATGCGCAACTGAACAAAATCAAGAAAACGCCACGGCTCGTCCGATCATTCTTCGGAGCTCCAAGCGTCGCCTATATTACCGACTGGTGAGTAATATTGATCGACCGCTCACTGGATAGAAATGAGGAATATCCGATTCCTGGAGGGAGGAGTCGGTCTATTCTAACTTTATGGGAGGCTGGCGAGGCAGGGCCGTTCAGTTCTCTATACTTTATAGCGGACGGGCGATTCCCGTCGCGACGGATGTGTGAATCTATAGGCGACAACCCGAATCGGAGGTTGTCGCATGCAGGTGTCGCTTCTGGAGATTTTGCGGGACATTCCGGATCATCGTCGCCGAGAAGGCAAGCGGTTCGATCTTTCGACGGTGCTGCTCTACGCGATCATCGCCATGGTCGGCGGCGCCAATTCTTATCGGCAGATGCATGAGTTCATTCGCGCGCATCGTCTGCGATTGAACGACGCCTTCGGCCTGAAGCTGCCCTACACGCCATCCTACACCGGTCTGCGGCTGATCCTGCAAGGCGTCGATCCGGCAGCGTTGGAGGCGGCGTTTCGACGTCATGCCGCGAGCATGCCGGCGCCGCCCGCCGTGCAGGGGCTGACGGCGATCGCCGTCGACGGGAAGACTCTGCGCGGCAGCTTCGATGCGTTCAGCGACCGGAAGGCCGCGCACATGATGTCGGCGCTGCGACACGCCGATCGGATCGTGCTCGCGCATGTGATGGTCGCCGAAAAGAGCAATGAGATTCCCACCGCTCCGGAGCTGATCGAAGCGCTGGGATTGAAGCGCTGCCTGTTCACGCTCGACGCAGAACACTGCCAAAAAAACTGTTCGAACGCGTGATCGCGTCCGGCAATCACCTGCTGACGCAGGTGAAGGACAATCAACCGGGCCTGCGTCGCCGGCTCGAACTCGGCGCGGCGGGCCGCAAGCCGAGCGGCTCTGCGACGAGCCAGTCGAAAGGCCGCAACCGCTGGGAGACGCGAAAGCTTTCTGTCTTTCCAGCGAAGGCGTGGTTCCGCCATACGGCGTGGGAGCCGCTCATAAAGACCGTGCTGCGGCTGGAGCGCACAATCTACCGCCGCGATCCGGCGACCGGTCTTTTGAAGCAGACGATCGAGACCGTCTATTGGGTGTCCTCGGCGACCGGCCCGACGCCCGAGCGTTGGAACGAATGGATCAGAGGCCATTGGCGCATCGAGAACGGCAGCCACTATGTGCGCGACGTGGCGTTCGCGGAGGACGCTTCGCGCATTCGCAAGAACCCGGACATCGTCGCGCGGCTCCGCTCCTTCGCCTATAATCTCCTGCGCGCCGATGGTTGCGACAACATCAAGAACGCCAGATGGCGCGCCGCTCTCAATATCCGAGCTGCCCTCGAAATGGCAGGGGCTCGTTAAGAACTGCACAGCCCTGGCTGGCGAGGGCACCGTCGTCATTCGGGATCGACGATCCACTCACGCGCCGGAGCGGCTGCATGACGAAATATCGAACGCCTACAAGGATATGATCTACGCCGACAGCCTGGAGGAGGCCAGCGACAAGCTCCTCACCTTCACGTGGTTTCCGCCGAGCCAGTGGAAATCGATCCGCACCTCGAATGCGATCGGTAAGCGTAGCTTTGACCTTTCAATTACCCACAAGTAGCTGACTCAGTGGGCGGATTTGTGGAAGAAGAAAGTTGAATCGGATGAATCGGTTGTGATTCGTTATCGAGCACCGAATCGCTTGCGCGAGGTGCTCCATGTCCTCGAAGACCGCTTTTTCCAAGACTTTCTGCCGTCCAAGAGCTGGGAGATCAGGGCCGGCGCCGCATTGGACTGAGCGCGAGGTAGACGAAGCCGCTTTCAAAGATCCCCGTCTCGGACGACGATGCGCTGAGGTTTTGAAGCAGATCGGCGACGCCATGGGCGAGAGCATCCCGTACGCCTGCCAGGACTGGGCGAACACCAAAGCCGCCTATCGGTTTCTTTCGAACGCGCGCGTTGATGAGGGCGACATTCTCAGCGGTCACTTCGCCGCGACGCGCGCCCGCTGCGATAAATTCGAAGGCCCGATCTTGTTGCTCCAGGACACCACGGAATTCTCGTTCCAACGCGCCAATGTGAGCGCCGTTGGCGTGACGAAGAGCGTCAACAGTGGGCGCGACAAGCAGGGGCGCATCCGCCATCATACAGTATGCGGAATGCTCATGCATTCGAGTTTAGCGGTGACAACCCAAGGGCTGCCGCTCGGCTTGGCGGCGGTGAAATTCTGGACGCGCAAGAAATTCAGGGGAACCAAGGCGCTGAAGAAGAAGGTGAACCCGACGCGCGTGCCGATCGAAAAGAAGGAGAGCGTTCGGTGGCTCGAAAATTTCCGGCAATCGATCGAGCTTCTCGGGCAGCCGGAGCGCTTCATCCATGTCGGAGACCGAGAGAGCGACATTTTCGAACTCTACTGCCTGACGCGTGATCTCGGCTCGCACTTTTTGGTGCGGACCTGCGTGGATCGGCTGGCGGGCGATGGCGACCACACCATCGCCGACGAAATGGACGCGACGAGGCTCAAGGGGCTGCATCGCATTGAAGTACAGACGGACGACGGCGAGATCGAGAAGATCGTTCTGGAAATCAGGTTTAAGCGCATCATCGTTCAGCCACCCATCGGCAAACAGAAGCGATATCCTGCGCTCGATCTTACTGTCATCCACGCCATCGAACGCGATGCGCCCAAAGGCCGCAAGCCGATCGTCTGGAAGTTGATCACAGATCTGCCTGTGCGCGGGCGCGCCGAAGCGATCGAGAAGATCAACTGGTATGCGATGCGTTGGAAAATCGAGGTGTTCCACAAGGTCCTGAAGTCGGGCTGCCAGGCCGAAGCATCCAAATTGCGCACTGCGGAACGGCTCGCGAACTTGATGGCTGTTTTCTGTATCGTCAGTTGGCGCGTTCTCTGGCTGACCATGTTGGCGCGGGCCGAGCCTGAGGCCTCGCCCTCGATCGCATTCACGGACAAGGAGATCGCCTTGCTCGATCGACTCGTCGGCGATGTCGGCAATCGACGAGCCGAGCACGGGACGCTCAGCTTCTACCTCATAAAGCTCGCTCGGTTGGGCGGCTATCTCGCGAGGGCCGGCGACTCGCCGCCGGGAAGCATTGTTATCTGGCGCGGCCTCGCGCGCCTAACCGACATCGAGATAGGCGCAGAGGCAGCGCTGAGTGCACTTGTGGGTAATTGAAAGAGCTTTGACCCCACATTCCGATTTTTCGCGTGATTTGCGAGGCTTTGGTCTCTGATAAGGAGATCGGCTTGTGCATACGCATGATGATAAGCTCGAACCGAAAGCCATTCGGCGGCTGGAGTTGATCACGGGGACTGGGCGACGGCGAGCCTGGTCGCACGAGGAGAAGGCGCGCATTGTCGAAGAGACGCTGGCGCCGCGGGCGATCGTTTCGCATGTCGCTCGCCGGCATGGAGTGACGCCGCAGCAGCTATTCGGTTGGCGGCGGGAGGCGCGGCGGCAGGCAGGCTCCGATGGGCCTGAAGTTTCCTCGTTCGCGCGCGTCGTGGTCGATGCGGCGAACACGACCGCCGTGGCGACGGATCATGCGATGATCGAGATCGTCATAGGCGCGGCGCTGGTTCGCGTTCCGCCGAATGCGGACGCCTCGACCTTGAAGATGGCCTTGCGCATATTGAAGGCTGTGTCATGATCGTCCCGGCGAGCAATGTGAAAGTCTTGATCGCAACGAAGCCCGTCGATTTCCGCAAAGGGATGGACGGACTTTCGGCAATCGTGAAAGAGACGCTTTCTCACGACCCCCATGGTGGCGTCATCTATGTGTTTCGCTCGAAGCGGGCCGACAGATTGAAGCTGCTGTATTGGGACGGCACGGGTCTCGTGCTGGTGACGAAGCGCTTGGAGCATTGCTCCTTTCGATGGCCCTCGATTTCGGACGCCGTGATGCGTTTGTCGCCGGGGCAGCTCTCCGCGTTGCTCGAAGGTCTCGACTGGACGCGCGTGCGCGCCGTTCGCGTGGCGGCTCCGAAAGCCGTGCTGTGAACGCGACAAAACGACTCATGCGCGGCATGTCGCATGATCGCGCGCGACAAGCTTTTTCGAATGTGCTTCCATGCGTTTCGTGAGCTTCGCCGATCCGCTTCCGACAGATCCTGACGCTTTGCGCGCTCTGCTTCTCGCGGAGCGGGAAAAGCATGCCGAGGAGATCGCGGCGGCGGATCAGAACATCGCGCGCTTGACCGCCATCATCAAAGAGTTGCAGCGCCATCGCTTCGGCGCCCGCTCGGAGAAGATCGACGCCGATCAGCTCGCCTTGATGCATCGAGGATGCAGAGCAGGCGCTGGCTGCGGCGACCGCGGAATCCGAGAAGAAGCAGAGCAGCGAGCAGAATGACGCGCGACGCAAGCGCCGCGTCAATCGTGGCGCGCTTCCCGCCCATCTGCCCCGTGAAGAGATCGTCGTCGACATCGGCGACAAGAGCTGCCCCTGCTGCAAAGGACAGCGGCATGTGATCGGCGAGGACGTGTCCGAGCGGCTCGACGTGACGCCGGCGCGCTTCAAGGTCATCGTCACACGCCGTCCCAAATGCGCCTGCCGGAGCTGCGAGGGCGAGGTCGCGCAGGCGCCGGCGCAAGAGCGGCTGATCGAAGGCGGCGTTCCCACAGAGGCGCTCGTCGCCCATGTCGTCGTCTCCAAATATACCGATCATCTGCCGCTCTATCGACAGGCGCAGATTTACGCGCGACAGGGCGTCGATCTCGATCGCTCGACGCTCGCCGATTGGGTCGGCTGAGCTGCGGCCCGTGCATGAGCGCCTGCTCGAGACACTGAAGAGCTCGACGCGGCTTTTCGCTGACGAAACGCCGGCGCCAGTGCTCGATCCTGGTCGAGGACGAACCAAGATCGGCCAATTCTGGGCCTACGCTCGTGACGATCGCCCGTGGAACGGACCCGAGCCGCCCGGCGTCGCCTACATCTATGCGCCGGACCGCAAGCACGAACGGCCGGCCGCTCATCTCGCCGGCTTCGAAGGCCTGTTGCAGGTCGATGGCTACGGCGCATATGAGGCTTTGGCGAGAGGCGGCGATGTCACGCTCGCCTTCTGCTGGGCGCATGTGCGCCGCCGCTTCTTCGAGATCCAGGCGGCGACGCCCGCGCCGATCGCCGCCGAGATGCTCGCGCGCATCGGCGCACTCTATGATATCGAGCGCGACATTCACGGCAAGAGCGCCGAAACTCGCAAGAGTGCCCGCCAGGCCCGCGCCAAGCCGATCGTCGACGCGATGAAGCCGTGGCTGGAGGCCAGACTGGCGACGATCTCGGGCAAATCCACGCTCGCTGTCGCCATTCGCTACGCCTTGTCGCGATGGGACGGGCTCGTCCTCTTCCTCGACGACGGCCGCGTCGACATCGACTCCAACGCCGTCGAACGCGCCATGCGCCCGATTGGGCTCGGGCGGAAAAATCATCTTTTTGCTGGTTCAGACGATGGCGCGTCATACTGCTCACCTCATCATGTCTCTGGAATATCGAGCAAATTATGCTGGCGGTCATCAGGCGGCGGACGTCGTGATCTGCGCGCTGCGGCCTGACGGCCGATCGCGTCACTTTCGATGTCCGCGCGACGGATCATCCACGGCGCGCCTTTGCAAACATGGGTCGCCGGAATAGCTCCTTCCATGATGAGTCGGCGCATCGTGGTCGCGCTGATATCCAACGAAGCAGCCGCCTCGTCGAGCGTGACCTCGCCACGCTCCGCGCGCTCGCCTTCACGATAGATTGCGATTCCATGCTGTTTGCGCAGCGAGCAGACGCGTTCCCGAGTCCAACTATTGCCATGCCCCGTCTTTTTGCCAGAGCGGTTCAGCAAAGCTGCGATTGTCTCGTCTGGAATCTGCCGCGCCAAGGCACGCACGAGATCGACGATGTCACCGTCAGTCGTCCAACGTGTGTGGCCGGCGCGGTTTTTCTTTGCTGTCAAATTGGTGTGGTCGCCTCCCTGCCAGTGGACGATCATCTGCAATTTGTCGCCGACGACATCGACGACGATCTCGGAAATGACGGTGCGAAGAATTTTTTTGCGTGTCTCCGACGTTGTTCCCGGGCTTTCCCACGCCTGCCGGAGATCTCGACCAAGAGACATGAGTCGCTCGCGATCCTCCGGCGTGAGAGCCGGCCCTTTGTCTTGGTCGAACCGTTCGAGTTCGCCTTCCAGATCACGCGCCGCGACGAGACGCTCGTTCCATCTACGCTCCAACTCCCCGGCGACCAGCCGATTTTCCGGATCGGCCGAATCATACTGGCGCTGCGCGCGAGCGGCCTCATAACGGGCCTGCTGCAAGGCCATCTCCAGCTGGTGCTTTTTATCGGACTTCTGTTGGCCACGCGCCTCGATCGCGGCGAGCGCCGCCTCGACGCCAAGAGGTTGCAGGCGATCCAGCACTTCCTTTGCGACGACGCGATCGACGCGCATGGCGCCGAAGGTGATGCATCGCGCCGCGGCTAGGTGACTGAAGGCTCCCACGCATTCGTATCGATAGCTCTGCGCACCTTGCCTGCCGCTATACCTTACATGAAGCTTCTTTCCGCATCGCGCGCAGCGGAAAATGCCAGGTAGCAGCGCCTCGCCGCACCGGACGGCGCCTCGACTCATGAAACGCTTTCCATTGGCGTTGTCGGCGATCAGTCGTTGGTTCCTTTCGAACTCCGCCCAGCTAATATAACCGTCATGATGGTCACGGATCAAAGTCTCCCAGCTCCGCCAGTCGCGTTGCATGCTTCTGACGACGCGCTTGCGTCCATCCTCGATGGTCACGCGGGCGGTTCGGCGGCCGAACACGTAGGCGCCGGCGTAGACCGGGTTGGTCAGCATGTGGTGAAGCGTTGGATACACCGGCAGCCGCCAGACGATTCTTTCGGCGGATGGTCCCACACCCAGAGCCGGCAACGAGATTTTCTCGTCCCGGCACCACACCAAAACTTGGCGGATCGTTTGAAGCTCCGCGAACTTGCGGAAGACCAGGGCGACAGCCTCCTGCACACGACGGTCGGAATCCTTTTCGATGCGGTCGCCGAGGGCTTTTACGTAGCCGACCGCCACAGTCAGAAAGAGCTCGCCGCGCCGCGCCTTCTGCTTGATCGCTTCGACCGAGCGCTGCCGAAAGACCGACAGCTCCATCTCGCTCATCGTACCCTTCATGCCGAGCAGGAGGCGGTCATTGGGCGACGCCGCATCATAGACGCCGTCCTCGTCGATTATCAATGCGCTGACCAGTCCGCAGAACTCGAGGAGCGTGTGCCAGTCTCGGCCATTGCGCGCAAGTCGCGACGCCTCCAGAGAGAGCACGGCGCCGACGCGACCTTCGCAAATCGCGGCCAGGAGCTTTTCGAAGCCGGGACGACGGCCTCCGGCTCCGGACCGGCCGAGATCATCGTCGATCACTTCCACTTCGGACCAACCGAGTTCGCGTGCGCGAGCGGCAAGGCCGTATTGTCGTCGCTGGCTCTCCAGGTTCTGTGCGACCTGGAAGGCCGATGATTGCCGAACGTAAACGATCGCGCTGCGCGCGAGATGATCAGGGCCGATCTTGCTCATCGCCCGTCTCCCTCGTATCGCCCGGCGTCATCGCTTCGTTCAATAGGGTTTGGATCTGCTCCAAGAGTTGCGTCCGCTGCGCTGGCGGAAACGTTGGTGATCTTTTCGGCGGCGTCGCCTCGAACAAGTCTGCCTGCGAGTTCTCCAATTGCGTTGCCATCGGCGCCTCCTTCGGGACCAACCCGTAAGTCGGAGGCTAAAACCGAATCGAGGAACGCTCGTAACTCGAGCAGTTGCGCAACTGGAAACCTCACCAGGTCGACGATGCCGATCGTCGACGCTTCCGATTCGACCATCCAAGCCGGAACCAGAAATGTTTCGCCGTTGTCGCCGGAAGTTAGTCTTAAGTGACTACAACCGTTATGGATTTGCTCGGCGACCACGAATGCTCGCCGGCCAGACAATGGATGGAACGGATAGGCGACCTCGACCTCACGCCCCAGATTGCGGGCGTTATGAAGCCGCTTCGGATGGCGGAGCCGAGCATTGGGCCGTTCTCGCTTCACTCATCGAGACGTGCAAGAGAAATGAAATCGATCCGCAGGCCTATCTCGCCGACGTCCTCTCGAAGATCGTCGGTCGTCACCCCATGAGCCGCATCGACGAACTCCTGCCCTTCGCCTACATCAAGAAAGCGCCCGAACAGGCCGTGGCCTGAAAACGACGCTTACTGCGATCGAGCGATTGCATGAAGAGATCAAGCGCCGGATCAAGACACAGACCGTGCTGCCGAGCGCCGACACCGGCGCCATGTTGTTCTGGGCGCTGCTGGCGTCGGGTCAGATCACCATGCGAAAGGTCGCCGGCTGGCAGAGCCTCGCCGAGCGGCCCTCCGATCAGCCCATTGATCTTGCCGCCTGATCGGATGTCCTCGATTGCCTCGGAGCTGCGTCAGCCAATTTCAACACGATCCGCGACGGCACCAACCATCGCGTCTTTGAGCGAGGATCCGATCGTCAGGCTGTCCGCCGTGACCGCCTGACCATTCCGGCCATAGCCGGAAATCCGCGGCTCGCGCTGGAAGGCGATACGATGTTGAGACTGCGCGTAGGCCTTCCTTCGTCGTCGAGCGCATAGACAGAGTCGGAAGGGGACAGACAATTTGCCGCACCCCGCGCGGCGCCTTTGTATTGAGCGAAATGCTGCTCGATTGATACAAAGCCCACTTCGAGCGTGAACGTTTCTTTGTCAGAAAGGTCGCCGATGCCGATTCCCTACACGAAGCTCCTTCTCTCGGTCGTCACTTCGAGTGTCGGAGGCGGCTTCAGATTGCGCGCGAACGCCCCGGGCGATTTCGCGCAGACCGTCGGCTCCGACCCGGCCGCGCCTTGGGTCTCGGGCATCGCGGACATCAACGGCGACCTCGTTCCCGATCTGATCGTCGGTGGCCCCGGCGACGACGACAAGGCCGTCGACGCCGGTCGCGTATATGTAAATTATGGCGCCGCGCTGGGCGGGACCGACACAGTGGTCACGAACTCGATCGCGGGCTTCATCATCGACGGCGTCAACGCGGGCGATCGCGCGGGCGCCGCGGTCGGCTCCGTCGCCGATCTGAACGGCGACGGCAAGGCGGAGGTTCTCGTCGGCGCGCCCGGCGTAGAGAACGGCGCTCTCACGGACGCCGGCGCGGCTTTTGTCATTTGGGGGCACGCGCTCGGGGGAGTCGATCTAGCCGACCCGTTCGCCGCCAATGGCGGCGGATATGTCATCAAGGGCCAAGCCGCCGGCGACGGCGCGGGCTCGGCGCTCAATTCGATCGCCGATCTCAACGGTGACGGAAAGGCCGAGATTCTCGTCGGCGCGCCGGGAAGCGACGCGAACGGCGCCGATTCGGGAGCGGCCTATGTCGTCTGGGGCAAGAGTTCGGACGCGGCGATCAATTTGTCGAACGTCACCGCGGGGACGGGCGGTTTCCGGATCATCGGCCAGGCCGCCGGCGACCGCGCCGGCTACGCCCTGGGCAAGATTTCCGATTTGAACGGAGATGGAAAATCCGAAATTCTGGTCGGCACGCCGGGCAATGACGCAGGCGGTTCGAATGCGGGCGCCGTCTATGTCGTCTACGGCAAGGCGACCGGTTCTCAGGTCGATCTCAACAGCGTGGCAGTCGGAACGGGCGGATTCCGCATCACCGGACAGGCAGGCGACGCGATCGGCTCCAGTCTTTCGGATATCGGCGATGTGAACGGCGACGGCGTGTCCGACCTGCTGATCGGCGCCTCTGCGACGAAACGGGCCTATGTCGTCTACGGCAAGAATTCGACGACGGAGGTGAAACTGTCCGACGTCGCTCTCGGTTCGGGCGGATTTCTGATCACGGGCGAAGCGACGGGCGATCTGCTCAATCTTTCGGTCGCCGGAGGCGTCGATTTCAATCACGACGGCGTCGCAGATTTCATCATCGGCGCGCCGCACAACGGCGAGGGCGGCGCCGATGCCGGCGCGGTCTATCTCGTCTGGGGCGGAAATAGCGGGGCGGTCGATCTGTCCCTGATCTCGCAGGGGATTGGCGGCGCGAAAATCGTCGGCGCGGCCGGCAGCCTGACCGGCTCGAGCGTCGCCGTGCTCGGCGATCTCAATGGCGACGGCGAACCGGACCTGTTCATCGGAAGCCCCGGCTCCGGCGAGTCGGTCAGCATCGTCTACGGCTCCGCCTCGTGGCAGCCCGACAACAACATCTATGGAACGAATGGCGCCGATGTGATCGGCCCCGGCTTCGGCGGACTGCACAAGGTCGGCTCGGGCGCGGATTCCATCCTGGGCCTCGGCGGCGCCGACACGATCGACGGCGGCGCCGGCAATGACGTGATCGACGGCGGCATGGGCGCCGACATTCTGACCGGCGGCCTCGGCGACGATACATTCTACGTCGACAACGCCGGCGACGTCGTCAATGAGGCGCTCGGCGAGGGCGTCGACACGGTGTACGCCTCGATCGGCTACACGCTCGGCGTGAATGTCGAAAATCTGGTGCTGACGACGCCGGGTACGACGGGAGTCGGCAATGTTCTCGCCAACACGCTCACGGGCACGAGCGGCGCCGATACGCTCGACGGCGGCCTCGGCGCGGACACGCTGATTGGCGGCGCCGGCACCGACGTCTATCATGTCGACGACGCGGGCGACACGATCGTCGAGATCGCGGGCGGCGGCGTCGACACGGTCGTCTCCAGCATCGACTACACGCTGGCCGCCAATGTGGAAAATCTCCAACTGACGGGCGGCGCCCATCACGCGACGGGCAACGCCGCCGCCAATACGCTCACCGGCGGCGCCGGCGCCGATGTCCTCGACGGCGGGCTTGGCGCCGATCGTCTGGTGGGCGCAGGGGGCGACGACACTTATTATGTCGACGACGCCGGCGATCTCGTCGTCGAGGCGGCGGGCGGCGGCGTCGATACGGTCGTCTCCAGCATCGACTACACGCTGGCCGCGGAAGTGGAAAATCTGCAATTGACGGGGACCGCGCACGTCGGCGTCGGCAATGCGCTCGCCAACGTCATCACGGGAACGACGGGCGCGGACACGCTCGACGGAGCCGCCGGCGCGGACACGCTGATCGGCGGCCTCGGGGACGACGTGTACAAGGTCGACAATATCGCCGACTCCGTCGTCGAGGCGTCCGGCGAGGGGATAGACGAGGTCGTCGTCACGGTCGACGGCTACACGCTCGGCGCCGAGGTCGAGAATCTCACCTTGTCGGGGGCGGCGCACATCGCCACGGGCAATTCGCTCGCCAACACGATCACGGGCGGCGCTGGAAACGACACGCTCGACGGCGCCGGCGGCGCGGATACGCTCGTCGGCGGGCTCGGCGACGACAGCTACCGTGTCGACGATCTCGCCGATGTGGTGGTCGAGGCGATCGGCGCGGGAACGGATACGGTCGTCTCCACCGTGAACGGATATGTCCTCGGTGCCAACGTCGAAAAGCTCGTCCTTTCGGGCGGCGCCGTGAGCGGATCCGGCAACGCGGGCGACAATACGCTCATAGGCAACGCGCTCGACAATACGCTCTGGGGCGGCGACGGCGCCGACACGCTCGACGGCGGCGCGGGAGCCGACACGCTCGTCGGCGGCGCGGGCGACGACACATATTATATCGACAACAGCGGCGACATTATCGTCGAGGACGCGGCCGGAGGCGTGGACACCGTCGTCGTCGATGCGAATTGGACTCTCACGCCGGGCTCCAATGTGGAGAATGTCCGGGTCAGGGGGACGGGCCACATCGTCACCGGCAATGCTGGAAACAATACGCTGGCGGGCGGCGCGGGCGACGACACCCTCGACGGTGGAGCGGGTGACGACACCGAACTCGGCGCTGACGGCAACGATACGCTCGTGAGCGCTTCCGGGCACGACAGGCTGTCGGGCGGCTCCGGCGACGACACCTATGTCATCCACGGCGGGCAGGTCGATATCGAGGACTTCCTCGGCCACGATACGATCGACGCGAGCGAGGCGACGGGAAACAGCTCCATCGATCTGTCCGGCTCAACCGTTTCGTCGATCGAAAATCACGACACGCGGCTCGGGACGGGCGGCACGACCTTCGCGCCGCTCGATGTGCAATTCCTGCAGGATCTCACCGGCTCGTTCGCCAACGACATCGCCAATGTGCGCGTACTGGCGCCGTCGATCGTGTCGGCTTTGCGCGCCGTTCAGGCCGATAGCCGCTTCGGCGTATCGAGCTTCGTTGACAAGGCGGTGTCGCCCTTCGGGGCGGCGGGAGAATGGGTCTACAAGCTCGAACTCGCCCTGACGGCGGACGCAACGTCGCTCGCAACGACGTATAACGGCATAAACACGCTGAACGGCCTGGATGCGCCGGAGTCCCAGATCGAATCCCTGCAGCATCTCGCTTTGACGGCGAGCGAGGTCGGCTTCCGCCCCGATGCGGCGCGCTTCGTGATCCTGTTCACCGATGCGCCCTTCCATGTGGCCGGCGACGGCGCGGCGGGCGGCATCACCACGCCGAACAATGGCGACGCGGTGTTGGACGGCGTCGTCCCCGGCACGGGTGAAGACTATCCGGCGATCGCGCAATTGAAGGCCGCGCTGGAGAGCGCGAACATCATTCCGATTTTCGCCGTCACGGCCGACGTCACCTCCTATTACACCACACTCGTGGCGTCTCTCGGGCGCGGCGCGACCGTCGCGCTGACGGCCGACAGCTCCAACATCGTCTCGGCGATCACCGCCGGCCTGACCCAGGCGACGCACACAGTGATCGAGGATGCGGTGGGCGGCGCCGGCAATGATGCGCTCACCGGCAATGAGGTGGACAACCGGCTCGCCGGCGGCGCCGGCGACGACACGCTCACGGGCGGCGCAGGCAATGACGCGATCGAGGGCGGCGCGGGCCAAGACGTCGCCGTGTTTAGCGGCCTGATCGCCGATTACACGGTCACGACGACGCCGACGGGCGTCACCGTCGTCGATACGCGCGCCGGCTCGCCGGACGGAACCGACACGCTGACGGGCGTCGAAGCCCTGCGCTTCGCCGATGGCGTCGTTTCCCTGGTCGCCACCGGCAACCATCCGCCGATCGTCGCCGCGCCGCTCGCGGATCAATCGACGCAACAGGGCGCGAACTTCGTGTTCGTGGTTCCGGCCGGGTCCTTCGTCGATCCCGACGCCGCCGACACGCTGACCTACGTCGCCACGCTCACCGGCGGAGCGGCGTTGCCCGCGTGGCTGAGTTTCGACGCCGCCACGGGGAGGTTCAGCGGAACCCCGAGCAACGCGGACGTGGGCGTCGTTTCGATCGACGTGATCGCCACCGATCCGGCCAGCGCAAGCGTCACGGACACCTTCCTGATCACCATCGCCAATGTGAACGATCTGCCGATCCTGTCGGGTCCCACCGCCGGCTCCGTGACGGAGGACTCGATCCTTGCCGCGTCCGGCCAGCTTGTCGCCACCGATCCGGATCTCGGCGCCATCGCCGTCTGGAGCGTCGTCGGCGCGTCGACGGGCGCCTATGGGGCGTTCGGCGTCGACGCCTCCGGCCTTTGGACCTACACGCTCGACAATGCGGCGGCGCAGGCGCTGTCCTCCGCCGACCACATTGTCGAAACCTACACAGTGCAGGTCGACGACACGCAGGGCGGCGTGGCAACGACGCAGGTGTCCGTCACCATCAATGGCGCCGACGAGACGCCGATAACGGGCACGGCGAACGCCGACACGCTGAGCGGCGGCGCGGGCGCGGATACGATTTCTGGCCTCGCCGGCAATGACAGGCTCTATGGTCTCGGTGGCGACGATGCGATCGACGGCGGCCTCGGCGACGATCTCATCGACGGCGGCGTCGGGAACGACACGGCGAGCTATGCTTCGTCGACGGCCCTCGTGCGTGTCAACCTCGCCGTCACGACCGCGCAGGCGACGGGCGGCGCCGGCAAGGACACGCTGGTCTCGATCGAAAATCTGATCGGCTCGGACTTCAACGACACGCTCACCGGCAACGCCGGAGTCAATACCCTGCGCGGCGGCCTCGGCGCCGACAAACTCAACGGCGGCGAGGGCACCGACACGCTGATCGGCGGCGGCGGCAACGATATCTACTATGTCGACGATATCGGTGACGTGGTGATCGAATTGTTCGGCGAAGGCGTGGACGTCGTCAGCTCGTCGGTGAGTTACACCCTCGCCGCCAATGTCGAAAATCTCACTCTGACCGGGCTCGCCGATCTGAACGGAACCGGCAATGAGCTGAACAACACGCTCACGGGCAACGCCGGCGCCAATACGCTGGACGGCGGCCTCGGCGCCGACAAACTCAACGGCGGCGCGGGAGCGGACACGCTGATCGGCGGCGGCGGAAACGACACCTATAATGTCGACGATATCGGCGACGTGGTGATCGAATTGTTCGGCGAAGGCGTGGACGCCGTCAGCTCGTCGGTGAGTTACACCCTCGCCGCCAATGTCGAAAATCTCACTCTGACCGGGCTCGCCGATCTGAACGGAACCGGCAATGAGCTGAACAACACGCTCACGGGCAACGCCGGCGCCAATACGCTGGACGGCGGCCTCGGCGCCGACAAACTCAACGGCGGCGCGGGAGCGGACACGCTGATCGGCGGCGGCGGAAACGACACCTATAGTGTCGACGATATCGGCGACGTGGTGATCGAATTGTTCGGCGAAGGCGTGGACGCCGTCAGCTCGTCGGTGAGTTACACCCTCGCCGCCAATGTCGAAAATCTCACTCTGACCGGGCTCGCCGATCTGAACGGAACCGGCAATGAGCTGAACAACACGCTCACGGGCAACGCCGGCGCCAATACGCTGGACGGCGGCCTCGGCGCCGACAAACTCAACGGCGGCGCGGGAGCGGACACGCTGATCGGCGGCGGCGGAAACGACACCTATAATGTCGACGATATCGGCGACGTGGTGATCGAATTGTTCGGCGAAGGCGTGGACGCCGTCAGCTCGTCGGTGAGTTACACCCTCGCCGCCAATGTCGAAAATCTCACTCTGACCGGGCTCGCCGATCTGAACGGAACCGGCAATGAGCTGAACAACACGCTCACGGGCAACGCCGGCGCCAATACGCTGGACGGCGGCCTCGGCGCCGACAAACTCAACGGCGGCGCGGGAGCGGACACGCTGATCGGCGGCGCCGGCGCGGATTCGCTCACAGGCGGGGCGGGCGCCGATGTGTTCGTGTTTCAGGCGGCCGGCGCGGCGAATGGCGTCGACAACATATTGGACTTCGCGAGCGGCGTAGACACGCTGCAATTCAACGCCGCCGATTATGGGTTCTCGACCGGACACGTACTGACGGCGGGCGAATTCACGGTGGGCGCGAACACCGTGGGCTCTTCGGCGCAATTCGTGTGGGACTCGGCAAGCCACGCGCTCTATTGGGACGCGAACGGAGCCGGGGGCGCGGCCGCAGTCAAAATCGCCAGTTTCGCCGCTACGGCGACGCTCACAGCGGCGGATTTGCATTTTTAGATGGTTCTTCCGGCTCTGTCGCGAATTTTTCTCGCGGGCCGGTTGGGGCTATTATCGCCCACAGGGCGTTCTGCAAGCCTTCGGCCAGGGCGACGAAACTCTCGCCGCCGAGCACGACATGGGCGGATTCGAAGCCCGAGAATGGCAAGCGAAAGTGATAGATCCGGTGCTCGAGCGGAACTCCGGCGATGGAGACCTCGAGGTCGCGCATGTCGCAAAAGTCCGAGAGCCCCATGCGGCCCGGAGGATGCTCCTGCCGGAAAATCACCTCCTGCTCGGGACCATGGATGGCGCGCCAGTTCCGAATGCGCCGCTCCAGCGTGCGGCGCACGCTGGAGCCGAGTTCCGGATGCCGGCGGCGCAGCTCCTCGAGCACGCCGATCGGGCGCAGGCCGGGCGCCGCTTTCAGCATGGGGACGACCTCGCTGTCCCAGACGCTCTCCAGTGGATCGGGGCGCCGGCGGGCGCGCGGCGCCTTCTTCTGCGAGGGAAGCCGAGGATCGTGTTCCAGCCGGTAGGCGGTCACCGGGCTGAAACCGGCTTTCGCGGCGGCGACGGCGGCGCGGTCGGTTTTTCGAAATTGCATGAAGAGCCTCATCTGGCGGTCGGTGACAAGGCGGCCGGGCAACGAATCGGTCCTCCCGAGGGGAAAACCGACCATTCGCCCGGCCCCGCGATTCTCATCCTGATTGACGCTGGACTCGGCATTGCCTCGCCAGAAATGTTCCTGAATGCTGAGCCGTTGCCTCACGTAATCTGCTCCCGAAGCTGGAAGGAGCGCGGGGGCTGCGATGAGGCGATTGACGATGGCGACGCGAAAGGAACTGACGACGGCGCTGGCGGAGCGCTATCGGACGGCGGTCCTTGCGGGTGTTCTATGCTTTTGATCCGTGCCGAGTGGCCGATCCTGCTGATCGGCGGCGACAAGACTGGCGACTCGCGGTTTCATAAAAGTATGAGCGCGAAGGCGGACATCGACGCCGAGACCTTTCGCCAGGGGAGGCCCTACAGCCTCGTCTGCACGAAGAGCGCCAGCTATGAGCGTCGCGTCGTGCGGCGCGGCGAGGATTTGCGGAACGTTTCGATCATCGAAGGGTGAGACGCGCAGCGTGAGCGTCGCGCCTTCGAGCATGCAGCGTCGGCTCTCGACGGGCGACAATGATCCAAAGCTTGATCGATCCCCGAAGCGGAGTTCGTCAGGTCGGGCGTCACTTGTCGCTCGCTCGACATTCAGACCTCCTCGCGGCAACTGACAGATCAAACGAAATCCCACGGATTGAACCGCGCCGGGATCGCCGGAGTGCGCAGCGACAATTACTCACCAGTCGGTAATATAGGCGACGCTTGGAGCTCCGAAGAATGATCGGACGAGCCGTGGCGTTTTCTTGATTTTGTTCAGTTGCGCATCGATCTTGTCGAGCAATCTCTCGCCCTTGCGGAGAGGCGCTCTGGCGACGCCTGTGCGCTTCACATGGCTCCAGACCAATTCGTCAGGGTTCAGCTCGGGCGCGTAGCCCGGCAAGAAATGCAAGGTGAGCCGTCCGTTCGTCGATTCCACGTAACGCTTCACCAGATTCGTCTTGTGAGCCGGGAGCCCGTCCACTACCAAATGCACAGGCTTCGATCGATGACGCATCATCTTTTGCAGGAGCTCGACGAACAGCTCGGCGGTGAGGCCGCCTTCATAGGTGCAATACCAGAACGCGCCCTTCGCGTTCACCGCCGAGGCGGCGCTGATCGACTGCCGTTGACCGGGGCGTTCGACGACAGGCGTCTGCCCTTTGACACCCCAGGTCCGTCCATGCACGGCGTCGGCGCGAAACCCGGACTCGTCCCAGAAAAACACCTCGCCGCCTTCGGCCGAGGCCTTCCGCGCAATGGCTGGATATGTTTCGAGTTGCCATTTCTCGATCGCCGCGGGATCGCGTTGATATGCGCGCTGCAACGGCTTTTGCGGCGTCAGACCGAGCTTGGCCAGCAGTTCGCCGACTGCCGTCAAACCGAGCTCGACCCCGAATTTGCGCTCTATCAGCTCCGCCACCACTCGGCGGGTCCATAGGCCGAAATCCAGGCCATACTGACGGGGGTCGTTGCCGTTGATCCAGCGAAACACCTGCTGTTCCTGACGCGCGGTGAGACTGCGAGGGCGGCCAGTGGCCGGTCGCGACGCCAACGCGCGGACTCCGACACCACGCTTCGATGCGGTCGCTAGCCACTTGTATATCGTCGTGCGGCTGAACCCGTAGGACGCGATGACCGACGATGGCGCTTCGCCTTCTCGCACGCGCTCCACCGCCATGAACCGGATCGTTTCCAAAGTCTGGTGATCGAGTTTTCGTCCGTCTCTCTTCATGATACGGTTTCCGGCTGATTGACTCGGCGGAGGGATTCCCGGGGCGAATCGAAGCAGTTAAGCTGTGTCGCCATGAATCGCTGGAGGCGGGTCATGGCGACGATAGTTGCGCATTTGAGCGTCGATGCGTTGCGTGAACGGTATGTTTCGAGTTCGAACGCGCGCGAGGCGCGGCATTTCCATGCGATCTGGCTGCTCGCCAAGGGCCACACGCTCGGCGAAGTCGCCGAGATGACATCCTTTGCCCAGCGCTGGATCGAGCAGCTCGCGGCGCGCTACAACGCAGAAGGGCCGGAGGCTCTCGGCGATTTACGCCGGGGCAACGGCTCGACGGCGACGGTGTTGAAGCCCGATCTGCTCGACGAGCTGCGCGTTCGGCCGAAGGAGCCGCCCGACGACGGAGGCTTGTGGACGAGCGCGAAAGTCGCGGCTTTTCTCGCGCGCGAATTGGGACTGGAGAAAGTTGCGGTTCAGCGCGGCTGGGAGGCGCTGAAAGCCTGCGGCATGTCGATCCAGGCTCCACGCCCCAAAAATCCGAAGTCGGCTTCGCCCGAGGAGGCGGCGGCGTTTAAAAAAACCTCGAAGAGGCCGTCGCGGAGGAAGCCGCGAAGCATCCGGAGCGATCGGTCGAGGTCTTCGCCAGCGACGAGCACAGGCTCGGCCTGAAACCGGTCACGCGGCGCGTCTGGGCGCCGGTCGGCGAGCGGCCGATCGCGCATGGCCATCATCGCTTCGACTGGCTCTATGTGACCGCCTTCGTCTCGCCGGCGAGCGGCGAGACCTTCTGGTATATGCACGACGGCGTCTCGAAGCCGTTTTTCGCGGCGCTGCTCGAGGCCTTCGCGCGTGAAGCCAAGGCCGGCGTCGATCGCACGATCGTGCTCGTCATCGACAACGCCGGCTGGCACGGCGAGGCTGGTCTGAACGTGCCGGATGGCGTGCGACTGGTTTTTCTGCCGCCCTATACGCCGGAGCTGCAACCCGCCGAGACCTTATGGGCTCTCGTCGACGAGCCCATCGTCAACAAGCGCCTCGGAACGATAGAGGAACTCGACGCGATCATCGGCGAAAGATGCGCCGCGCTCGCGAGCGAGCGCGACATCATCAAAAGCCGCGCCGGCTTCCATTGGTGGCCGAAAATCGCCAAGCCGAGGTAATCAGCCGGAAACCGTATGACTCATCGAATCACAATTGGACGCGCCTTGCAATAGACATGTTTCCTTAATTATCGACTGGTGAGTAAATTCCAAATCACGCTGTCTCAAAATCGTTGACACGCTCCGGCGCCGCGCGCCGTCTCCTTGCACGCGAAATCCCGGTGGACAGAGCCATGCGATCCGGGCCCCGGCCGCTCGGCCGGTATAAGCTCGAAAACTCGAGCGGAAGGGAGAGGCGGCATGGCCGGACATCGGGGCGCGGCGGCTCGGAAGACCGAAAAGCAATCTCGCGCGAGAATGGAGAGCGACGACGCGAGCGTCGCCACGCTCGTCGAGGACATGTGCGTCGACGCGCTCGCCGGCCTGTCCCCCTCCAAGGTCGAGGACATCCTCCGGCCATGGCTCGCCAAGACGGGGCCGCTCGATCCCAACGACCCGAGCACGGCGTCGTTCCTGCTTGAGGCGCTGGCGCTCGCCAGCTGTCTCGCGCTTTTCACCCCGACGCTGATGGGTGCCGCCCCGATCGAACGCTATGCGAAACAGCGCCGCGCGGACGCGAACGCCGAGACGCGCGCGGCGCTCGACATTCTGGTCCGAACGGAATTCCGCCTGCTGCAATATAAATCCCGCGCGGGCGCGCGCCGCCTGCTCGCGGAGGACTTGGCGAGCGGCGCCTCCCTCGCCCTCCTGGACGACGCGGCGCCGGAAAGCGCCATGCTCGTCGATGTCGCCGCCTGGCTCGCGCCTTTGCCCGGCGGCGATTTTGTCGCGGTCGGCCCGCTGCTGCCGCTGGACGCGGCGGCGCTGGCGGAAGCGCGAAGCTTCATTCGGCCCGGCAAGGGGCTCGTCAACCCTCGGCGCTGCGCCGCCGCGGTCTACCGCCATGTCGTGCGTCACGGCGGGCTGCGGGTGGAAGGCCACAATGTGTTTTCGGACGCGTCCGCGCAGGCCGACGCCCTTTCGGAGGAATGGGACGCGCTCGACGCGCTCGCCGCCGCCTTCCTGGCGGCAGAGGGCGAGACGCCGCCCGCGCTCGTCCAGGAAGCGCGCGAATTGGCGAGCGTCGACATCATCGTCCACGCGCTGTCGCGCAGCGTGATCTCGCGTCGGGACGGCCGCGCCAATGTCGCCGACGTCTTTTCCACGCTCGCCTATCTGATGCTGGAAACGCTCGACCGGCGCGACGTCGCGGGCTTCGGCGGCGGACACATGCTGGAAGAGGCGGCGGCGGACGTCGAGCGCGCCGTCGCCCATGAAGGCGCGCCGGCGAGTGTTCGCGCCCTGTTCGAAGAGCTGCGGCGCCGCTTGCTCGCGGCGCGCCGGCCGAAGGCGACCGACAGCGAGGCCGACGCCGAGCTCGCGCGCGTTCTGCAACGCATACAGGCGCTGCGCGCCAAGACGGTCGAGCAAGGCTGCACCGAGCAGGAGGCGCTGGCCTCTGCGCGCAAGGTGGCCGAGCTGCTCGATCGCTACGGCCTCACGCTGGGCGAGATCGAGATGCGCGAGCGCCCCTGCGAGGGCGTCGGCGTCGACACCGGCCGCAAGCGCCGCGCGCCGATCGACGAATGCGCGCCCACAGTCGCGCATTTCTGCGATTGCAAAATGTGGTTCGAGAAGAGCCCCTCGGGCTCGCTGCGCTTCGTATTTTTCGGCCTGCCGGCGGATGTCGCTGCGGCGCATCTCCTCTACGATCTGATCGTCCTCGCATTCGAGGTGGAAACCGCCGCCCATCGGAAGCGCGAGCCGGGCGCATCCGCTCGCTCCTTCCAGATCGGGCTGGCGCATGGAATTCGCCACAAGCTCCATACGATGAAGACGGAGCGCGACGCCGCCAACCAGGCCTCGGGAGCCCGCGAGCTCGTGCCGATCAAACGCAGCGTCATAGAGGAGGAAATGGAGAAGCTCGGGCTCTCCTTTCATGCGAAGCCGCAAGGACGCCGGCGCAAGGTGACACTCGACGACTATGAGGCGGGCGTCGCCGCCGGACGGCAATTCGAGCCGCATCGCGCCGTCGAAGGGAAATGACGCGGCCTTCATCGAAAGCTCGCGCGGGAACTGGCCAAGCCCGCAACCGCGCGGTCTATGCGCGGATTTTCGTCGGCATCGACAACGCACCATGCGCCGCTCATTGGCCGATTATTGCGTCGACGCATATATACTATCGCGCCCGACCGAGCGGGGCGGATTCCTATTCAAAAATGAGCGCTTTGCAAAACCGGCGAACCCGTGATTCTCTGGGGCGTCCGAGGGATGTGAGTCACCGATGTCACGCCGCAACTTCAGCCAACCTTCGCTCGCCGACGCATTCGTGAAAGCCTATTCTCGTCCTGGTGGGTTTCTGGAAGATATCGCCAAGACGTTCGAGTGGAGCGCGTTCGACGTTATTTTGCGTCCGCTGCATTCTTCGAGCGACGGCGCGCCGGCCTATCCGCCACTGACCATGTTCAAGATCGTGCTGTTGCAGCAGTGGTATGGGCTGTCCGACCCCGCCGCCGAGGAGGCTGTGCGCGATCGCCTGTCGTTTCGGCGCTTTTGCGGGGTTCCGCTGGACGAGGAGACGCCGGACCATTCATCGATCTGGCGGTTTCGTCAGCGGCTCGCCAAGCTCGGCCTCGACGAGAAACTACTTGCCGAGGTCAATCGACAACTCGACGCGCGCGGGCTGATCGTGAAGCGCGGCACGCTGGTCGACGCCACTATCATCGCGGCCGCCGTGAAGCCGCCGCCCCACGACGAGGGGCAGGTCAATCCGCGCGACCCGGACGCGAGCTTCACCAAGAAGAACGGCGAGACCTACTTCGGCTACAAGGCGCATCTGGCGGTCGACGAAGAAAGCGGCATCGTGCGCCAAGCGGAGATGACGAGCGCCGATCTGCACGACAGCCAGCGCGGCGAGGCGATGATCCAGGGCGATGAAGAGGCCTATTACGGCGACAAGGCATATGATAGCGCAGCGCTACGCAAGGCGTTGAACGACAAGAAGATCGACGACAAGATCGCCTATAAGGCGAAGCGCGGAGCGCGACAGCCGGACTGGCAGAGATGGTTCAACAAGACGGCGTCGAGCGTTCGCGTCGGCGTCGAGCGCGCCAACGCGACGATGAAGAACTGGTATGGGATGGCGCGAGTACGCTACCGCAGCCTCGCGCGCAACAATTGTCATCTTCAGTTCGTCGTCATGGCGATGAACATGAAGCGGGCGCGGGTTCTCGAAGCGGCGGCATGACGCCGCGAGGGGAGAGGTGTGTCTCGAACCGGATAGGGATGCGAAAAATGACCGGCTGACGGCGCAGAGCATTGCGCCAGATGGCGCGCGGGCGCATCAAAGCCCGTCGATTGCGGCCGAAAAACCGTAAACGCCGAGACCTCGGCTATTCTGCGAAGCGCTCAAAAATGTTGCGACCGTTGATCAAAATCTTCATATTGTCCAACGAGGAGACGCGGCCATGCCGAAGCCGATCCACGAAGCTTCCGATATCCCGGTTCAACGGAGCATCAGGCGGCGCGCGGTCATGGATACGGCGCGAGAGCTCGGCCTGTTGGGCGGCGAGAATGGCCGGATCGGCGGGCGAGTTCGTCGCAACCTCGTCACGGCCGCGAAGAAAAAATCAGGTATAGCCTCCGACACCAAGCTGCTCGAATACGCGCTGGCGAAAGTAGCGCTCGAGGACGACTTTGGCACGAAGCTCGTCCGTCGCAAGGGCCAGATCGCCGACGATATCGACCTCGAGCTTTGATCTCGCGCGCTCGCTACGGCGGATAAAGCCACAGCGCAATTCGGACGCGTTCCAGATGCGCCCGTTCGAGGCGCTGCCGATCGTCGAACCCCCAGTTTCCGCGGGAGCCGAGTTGCTGCTCGATACCTGCGTCTATATCGACGTGCTGCAAGGGCGTACGCCCGCGAGCGTCGACGAGCTGCTCGAAGCGCGTATCACCAACCACTCGACCGTTTGTTTGGCGGAGATGGCACATCTGTTCGGCCGCCTGGATCCCACTCATGCCGCCACGAAAGGCGTGCTACGCGAGATCCGGCAGACGATCGAGGATATTCCCAGCCATCGCATCTCGTCGCCATCGGAGACGGCGGACGCAGGGATGCTGGCGCGTCTGGTCGCGCGACTCATGCACATGGAACGAAGCGAACGGATGCTCCTGTCGAACGACGCGAGTCTCTATCTCCAGGCGCTCGAACACGGATGGACGGTTCTGACACGCAATGTCCGGGATTTCGACGGTTTCGATCAAATTCTTCCGGCAGGCCGGGTGCTGTTCTACGCGTAACAACGCCAATGTGGTTCAATGTGATGAAGCGCGTCGCGCCTCAGAATCTACCGGTTGGCGTCAGGCCGATCGAGCCGCCGGCCTCGCCCTCATCACGAGCGACACGACACCGCCTGGCCGTGCGAGCGCGTGAGCGAGACATCCCGATATGCTCGCGCGACGTTCAATCACAAGGAAAGAGTCCGACTCTGCGCTGGCGCTCGCCTTCGTAGCGCCGGCGCGCATCACGCGACGGCCTTCAACGGCTTCGCCCGTTCGATCCGCTCGCGTTCGCGGGGTGAATGCATCGCCTCCCACAAATCGCTACGCCTCTGCACGTTCAGCCAAAAGTCGGCGCTGTTGCCGAATACGCGCGCCAGAATGAGCGCGGTGGCCGCTGTCACATTCCTGCGATCGTTGCACAGTTCGTTGACATGCTTGCGCTGGACGCCCATCGCCTCCGCCAGCGCGGCCTGGGTCAGCCCCATCGGCTCCATGAATTCTTCGACCAGAATCTCCGCCACGGTCGCCGGCTTGCGCTTCGTCATCAACATGGTTGCCTCACTGGTAACTGTGGTCGTCCAGATAGACGCCGGAAGCTTCACCCTTTGCGCCATCCCATCGAAAGATGAGTCGCCACTTCGCGTTCACTCGGATTGAATGAAAGTCGGCCAGATCGCCGCGCAGTTTCTCGAAATGATTGCTCGGTGGGACACGCAAATCCTGATCCGTCGTCGCATCGTCGATGATTTGGAGTTTGCGGAAGAGGCGGCTTTCGAGCGCGGGCGGGACTTTCTTTGAGCGAACATCGTCGACGAAGAAGGCTCGCAACCAAGCGTCTCGAAAGCTCTCGATCATGCCGCAACCTCGATATGAGATTGTGTACCACTCTATGGGTCATCTGGCAAGGCCGACGCGTTATCCAAGACTCGGCTGCTGCGGGCGCAGTCCATTTTTGCAGCTTGCATCCCAAATTCGGTCGCGCAAGGCGGCGGCGGACGTCGAGCGCGCCGTCTCCCATGAGGGCGCGCCGGCACCGCGCAAGGACATACCACAACGATCACCAGCCTCCCCGCAAAGCTCGCGTCCGACGTTCCCGATTTGTTCGGCGCGCGGACTGCATAGCGCGGACCCTCCGATCGAAAAGGATTACAAAATTGCCCGAAGTCTTCACACGGGGCTACGCGGGAGAAGCCTTGGGTCCAGCGACACAAGGCGCAGCCACGTCGCCTTCGCCCGGCTTCAACCCGCTCCGAATTCCCTCATAAAACCACCAGCGTCCGTCGCGTGGCATCGTCGCTCGTCGTAGCGGCTCCGCCTCCGTGAAGATGAAGCGCCGACGAAACACGCAGGGGCAGCCGGCGTCGCGCGGCTATTTCCTCGACGTCGCCTATGACGGCGTACCGACCTATAGTGGCCTCGTCGGCTATCAGCAGCTCGATCTCGCCGTCTATGACCGTCTCGAAGTCCTCAAAGGCCCCGCGGGCCTGCTCTCCGGCTCGGGAAACCCCGGCGGCGGCGTCAATGTGGTCCGCAAGCGGCCCCAGGACGAATTCAAGCTGCGAACGGAATTCAACGCCGGCTCATGGGACAATTATCGCGGCATGATCGATGTCACCGGGCCGATCAACGAAGCTCGGACATTGCGCTATCGCGCGCTCGTGCTGCACCAGGACAAGCACTTCTTCTTCACGCCGTCGCAGCCCGAGAACAAATGGCTCTGCTATGGCTCTCTCGACTACGATATCACGCCGAACACGCTGGTGAATGTCGCCTATACACGCCAACGGACCAGCGACCCCGCCTATAGCGGGCAGCCCGTTGCGGCGATCTCCTATTTCGGCAATACGAGCCCCTATTTCTTGAACGTGCCGCGCTCATGGAATCCTTATCCCGATTGGACCCAATATAAATGGGACACGGAAGATAAGAAAGTCCGCCTCGAGCATCGCTTCGGCGACGACTGGGTCGCGAAAATCAACTTCAATCGACGTGACCAGACGCAGGAGTTCAACGACGCCTTCCCCTATGCCGGCGTCAATCCGTCCAACTGGTCGACGCAATATGCGCGCCGCCATTACATCTATTACTATCATCGCACCGGTCTCGACTCCTATCTCTCCGGCACGCTGCCTTTGTTGCCCATCAAGAACACGTTGACGCTGGGCTATAATTACGACCGCTTCACCTATGAGTACAAAGGCGCGCCGATCAAGACGGTGAATGCCGTCCCCGTGTTCTGGCCGAATTATATTGGCCCGAATCTCAATCCGTACACGGCCGGCGGCGAGAACCAGACGCTCCAGCATGGCGCTTACAGCCAGCTTCGCCTCACGCCGATCGATCCTTTGACCTTCGTGCTCGGCGGCAGGCTCACCAATTATTTCGCGAAAAATCGCGCGGCCTTTCCGAGCATGCCCGCGAATTGGTCCTATGGCGCGAAATCCAACCATCGCTTCACGCCCTATGTCGCCGGTATTTTTCGTCTGACCGATGAGATCAATCTCTACGGCAGCTACACGGACATATTCCTTCCCCAGACTCAGCAGAGGGCCGACGGCACGACGCTCGATCCGCGCGTGGGCGGACAATGGGAGGCCGGCGTCAAGGGCGAGTTCCTCGACAAGAAGCTGAACGCGTCCGCGGCCTGGTTCGAGATTCGCGATAGAAACCGCTCTTTCGCGGATTCGGCCAATCCAGGCTATTATCTCCAGGCGGGACTGGCGGAGTCGACCGGCGTCGAGGTCGAGTTCTCGGGCAGGCCTTTCGCCGACTATGAGGTTCCTCTCGTCGCGCGCTCGCTGCCCGGGCTCGATATCGTCGGCGGCTACACCTACATGAAGACCGCTTTTCTCGTCGATAAGAACGATCCGGGCCGTTCGATCAATTCGTGGTATCCGACCCATTTGTTCAAGATCTGGGGCAAATACGACTTCGACGGTTTTCTTCAAGGCCTGACTGTCGGCGCCGGCGTCGTCGCGCAGAGCGGTCTCTCCGGCTCGGTCAACACGCTGAACGAGGCGCGGCATGCGTCGGCCTATGCCGTTCTCAATGCGATGGCATCCTATAAGATCAATGAAAATCTGAGCTTGCAGGTGAATATCAACAATATCACCGACCAGAAATATTATACCCGCGTCGGCGGCAGCAACACCTACAACACGCCGGGCGATCCGCGGAACTTCATGGTGACGTTGCGCGGCGAATTGTGATCGCTCGCGATCACAATGAATAAAGCGCCGCCGCGCCGATCGGGCGCGGCGTTCGCTCTTTGGTCACGCAAATTGCCGCTTGGCGCGATGAATTTCTGCGGAATTCCTCGGCGGCCCGAGCCTCTACGGGATATCCTTGGGCTTCGGCTCGACATCGGTCGAGCTCTCCGACGAAGAGTCGACCGAACTGGCCTCGTGAACGGAGGCCTTTTTTCTGTGACGGTTCTTTGAGGGTGTGGCGTCGAATGATCGTCGTTGCTCCTCTTGAAACGCTCGCCAGAGGCGTTCGCCTTCGTCGCGGGCCTTTTTGGCCCCGTCCGGCTTCGCGGGAGGCTCTGGAAACGCATCGATCGTCGGACCCTCGGACGGCGCAGTGGCGTCAGGGTCTTCGGTCGATCGCGGCGAGACCGTGGCCTCGTGATCCGCGGCCGTGCATTCGGCGAATGGCGCCGCGGCCGGAGGCGGCTCTTGCGACCCCTCGAGCACGATTGACGGAGCCAGTTTGTCGGCGCTCTCTTGCGTTTGCGAAATGGTCTTGGGTCGCGGCTCGACGATCTCGGGGGCGTGATCGACATCCCCAGAAGCCGGGATCGGCGGCTTTTCTCGAAGCGCCATCTGGAGGCGCTCGCTTTCGTCGGGAGCCTCTTTCGCTTCGTCCACCTGCGCGGAGGGCTCAGGAACGAGGTCGATCGTGGGACCCTCGATGGAGGCGGCAGGGTCCGTGTCGAGCGTGATGGACGGCGCGTCGGCGTCGGCGCTCTCGGCCGATTGCGGCGATTCCTCGGCCCCGTCCGCGTGATCTGTGATCGCCGTTTCCGTGAATTCCGCGGCCGAAGTCGCGTCATGGAAGCATTCGAGCTCGCGCGAGGGAGCCTCTTTGCCGGCCTTCTCTTTGGCCGCCTTCTCGTGCACCCGTGACAACGCCGCAAGTCGCCGCGCGACGATCGCGCGCACACGAGCCACGTCTCCGGGATCCGGGGTCGGCAGCGAGATGTCGCGCGCGCCTGATTTCGTGACTCGGCCGTAATGGGACTGCGCCGTCCTGTCGACGCTGTGGCCGACGAGCGCCGCGATTTCGACGGGCGAATAGACCCTTTTCGCTTGGGCGATGAATTCGCGCCGGCATGAATAGAGCGCGAAATGCTTGGCGCGATCAGGCCACAGGCGACGGCTCACGGAGCCGAGCACGTTTTGCAGGGCTTTGCGATGGGCTTCGTATTCGGCCGCGGAAGGGGATTTCCGCGCGATCGCAATGGTCCGCGAAATCGCGCCCAATGTCTCCGGCGGCAGATGGCGCCAATGGAGCGTCCGGTGTGGGCCATGCGCGCGGCCGTTCGTGGCCTTTGCATTTTTGACCACCAGTCTGACGGAGCCGTCCGAGGACACCTTCAGATCGGCGCCGCGCCACTCGGACGGGCGCAGGCCCGTCGTGCATGACGCGCGTATAAAGTCGACGAGCTCCAGCGCCCGGTTGGATCGCCCGAGTCGAAGAGCCGCGAAAATCCGCTCTCGCTCATCAGCTCCGAAGCGCGTCGCCTTGGCGGCCGACGTCTGGTCGGTCTTTTTTCTCGCGCCGGTTTGTGTCGCTGCGCCCAGCTCCGCCATCGCGCCGCACTCGTCCGGGTGCGCCCGCTTCATGACCTCGATGACCGAGCGCTTGTAGGTCCGCCATGTCGACCGGCTCCACCGAGGTCGCTGCGCAATGAGCCACTCGACGAAACGCGGCCATGTCAGCGTGGCGAGGTCGAGCATGAGCATGCTGGCGCATTGCCACCGCAATTGCGACGTGCGGACCGTATATGCGGAGACAGTCTGCTCGCTGATCGCCACGCCGATTTTCCTATTTCAATGTCGCGCCGCCATTGGCGCGATCCGATCTACGACGACGACCGCGGCGCGGTTCGGGAATAGGGGTTGCGTCCATGGATCCGGTCCAAAAATAAAGTCAGTGATGCTAAATATCATATGATCAAATGTGTTTAATTTGTGTTCAGTTTTGTGCTTTGTGCCGGTGAAAATCAAAAAAATCAACGTTGTGATGGTGGCTCGATTCGTGGAGATCGAGGAGAAAAAGTCATGTTATGTAACGGAATTGTCCGCGGACAATTCCGTTACATAAACGGATAAATCCGTTTCATAACGATGGAGTAACGCGGCACCGACACATCCATGTGGAGTGGTGTCCATAACCATCCTGTAAATTTCGTTCGAGGTCTGATCCCCTAGCAGAGCCGTTATGCGAGATCGATCACGTAATCGATAGCGCTATTGCTGGGATGGTTCGAATCTTGGCGATTTGGCGCCTTTGGAGCGCTCCAGTTTCAGCGTGTCCGTAAATTTAGATGGCGCCTTGAGGAACGAATGAATCTTGCAATTCGAGGGGTCAAGCGCTTTCTGATAGCTACCTCGAACAACGGTGGTGGAATTCCATAGCTCTTATGTGCGCATGCGTACACATTTCGAAATCATGTCGGGATTGTCGTCGGGATTATCGCTCATGGCCCGGGAAAATCCTTGTGAAAGTCGTATGAAAAATGCGCTTGACAAATGTAAATGCTCGAGTGAGCCTGTGATATAGCTTAATCGTTCAGCTTAGCGAGGTGCGTGATGATCATCCCCGATTTGGCCACGTTCGCCCAGGTGTCCACCGAATATCACGCTGCGCTCGCCTCGGTGACGAAAGCTGAAAAGACCGCTTGGCGCCAGACGTTGCAGCGCGGGATCAAATTGCATCTCGCGGAGCCGCGGCCGGGTGTGACCCCCGAAATGCTCTATGGCGCGTTCAGCCTGCTGGCCGAATTGCTGGCGGACCCGAATCAGCGCCGTATCCTCCATCAGCGAGGCGCTGCGACGTTGGAGTTCGCGAAAGCGCCCGACATGCGGCCTCGCGATCTGTTCGTGACTCTTCGCGAGCGAGAGCCGGAGCTCGAGCAGGCGCTCACGGCGCAGGGGCTCATTCGTCACACGGATACACGGAGACGTGGCATCGTCTGCTGGATTTGGCACGGCGTCGCGGCGCCCTCGGTTATCCGCGCCATCGTCGGAGCTTCCGGTCAGGTCATGGTGACTCCGGACGCGGACTCCTCGGGCGCTGGCAATGGAAAAGGCGCCGAGACCACGCAAAGCGGCGACGACGCGAGCGCACACGACCAGGAGACGGAGCCGAGCGCCGCCGCCCCTTCGGCCGCGGTGGCCGCGTCGGAGCCGGTCAGCGAGGAAGCCAAAGCGAAGGTCGTTCACGATGCCGAGCCCGACAGACCGCCGCTCGATGGCGCGGACAAGCGTGGGAGGGCTTCTTCGGGCGCGCCGACGCGCGGACGCAGTTCTCCCCTGCGTGGTCATTCCGCGGCGCCTCAGCAGGCGGAGGGTGAGTTGAAGGCGGGGCCGGAAGAGCAGAAGGCGGAGTTGAAGGAGGATGGTCCGGCCGAGCGCGTGACGGAGGGAGCGGCCCAGGACGCCGAGGCCTCGACCGCGGAGAGCCTCGTGTCGAATCTGGACATTCCGGCGTCCGGGGCGCCGGACGGGGGCGCCGGAAGAGGCGACGACGGCGCCGCCGATCTCCCCGAGTTCCTCCGCGGGGACTGAGCGACGCATCGAAATCTGACGCCGCGCAGACCGGAGACGAGGAGATCGTGCGCATTTTCGATAAGGGCGTACGTGCCCGGGCGATTAGCGCGAAGTGTCCGAAGGGGATGGGCGCCGAGGACGTGATCGCCTGATTCTCGCTTCGTGACTTAATAACCGATCCGCGGTGACGACCTTCTTATCCAACATCGCAGGATCGAGGCCGGTCTGCCGCGAATGTTGCGTCCCGTGTCGCGCGCGGACGCCTTGCGTCGCTCGCTCCGGTTTTCACAAAGTATGCCCCTCTCGTGAATCCAATCTTCAAACGATCGTGCCGAAAATTTTCCCGATGCCGGCGGTGAGGGCCATCGCCAATGCGCCCCAGAATGTCACTCGAGCCGTCGCGCGCAGAACATCGGCGCCGCCTGCTCTTGCCCCGATGGCGCCCAAAAGCGCGAGGAAGGCCAAAGACGCGACGGACACGATGGGGACAAGCGCGCCGACAGGCGCCACGACGACCATGAGCAAGGGCATGGCGGCGCCCAGCGAAAACGTCGCTGCCGATGTCAGCGCCGCTTGCACCGGACGGGCGGTGGTGATCTCTGAAATTCCGAGCTCATCGCGCGCGTGGGCAGTCAGGGCGTCTTTCGCCATCATTTGCTCGGCGACTCGAAGCGCAAGCGCTCGATCGACGCCGCGTGTGACATAGACGTCGGCGAGCTCATCGAGTTCCAACTCGACGTTGTCGCTCAACTCTTTACGTTCACGCTTGAGATCTGCTCGCTCGGTGTCGGATTGCGAGCTGACGGACACATATTCGCCAGCAGCCATCGACATGGCTCCGGCCGCCAGTCCGGCGACGCCCGCGATTAAAATATCGTTTCGCGTCGCGGTCGCCGCGGCTACGCCGACGATCAGGCTCGCGGTCGAGACGATCCCGTCATTGGCGCCGAGCACTGCCGCTCTCAGCCAACCGATGCGATCGACGAGGTGCTTCTCAGCGTGCAGGCGAAGACGACTCATCCCACCCCATTCTCGCGACGTCTGAGCTGGCGCGAACAAGTCGTCGCACGCTTCCGTTCATGTGGCGCCGATCGATTTGCGGCGATCGGCGGTCTCGATCAAAGCCGTCCTGTCATTTGATCCACCCGAGGCCCAGAACTCCCGATACGATCAGAAAGATCGCGACGATGTAGTTGAGAAGCCGAGGGATGATCAGAATGAGAACGCCGGCGAGCAGCGAGACGATCGGCTGGAGGTGCGCGATGCTGATGTTCATTGGCCTACTCCCTTAAAGCAATTTTTGGAGATTTCACGAACCGGATCATACCTTGAATTAGGCCGACGGAGCGAAATCGCAATCCGAGATGAATCGAATTCGCTCGAACTATTGGCGCCGGCAGCGAAGCCTTGGAGGTTCGGCTCATGGTGGGCGCCACTACTTCCGACGTCCGGGACCGTTGCCGGAGGCAAGGACTACGCAGGCGAGCCGCGCCATGTGCTCATCATGCAAGATGACAGTTTCGACGCAACGGACTCCGTCACCATTTGCGCTTTCACGACGGATGAGACGGATGCGTCTTCGTCCGGTCTGCTCGTGGCGCCGGACGAGCGCAATGGATTGCGTGTCGCCTGCCGCTCGACGGCGAGCAAGAAGAGTTGTGACGGCGTGACTCACGCTCCTTCGACGCTCCGATGCGGCTCGAAATGGCGTCCGGCGGCGACGCCCGCCTCATAGTCGTCGATCGTCACCTTGCGGCGGCGCCCTTGCGGTTTCGCATGAAAGGAGAGCCCGAGCTTTTCCATTTCCTCGTCTATGACGCTGCGCTTGATCGGCACGAGCGCGCGGGCGCCGGAGGCCTGGTTGGCGGCGTCACGCTCCGCCTCCATCGTATGGAGCTTGTGGCAAATCCCATGCGCCAGCCCGATCTGAAAGGAGCGGGCCGATGCGCCCGGCTCGCGTTTCTTGTAGGCGGCGGTCTCGGCCTCGAATGCGAGGACGATCAGATCGTGGAGGACATGCGCCGCGGCGACATCCGCGGGCAGGCCGAAGAACACGAAGCGCAGCGAGCCGGAGGCGCTCTTCTCGAACCACATTTTGCAATCGCAGAAATGCGCGACAGTCGGCGCGCATTCGTCGATCGGCGCGCGACGTTTGCGGCCGGTGTCGACGCCGACGCCCTCGCAGGGGCGCTCGCGCATCTCGATCTCGCACAACGTGAGGCCGTAGCGATCGAGCAGCTCGGCCACTTTGCGCGCCGAGGCCAGCGCCTCCTGCTCGGTGCAGCCTTGCTCGACCGTCTTGGCGCGCAGCGCCTGTATGCGTTGCAGAACGCGTGCGAGCTCGGCGTCGGCCTCGCTGTCGGTCGACTTCGGCCGGCGCGCCGCGAGCAATCGGCGCCGCAGCTCCTCGAATAGGGTGCGGACTCCGGCATGTGCGCGCTCATGCGCGACGGCGCGCTCGACGTCCGCCTCCACCTCTTCCAGCATGCGTCCGCCGCCGAAGCCGGCGACGTCGCGCCGGTCGAGCGTCTCCAGCATCAGATAGGCCAGCGTGGAGAAGATGTCGGCGACATTGGCGCGGCCGGCCCGTTGCGATATCACGCTACGCGACAGCGCGTGGACGATGATGTCGACGCTCGCCAATTCGCGCGCTTCCTGGACGAGCGCGGGCGTCGTCTCGCCCTCTGCCGCCAGGAAGGCGGCGGCGAGCGCGTCGAGCGCGTCCCGCTCCTCCACGAAAGCCTCGGCCTCCGCGGGCGGCTCCGAAAAGACGTTGAGGCCCTCCACGCGCAGCCCGCCGTGACGCACGACATGGCGGTAGACCGCGGCGGCGCAGCGCCGGGGATTGACGAGTCCCTTGCCCGGCCGAACGAAAGATAGCGCTTCCGCTAGCGCCGTCTCGTCCAGCGGCAGGAGTGGCCCGACCGCCACGAAATCGCCTCCGGGCAAAGGTGCGAGCCAAGTCGCGACATCCACGAGCATGGCGCTCTCCGGCGCCGTGTCGTCGAGGAGGGAGATGGAAGCGCCGCTCGCCCGATCCTGTGCGAGGAGGCGGCGCTCGCCCACGCGGGATTTATATTGCACCAAATGGAATTCCGTTTGGACCAGAATGTCGAGCGCCGCGCGCGTCTCGGCATCCGCGTCCGCGCGGCGCTGTTTCGCATAGCGCTCGATCGGCGCTGCGCCCATCAGCGTCGGCGTGAAGAGCGCGAGACAGCCGGCGAGGGTCAGCGCCTCGATCAGAAACGACGCGGCGCTCGGATCATTCGGATCGAGCGGCGCCGCCTTGGCGAGCCATGGCCGAAGGATTTCCTCGATCTTGGCGGGCGGCAGACCGGAGAGCGCGTCGACGCACATTTCCTCGACGAGCGTGGCTATGCTGGCGTCGTCGCTGTCGATCCTCTTTCGAGATTGCTTTTCGGTTTTGCGCGCCGTTGCGCCCCGATGTCCGGCCATGCCGCCACTCCCTTCCGCTCGAGTTTTCGAGCTTACACAAGTCGCACGGGCGGGCGCGGGATCGCAGGGCGCTTTCCACCGGGATTTTGCGCGCGGGGAACGACGCGGCGCCGGCGAGACGCGTCGCCGCCGGGCGAGGGCGGCGGGCGCTGGCGAAGACGCGACGGCGAATGGCGCCGACCCCGATGACGAGTTCCTCGTCGACTCCGCTATCGCTCGACGATGCGCGCGGTTGCATGGACCTGATCCACGCTCCGAGCGTGATGCGCTGATCGCCGCGACGGGCGCTTGTCCACGGCATGATGGTCGCGACGCGCAATATTGCCGACTTTGCGCCAATGGGCGTCCCGATCTTCAATCCGTGACGCTGACGGAGCCGAGGTCCAGCGCGTCGAGATGCGCGGGCTTCTCGCGCCCGATCTTCCGCGGCATTCGTGCGAGATGCAGGCATTCTATGGGCGAGCGTCGACCCGCGCGCGGGCGAGACGACGCGATTTTCTCCCCAGCTTTCGCTCCTGTCCCGCTCTCGCCTCGGGCGGAGCCGGCGTATATTCGGGGAATCGTCAGGACCTTGCCGCATGTCTCTCACCTCGAAGCTTCCCGCCGCGCTCGCCGAAGTTCGGCGCCCCGGCGATTTCTACACGAATGGCGTCTTCGACTGGCGCGCGCCGGCTCTGTCCGTCGAGGGCGCCGGGCCGGTTGCGCTGCCGCTGCT
Source organism: Methylosinus sp. PW1 (assembly GCF_000745215.1). NCBI lineage: Bacteria > Pseudomonadati > Pseudomonadota > Alphaproteobacteria > Hyphomicrobiales > Methylocystaceae > Methylosinus > Methylosinus sp. PW1. Next base: position 2,824,301 of record NZ_JQNK01000009.1, read on the forward strand.
CGAGGCGCAGGCGAGGCTGCTGATCGAGGTCGCCGAGCGCGCGCCTTTCGGACGTCGTGCGGAAACGGTCGTCGATCGGTCCGTGCGTGATTGCTGGCAGATCGACGCCGAGCGCGTCAAACTGAGTGGGGGGCGATGGAGCGCGGCGCTCGCTGAGATCGTGGCCCGCGCTGCCGACGGACTCGGCGTCGAGGGCTCGGTCGAGGCGATCTTCTACAAGCTTTTGATCTATGAGCCGGGCGGCTTCTTCGTCGACCATCGCGACACGGAAAAATGCCCTGGAATGTTCGGCACGCTGATCGTCGCGCCGCCTGGCCTCTACTCGGGCGGCGAGCTCGTCATTCGCCATCGCGAGCACGAGGCGCGCATCGACTTGCGCGCGCCGGACCCGGCGGAAGCATGCTTTGCCGCTTTCTACGCGGATTGTCGTCACGAGGTTCTGCCGGTCGAGGGCGGCTATCGGCTGGCGCTCGTCTATACTCTGCGCAGGGTGGGCAAGGGGCGCGCGCCGGCGGCGCCGATCTATGATCGTCAGAGGCGCGACATCGCCGCGCTGCTCGCCGCTTGGCGCAAGGATGGATCGGCTCCAGAGAAGATCGTGCTCCCGCTCGAGCACGCATACAGCCCGGCCGAAATCTCCTTCGCGTCGCTGAAAGGCGCCGATCAGGCCGCCGCGAAGACACTCAGAGAGGCGGCGCTCGACGCAGATTGCGATATTCATCTCGCGCTGCTCACCATCGAGGAGAACGGGGCCGCCGAGCACACGGGCTATTCGTCGCGTCACAGCCGGTGGCGCGCGCAAGAGCCTGAATTCGAGGCGGGTGAAGTGTGCTCTCGCGATGCGACGCTCGGCTCTTGGAGGGACGCCTCGGACGCGATCAGCGATCTCCCGGCCATTCCCTTCGATGATTGCGAATTGGCGCCGCCCGAGGTCTTCGAGGGGCTCGCGCCGGACGAGGAATATTTCGGCGAGGCGACCGGCAATGAGGGCGCGTCATTCGAGCGCACCTATCGGCGCGCCGCTCTGGTGCTATGGCCGCGCGAGAATGTTCTCTCCATCCTCGCAAGCGCCGAGCTGGATGACGCTCTGGCCTATCTCGAAGCCTCTGTCGAGCGCGCCGCGAGCCCGGAGGACCGAGCGCGCGCCGTCGGGCTCGCCGACGCGATCGGGGCGCGCCTCGTCGAAGCGAGCTGGCTTCCTCTTTGTGTAGGGCCGACGCCGACGGCGCGGCTGCTCGCCGCCTATCGCCGTCTCTGCCATGTCGCCGGCGTCGAGAATTGCTTCGAGCGCCTATTGCCGATACGCGGTTTCGAGCCGCAGGACGTCGAGTCCTTGGCGGACGCCTTGTCGCTGGTCGCAGAGGCGCGGCGCGCCGTTCTCGTCGAGCGTCTCTCGGCCGGCGCCGCACGCGCGTCCTTTCCTGCCTGCGCGAAGCTCTTGCGTCGGCTCGCCGTCTCGTCGCTGGCGCCCGAGCTTCGCCCGGCCGCGGCGCATCTTCTTTCCGCAATGCCCCCTCATGCCGATGAGGAGCATGATTGGCGCAGGCATTCGCCCAAGGCTGAAGAAATCGCCGATATGCTTGCGGCTCTGCGCTGGATCGACGAAAGCGCGAATGCGCGCGCGGCGGAACGGCTTCTGACTGAGCGAAAAACCTATCGCCTCGACGCCATTCTCGTGCCGGCGCTGCGTCTGCTGGCGGAGCAGGGCGTTCTTTCGGACGCCGATACGGCGATCGAGCGGCTACGCGCCGCCTGCCTCGATCACCTGCGCGCTCGCGCAGCGGAGCCGCTCGAGCCGCCCGCCGATTGGCGCCGCGCCTCGGCGCTCGACTGCAAATGCGGCGATTGCGCCGACTTGTCGCGTTTCCTCGACGATCCGACGCGCAAGGAGTTCGTCCTGCGCGCCGCCGAAGCGGCTCGATCGCATCTCGAGCAGACCATTCGCTCGGCGAAGGCGGACGTCGACGCCAAGACCTTGCGCCAGGGGAGGCCCTACAGCCTCGTCTGCACGAAGAACCGCGCCAGCTACGAGCGCCGCGTCGTGCAGCGCGGCGAGGATTTGCGGAACATTTCGATCATCGACGGGTGAGACATTCAGTGTGAGCTTCTCACCCTTCGAGCAGCAGCAACGGAAGCGGCTTTCGACGGGCGACAATGATCCAAAGCTTTACCGATCGCCGAAGCGGAGTTCGTCGGGTGGGCGTCACTTGCCGCTCGCTCGACATTCCGAGCGCCTCTAGGCAATCGGCTGACAGGATCGATCACCGACGTCCCAGTGTCGTCGAAGACCGCGAGCGAGGAGACCGCCTGTCGACGGGAGTTTGGTATTGATCCCTATAACGTTAGGCGTTATATCATTTCACGATCAAGAGCTTTGCCGACCATGAAACGGAACTCATATGGTCGGGTCACCGCAGCCGGCGCTTGCCGCCGGACATTCAGACAGTGGCGCTGCGCAAACTGCGCCTACTGAACCAAGCGCGTGTGCTGAACGATCTGCGCGTTCCGCCGGGCAATCGTCTCGAGGCGCTCGTGGGCGATCGCGCGGGCCAGCATTCGGTCAGGATCAACGATCAATGGCGCATCTGTTTTTTCTGGATCGAAGGAGGGCCATCCCATGTCACCATCGTCGACTACCATGACTGATCTCCTGCCGAACCCGACCCCCGGCGAAATCCTTGCCGAGGAGTTCATAATTCCAATGAGGTTGAGCCAAACGGCGCTCGCTCGAGCCATTCGAGTGCCGCCGCGCCGGATCAACGAGATCGTCCTCGGCAAGCGGGCGATCACTGCGGATACGGATCTGCGGCTCGCGCGATATTTCGGCGTCTCGGAGGGCTTCTTTCTCGGCTTGCAGGCCGATCACGATCTCATGGAGCGGCGCCGACAGATCAGCCAGGAACTCGACGCGATCGAGCCTCGCGCGGCATGATGCGCTTGCGGCGCCGAGGATAAATGCTGACGCTTTCGGAGTTGTGTGGAGAAGGGCCTCGGCGCGTCACGGAGCGGCGAGTTTGCTGTTACTCTGTTTCGAAATTGGTTGCGCTCATTCCGCGCGTCTATTCGGCAACCGCGCCGACTTCTGGCTGAACGCTCATGACTCCCCCTCATCTTTAGGATAGACCCATTTTCGCCGCGGCGGCTCGCGAAACCGTTCGTTAACGAACGGTTTCGATGGGTGGCGGGCAATGCGGACGACAGCTGACCTGAGCACGCGCGTCGAATATTCTGCGCGTTCTGGCAATCGGCTGGCGGATCAAACGAAATCCCACGGATCGATTACCGACGCCCCGGTGTCGTCGAAGACCGCGGTATTGCGCGTGACCACGATGAGATCGTGAACGATCGCGGTCGCCGCGATCAGTCCGTCCACATCGCCGCGCGGCCGGATCGCGGCGATCCGTCCCCATTCGACGGCGATCTGATCGGTGATCGGCAGGATGCGGTCGGAATGGTCGCTCCGCAGCTTACGAAGCCATTCGGCGAGATGGCCGGCGGCTTTGGGGTCAGACTTCTGCTTCAGCGCGATTCCACGCATGATTTCTCCCAGCGTGAGCACGCTGAGATGGATCCCGAGCGGATCGACGGAGCGCAGCCACGCGATCACCCTTGTAGAGCCCCGCCGAGCATAGCGACGACATTGGTGTCGACCAGATACATCAGAAGGGCGAGCCGCGGCTGGGCGCCTTGGCGCGCCGGACAATCGCCTCGGCGAACTCGTCGTCCCAGCTCGGGCCGGCGAGCAGATCGTCGACCAGCGAGGGCTTGGCGCGCAACAGGTCATAGTCTTGCGCAGACAGCACGACCGCCGCGCAAAGTTACGGTCTGCGGGCCGTCCTCGCGCGCCTTCTGCACCACTTTGGAGAACTGGTTCTTGGCGTCTTGCCGCGACCATTCCATGCGATTGGGTTCCTGGCTTGCCTGGCTAGCTATGTAGGCGGTAGGCGGAGGCGTCAACGCACCATTTTTCTGACGCAGGCCCTGTGAGCTCTCTCCGTGTCGACCTCCTGATCGGAAGCAATAATGCGTTGTACTGGCACGATTGAAATGTTGAGAGGTTGAAGCAGGCGTGGGTGGAGGGGGAGGGCAGGGCCGTTCAGTTCTCTATACTTTATAGCGGACGGGCGATTCCCGTCGCGACGGATGTGTGAATCTATAGGCGACAACCCGAATCGGAGGTTGTCGCATGCAGGTGTCGCTTCTGGAGATTTTGCGGGACATTCCGGATCATCGTCGCCGAGAAGGCAAGCGGTTCGATCTTTCGACGGTGCTGCTCTACGCGATCATCGCCATGGTCGGCGGCGCCAATTCTTATCGGCAGATGCATGAGTTCATTCGCGCGCATCGTCTGCGATTGAACGACGCCTTCGGCCTGAAGCTGCCCTACACGCCATCCTACACCGGTCTGCGGCTGATCCTGCAAGGCGTCGATCCGGCAGCGTTGGAGGCGGCGTTTCGACGTCATGCCGCGAGCATGCCGGCGCCGCCCGCCGTGCAGGGGCTGACGGCGATCGCCGTCGACGGGAAGACTCTGCGCGGCAGCTTCGATGCGTTCAGCGACCGGAAGGCCGCGCACATGATGTCGGCGCTGCGACACGCCGATCGGATCGTGCTCGCGCATGTGATGGTCGCCGAAAAGAGCAATGAGATTCCCACCGCTCCGGAGCTGATCGAAGCGCTGGGATTGAAGCGCTGCCTGTTCACGCTCGACGCAGAACACTGCCAAAAAAACTGTTCGAACGCGTGATCGCGTCCGGCAATCACCTGCTGACGCAGGTGAAGGACAATCAACCGGGCCTGCGTCGCCGGCTCGAACTCGGCGCGGCGGGCCGCAAGCCGAGCGGCTCTGCGACGAGCCAGTCGAAAGGCCGCAACCGCTGGGAGACGCGAAAGCTTTCTGTCTTTCCAGCGAAGGCGTGGTTCCGCCATACGGCGTGGGAGCCGCTCATAAAGACCGTGCTGCGGCTGGAGCGCACAATCTACCGCCGCGATCCGGCGACCGGTCTTTTGAAGCAGACGATCGAGACCGTCTATTGGGTGTCCTCGGCGACCGGCCCGACGCCCGAGCGTTGGAACGAATGGATCAGAGGCCATTGGCGCATCGAGAACGGCAGCCACTATGTGCGCGACGTGGCGTTCGCGGAGGACGCTTCGCGCATTCGCAAGAACCCGGACATCGTCGCGCGGCTCCGCTCCTTCGCCTATAATCTCCTGCGCGCCGATGGTTGCGACAACATCAAGAACGCCAGATGGCGCGCCGCTCTCAATATCCGAGCTGCCCTCGAAATGGCAGGGGCTCGTTAAGAACTGCACAGCCCTGAGGGGGAGGGCTGGCACGTGCAACGGAAGCCCGTGCAGTGTCGGGTTGTCGATGGCGACACCTCCTTCATTTACCGCCAAATCGGAATAGCAGCGCGTCGCATTCATGTCGAACGGCAGGACGCGATCTACGAACGGCTCCAGCACACCTTCACGCGCCACGGCGGGTTCGCCTTGCCTATGTCCACCGTCTATCGGGCGTCCGATCCCCAGGGACCGGCGAGCCGTTGGATGATCGAACGTTGCGAAGTGTCCGAAGCAGATGGGCGCCGAGGACGTGATCGCCGCTCCGACGCTTGTCGCTTCGTATGCAAAAATTTGGGACAGGGCCGGCGCGTCTATTCGACGCTCCCTCACGCCTTTACCTTTTCCTTTGTCTTCACCTTCACTTGGTTCTGTCCCTCCTTCTTGCGCATCTCCTGCTCGGCGAGCTTGCGGAACATGTCGATCTCTTCGCGCGCGCCCGGCGCCTGCACGCCCTTGGGGCCGGCATAGCGCAGATGCGACAGATCGGCGGCGATGGTCACCCCGTCGATCGCCGTCTTCAAATTGGTGAGTAAGATCACCTTCGTATAGCGCGTGCTCTCGCTCGTGCGCTCGTCGCTCGCGTGCCCGGTGATCTCGTCGACCCAGCCGGGGTTGATGTCCGCCCGGTTCTTGAGCGCCGTCGTGACATTGTGCCGGAAGGAATGGAAGTCGACGAGCGGCTCTTTCACGCCGATCTTGTGGCGATAATGGGTGAACCGCCCGCTGAAGGCGTCCGAATGCCGATTTCCCGACCCCTGGGCGATCAGCTCCGGAAACAGCGGCTCGTCCGCAGCGCGGCCGTAAAAACGGTATTCCAGAAATCCGAAATCCAAGATGAGGGTCGGCAGCGGCAGGTCGCGATCCGAGGAGTCGGTCTTCGAGCCGCGGATTTCGAGATAGGCGATGCCGTCGAGGAATTTGATGTCGCCGACCTTGCGGCAGCACAATTCGTCCTCGCGGGCGCCGAGCAGCCGCCCGAGGAGCGGAACCCAGAACAAGGCGTCGCGGTAGATGGTCGGTCCGGGCTTGCTGCGGCGGTGGATCGAAAGGCAGCCGGTCCACACCGCCGATTCGAAGAGCTTGCGCTCCAGCGACGCCGGCCACATCCGCCGTTCCTCGCGAGCGGCGCGGCCTCGGCGGCGCTTGGATTTGAGTCCGGCGAAAGGGTTTTTCAGCCCGTCCGGCAGGCGGCCGTTCTGCTCGAGCCAATTCCAATAGGTGGAGAGATTGGTCAGATGCTTATTGGCCGTCGTCGGCGCGAGCATCGGAACCGTCTCCTTCGGATTCTCTTCGCGGAATTTCACGACGGCGGCGCCGACCTTGGTCAGCGGCAGATCGCGCCACTGGCGCGACTTGTCGTAGTAGCGCGGCAGACGGAGAAGGTCGGCTTTGTAGTCGGAGACGACCGCCTTCGTGATTCGCGTCGGCGGCGGATCGCCGACCAGCGCCTCGAATGTGTTGCGGGCCGAGCGCGCATTGTTCGGCATGTCCGCCTTCCACTCCTTCAGCGTCGTCTTGCTCTCGACGAAATCGTCCCAGGCGGCGAAGAACGGCTTTTCCGGCGCGGGGGCGGGCGCCGCCGCGGGCTGCGGCGCGGGCGGCGCCGGCGCGGCTGCGCTGCGCGGCACGGGCTCGACCTCGCCGCCCTCGATGGCGAACGTCTCGTCGAGCAGAGTCATGAAGCCGCGCAGCACCGCGCGCTCGATCATGGGTCCCGCCGGCCCGTCCAATTTCTCCTCCGCGATGCCGATCTCGGCGCAGGCCATCTTCATGGCCTCTCGCAGAAACGGGCGCGCCTCCGCCATCTGGCCCGCGAGAAGGGCGGCGATCGCTGGACGGAGGTCATCCTCGTGATTGATTCGCGCCACCGTGTGGAACAGATTTTGGGTCTCTTGGAGGAATTCCGGCCCGAGTCGCGCGGCCTCCTCGGCGTCGAAATAGGAGGCGCCGTGGCTGGCGAGATTGTTCTCGACCGCGACCACCTGCCTGTCGATCCAGGCGCGCACGAGCCTTTCGGCCTCGGCCTTGACCGTAACGAGATCGAGCTCCTCCATCAGCCTCTCCACGCACGTCCGCAGCACGCGCGCCCGCTTGATGGCGAGCCGATAAGCGGTCGTGCGCAGCCCCACGACAATCTCTCTCCGGCCGCAGAAAGACGCAAGCCGCTGCGGCAGGGCGAAACGGAACTGATAGGCGGAGGCGCGCCGGCGCAGATTGCAGCCGCTCTTCATGGATTTTGGACCCCATTTTGGACCAATGCTTTGGACCTCGGGGCGCGCGAAACCGGGGCTCTTTTTCAAGAGCCTGGAACTCTAGGGATTTTATCGAGTATGGCTGGGGGACCTGGATTCGAACCAAGATTAACGGAGTCAGAGTCCGCTGTTCTACCGTTGAACTATCCCCCAACGGTCGCGCGGCGAAGCGGCGCGTCGCGGTGATCTAAAGAGAGGATGCGCCTCTGTCAACATGATCGGCGCGGTTTGATCAGCGCGGTATGTGGCGCGACCTTCGCCGGTTTTCACAATGGCCTCGCTCGCGCCCGTCGGCCCGCCCGCCGGCGCGGCCCGTAAACGCGCTCCTTGGCATTCGCGCCGGCCTTGCTACACTTCCCGCGATCGGCCATGAGAGTTCGTCGAGACGGGGATCGGCGGCGCGGCGGCGCGAAGGAAAAAAGGCCGATCGGGAGGCGGGTTGAAAAAGCCGGAACATTGGGGCGGGGGCCTGGGCGGAGGCGAGGCGTCGCGCGCTGGAGCGGGGGCGCGCGCATCCGTGGACGGCGCGGGCGATCCTGTCCGCCCGTCTGACCCCTCTTGCGCTGCGGACGTCTCCGCGCGGAGCGCTCGCCTTCCGGGCGAGCGGCGCGACGATCATGTCTATGCGGCGCTCGATCTCGGCACCAATAATTGCCGGCTGCTGATCGCCCGGCCGGAGCAGCGCTCACGGCGCAAGACCGACCTGCTGCGCATCGTCGACGCTTTCTCCCGCATCGTGCGGCTCGGCGAGGGCATGGGCTCCTCGAGCCGCATCTGCGAGCAGGCGATCGAGCGCACGCTGGAGGCGCTGGACGTCTGCCGCGAGAAAATGAGCGCCCGCGGCGTCTCCCGCGCCCGGCTCATCGCCACCCAGGCCTGCCGCGCGGCCGAGAATGGCGCCGAATTCGTCGAGCGCGTGCATGAGCGGACCGGCCTGCTGCTCGAGGTAATCGATCGCGAGACCGAGGCGCGCCTCGCCGCGCGCGGCTGCGGCTCGCTCGCCGACCCGCGCGCGGAGAGCATTCTGCTCTTCGACATCGGCGGCGGCTCCACCGAGCTGGTGTGGCTGACGCGCGACGCGCAGGGCTGCGAATTGCGCCATTGGACCTCGCTCGAGCTCGGCGTCGTCTCGCTGGCGGAGCGATTCGGCGGCAAGAGCGTGACGCCGGCAATTTACGAAGCGATGACGGCGCGCGCGCTCGAGGGGCTCGCCGCCTTCGCCGAGCGCACGGCGGCGGAGCGGCGCTGCGAGCGTTTCCATCTGCTCGGCACCTCCGGCACGGTGACGACGCTCGCCGGCGTGCATCTGGGCCTCGAGCGCTATGATCGCTGGCGCGTCGACGGGCTCTGGCTCTCGGACGAGGACGCCACGCGCGCCATCGATTCGCTGCGCGCCATGGATTTCGACCAGCGCGCCGCCAATGGCTGCATCGGCCCGCAGCGCGCCGATCTCGTGCTCGCCGGCTGCGCGATCTTCGAGGCGATTCGCCGCGTCTTCCCGGCCTCCCGCACGCGCATCGCCGATCGCGGCCTGCGCGAGGGCATGCTGCTCGAGATGATGGAGGCGGACGGCGTCTTCACGCGCGAGAGCTAGAGTGCTTTCGAGCGAAGCGGGAACCGGTCGCGTGAAGACGACACGACTGAGCGAGGAGCTCTCGGCGTCAGAACGAGCGCTGCAGGCGCACGCGTCCCTCCACTGTCGCATTCGCGCCCTTCCAGGACGGCAGGCCCACCGACCACAACGCAATGTCCGGCGCGAGCCCCACCGGCCGGTTGTGGTGATTGTCGCGCAGATACATCAGCTCGCCGCCGAGATCGAAATTCTTGATCGGCGTCCAGACGAGATTGGAGCCGACCCGATATTCGGTCGTGTTCACCGCGCCGACGCCGCCGCCGAAATCCGCTATGGCGCTCGGGCTGTAATAGAGCTCCATCAGCGAGCCGTAGACGCCGGAGGAGAGCGTCGGCGTCCAATAATGCTTGAAGGCGGCCAGTCCCACCCAGCCGATCGATTTGTCGCAATGGGCGGCGGCGGTCCAAATGCAGTCGAAGCTCAGAAACTCCCAGCCATTGCTGGCTTTGATGCCGCCATTGCCATAGCCGTAGAAGGCGTTGCCATTCACCGGGCCGCCGTTGAAGCTGAGATTATTGCCCATCAGATAGCCGACGGCGCCGCGGGCGTAGGTCCCCTGCACCCATAGCTTGTCGCCCTCGGAAAAAATATCGGGGGCGAATTTGTCGAGATTGAACTGCCAGCCGAGCTGGAACGCATAGCCGTAATCCTCCTGCGAAACGACGGGGATGGCTGTGCCGAGCGGCAGTCCGGTGACGGGCGTCGCCACCGTGGCGTTGCGTGTGTAGGTGGATGTGCGCAGCTGATGCGCCGCGCCGGACAGCTGCACGGCGCCCCAGGGCTGGTCGATGCGGAATGCGCCGACGATCTCTGGAATTTGCACGCCGTCCGGCACGCCGGTGAAGCGCGTTCCCCAGGCCGCCGCCGCGGCGTCCGCCGCAGCGCCCGAGAGGCCATAAACCGCGGCGACGTAATTGAAGGCGCCGATCGTCGAGCCGATGAAGCCGCGTCGCGAGACATTGTCCTCGAGCGAGAAGCTGAGCGAGGCTCCGTCGCGGAAACTATAGGTATAGGCCAGCGCGCCGACGGTGGAGTTGGAGCCGCGCAGCGCCTCCCAATCGATATTGTCGGTGTAGAAATCGAAGAAAGACTGCACGCGGCCGGCGGTAATGCCGCCAAATTGCACAAAGGCCTTGTTGAGGATCGTCGTCTCGCGCGCCGTGGTGCGGAACACATTGCCGTTGGAGAAATTTGCGGCGCCGAAATATTGCGAGCCGCTGATCGAGCCGGTCGCCGCGCTGCTGTCCGAGCCGAATTGCGATTCGAGCCGAATGAAGGCGCGCATCGTGCCGTAGTCGGTCGGCGCGCGGGCGTCCATCTCGACCCGGCCGATGCCGACGAAGCCGCTATTGTCGCCGCTGCGCGGATTGGAATAGCCGAGGAGGGGAACATGGCCCGGTATGCCGAGCGGATTGGAGTTGATGCTCGGGCCGAAGGCGAAAGGATTGTCGGTCGCGATGATGTTGCGCGACATGCGGTAGGAGGTGCTCCACGAGCGCCATTCGGCGACGACGGCGCCGCCGATGCGCAGGCAGGTGTTGTTGCCGGGGATGTAGAAGAAGGCCGAGCCATATTGATCGCAGATACGAACATATTCGACTGGCGCGGCCTGTCGTTTCGGAAGCTCTTCGGCGCGCACGGCGGCGACGCAAGACGTTGCTATGGCCATTCCGACAAGAAATCGCTTCATAAATGGCATGTTTGCAGATCCGTCGAAGCAGCGATAAATCGAATTGCGTATTTACACTTAGGTAAACGACTCGATTACCGACTATTCGCCGAATCGGCAGCATGAATATCTTAAATGATTACGATTGTTTCTGCATGTTTGAAAAGGGCGCAGCTGGACGATGATGCGTGAAACGACGACGGCCGCCCGATGAAGGGCGGCCGCGACGTTAGAGAGCGTTCTGTAGATCGTTCAGACCTCGAAGGTCTCGCTCACCAGAAGATCTGCGCTCTGGCGAGGAAGAGGCTGGGGTGGTCGCCATTGAGGAAGGGACGATCGGAGGGCGCGATCAGCGTCAGCGTCTTGGTCCAATTGGCCTGGAAGCGCACGCCTTTGACCGGATACCAGTTGAGCGCCAGCGTCAGATTCTCCTGGCGCCCGCCGAGCGTCGCCGTGCTGGCCAGGGCCTTTTGCGCGGCGTTGCCGGCCACGGTCGCCGCATAGACGAAGCCGCCGTCGACGAGGCCGCCATTGTTGAGATTGAGCTCGCTGAAGCGGGCCGCGAACTCCCAGGCGCCCAGACCGCCCTTGTTCACCGGATTCTTGATCTGAATGTCGGTGAAACTGCCGGGCGTGTTGAAGTCCTTGTCGTAGCCGCGATAGGAGGCGGCGCGGGACTCGCCGGTCAGAAATACGGAGCCGAAGACGTAATAGCCGCTGTAGCGCAGGCTGGTTCCGCCGCCATTGCCGTAGATGAGCACATTGGTGGCGTCGCGCTCATATTGGGCGGCGATATATTCCGCCTGCAATGAGACCGGGCCATAGGCGGCGGCGGCTTCGAAGCCGTAATTATAGGAGTATTTCAGGCAGCTCGAGCGCCGCGCGAAGGGCGCGCTCAGCAGGCCGACGCCGGTGGTCGCTATGTTGAGGCTCGCCGCGGAGGCGCCGCAGGAGAGGTCCTGGGCCGCGGAGACGCGGGTCAGCGCGCCGCCGCCGCCGAGCACGTCGGTCTCCTCGCGCTCGCTCGACTGGCCGGGGCGCAGATCGGCGGCGTCGGTCGCGGCGGTGGTGTTGTTGGGCTTGTGATATTTGAACGAGCCGCCGAGGTGGAGGAGCTTGTCCTCTTCCTGGATGGGCGCATAGGTGGCGCGGACGGCGGCGTCCCAATATTGCGATTCGCCCGTGGGCGGAGAGGTCGCCGTGTCCTGCGGGCTGGTCGAGAAGATGCCGGTCTTGATCGACCACTGCTTGTCGCCGGCCGCGATCGCCGCGCCGATGTGGCGGCTCGGCGAAAGGACGGAGGGCAGCGAGCGCTCGACAAAGACGAAATGCTTCGACGATTCGATGGCCTCGAGGCTGAAGGGCTCCTTGAAGTTGCCGATCTGGATCGTGACTGGCTGCTTGGTGATCTCTTCGGGCAGGAACCTGTTGCGATAGGCGAAATAGAAGTCGCGAATGCCGGCCGCGCCCGAGCCGGTGAAATCATATTGGAGCTTGTAGTACCAATTCTTGAAGGCTTTGCCCTCGACCTCGAGACGGGCGCGGCGGAAGCCGACATTGGAGCGAGAGATGGTGTCGGCGGAGGAGGCGAAGCCGCCGTCGGCCTGAATGTGCCCGCCGACCTTGAAATTGAAGTCCTGATCCTCGGTCTCGACGAAGAGGCCGTTGCGGAAGGAGACGAAGACCGGCGGCGGCGCGCTCGTTCCCGGCGCGGCCTTGGCCGCGTTGAGCGCGTTCTTGACCTGAGCATGATCCTTGCCCTGCTGGGCGACCTTGGCCTCGAGCCGCTTGAGCTCGGCTTTCAGCGCTTTGATCTCGCTCGCCGTGTCAGCCAGCGCGGACGCGGGAACGGCGAGGGCCGAAGCGAAAGCGATGAGAGCGACGCTGCTCGAGAGGCGCCGCATGGTTTTGCCGCGCAGATGGCTATGCCGGTTCATTTGTCTCCCCGTGGAATCTCCCTACGTAGCGCATACTATCCATAGACAAAATAATATGACTAGTCTGGCCTCGGACGGGCGGATCGCTTTCTCGGTCGCTGTTGCGCAAATGTCACGCTTCCCTGGACGCGAAAAGGCCGCCCGGAGGGCGGCCTTTTCTGTTTTTCATGACCTCGTCTCGCGGCCTCGAACGCCGGAGACTTCGCTCACCAGAAGACCTGCGCGCGGGCGATGAAGGCGTTCGGGTGCTGGCCGTTGAGATAGGGACGATCGGACGGCGCGACGAGCGTCAGGGCGCGGGTCCAGTTCGCCTGGAAGCGAACGCCCTTGTCCGGATACCAGTTCAGGCCGATCGTCAGATTCTCCTCGCGGCCGCCGATGGTTCCGGTCTTGCTGAGCGCCTGCTGGAGCGCCGAGCCGACGCCGAGCGTGGCCGAATAATTGTCGCCGGTGAGGCCGCCGTTGTTCAGATTGAGCTCGCTGAAGCGAACGGCGAACTCCCAGGCGCCGAGGCCGCCCTTGCTGAGCGGATTCTTGATCGCGACATCGCTGAACGTGCCGGGGGTGTTCCAATCCTTGTCATAGCCGCGATAGGAGGCGGCGCGCGTCTCGCCGGTCAGGAACACCGAGCCGAAGACATAGTAGCTGCTGTAGGAAAGGCTGGAGCCGCCGGCATTGCCGAGCAGCAGCGCATTGGTGGGATCGCGTTCATATTGGGCGGCCACATATTCGCCCTGCAGCGAGAAGGGGCCGTAGACCGCGGCGGCCTCGAAGCCGTAGTTATAGCTGTATTTCAAGCAGCTGCTGCGGCGGAAGAAAGGCGCGAAGGCGAGCGCCGCGGCCGGGACGGTCGAATTGAGGGTTCCGGCGCCGGCGGCGCAGGAGAGGTCCTGAGCGGTGGGAACGCGGATCAGAGCGCCGCCGCCGCCCAGAATGCCGAGCTCGTCGCGGCTCGCATTGCCCGGACGCAGGAAGTTGGCGTCCGTCGCCGCAGTGGTGTTGTTCGGCTTATGATAGAGGAAGGACGCGCCGACATGCAGCAGCTTGTCCTCCTCGAGGATCGGCGCATAGATCGCGCGCACCGAGGCGTCCCAATATTGCGCCTCGCCGGTGGGCGGCGCGGTCGTGGCGTCCTGCGGGCTGGTGGAGAAGAGGCCGGTCTTGACGGCCCAGTTCTTGTCGCCGACGCCGACCGACGCGCCGATATGGCGGGCGGGGGTCAGCGCCTCGGTCATGGCGCGCTCGATGAACACGATGTGCTTCGACGAGTTGAGCGTCTCCAGGCCGAACGGCTCGTATTGATTGCCGACCTGGAAGGTGACCGGCTGCTTGGTGATCTGCTCGGGCAGCAGCGACGTGCGATACGCCAGGAAGGCGTCGCGAATGCCGGCGACGCCGGTCCCGGTGAAGTCGTATTGGAACTTGTAATACCAGTTCTTATAGGCCTTGCCCTCCACCTCGAGGCGGGCGCGGCGGAAGCCGACATTGCTCGCGGAGAAGGTGTCGGCGCGACCGCCGAAGCCGCCGTCGACCTGAATGCGGCCGCCGATCTTGAAGTCGAAAGCCTTGTCCTCGGTCTCGACATAGAGGCCGTTCTTGAAGCTGACGAACACCGGCGGCGGGGCATTGCCGCCCGGGGCGCTCTTGGCCGAGTTCAGCGCGTTCTTGACCTGATGCGTCGTCTTGGCCTGGTCTTCGAGCTTGTGCTCGAGCCGCTTCAGCTCGGCCTTGAGCGCCTTGATCTCGCTCGCCGTGTCGGCGAGAGCCGCCGTGGGCGCGCCGAACGCGCCGAGGAGGGCGACGGCGGCCACGCCTCCCAGCAGCTTCGAAGGCGTCGCGCCTTTCGCGATCGTCTGGACGTTCGGTACCTGTGTCATGTCAGCCTCTGCCTTGAATTGCTTACCGCTATGGCAGCGCTAGAGGCGTTATGTGACACAATCATCACAAAAGGTGGCGGCGCCGAATTGTGACAATGGTTTCTACCTAGGGTGTTGCCCAAATGCCACGTCGATAGGCGTGAGGCCGAAACCGCAAGTTCGCGATAAGGCCCTACGATTTGCCGGATTGTCGAATCGTCGCGGTTTGTTCGGCGGTCGGGGCCAAGGCCTCCGCAGCTTTGCCGCGCGCCGCAATGTCGTTGCACCTCATAGCGCTGGCCATCCAGATTGTGTCGAATAGGCAACATATACGCGAAAATCCCTAAGAGAAGCCGATTTCGGCCTTGCGCAAACGGCCGATCGAAATGTAAGACAATTACATATGATGTATCCAAATAACATATCGCTTATCGAAGCTCGTCATATGGGCGTGGCCGGTGAGAAATTGGGCATCATCTGACAATGAGTAGGCAAACGGTGCAATCGTCGTGCGCCTTGCGTGTGTGCTTCGGACCCGGAGACTTGTCGGCGTCCCGAGATATTCATTCGATCGCGTGAGTATCTCGTCCGGCGAACAGAAATCCGAGCCGCTCACGCAAAACGCCGAGCGCAGGGGGCTTTGATGAAAGAACAGAAAATCGGGTCGAAAATGGCGCGGCTCTCGGGCGGCGTGGCGCTCGCCGCCTTTTGCGGGCTGCTGGGCGTTCCGGCTGCCGCGCTGGCCGATACGGCAGGCGAGATCAAGGCGCTGAAGGAGCAGCTCAAGCGTCTCGAGGCCAAGGTCGCCGATCAGGCCAAGACCAATGTCCAGGTCAAGAATGCGCTGAACTCCGCCAGGACTCTGCCCGGGCTCGTCGCCCCGCCGCCCGTGTTCGTCAGCTTCCGCAACGGCCTCTTCGTCGAGACCGAGGACAAGGCGTTCAGCTTCAAGCTCGGCGGCCGCATGCAGATCGACGGCGGCTTCTCGAGCTCGGCCGACACCATGTCGCGCAGCAATGTCGGCTTCCGCCGCGCGCAGATCTGGATCGAAGGCAAGGCCTATAAGGATTGGTACTACCGCTTCCAATACGACTTCACCAACACGGGCGTGACCGGCATTCGCGACGCCTATCTGGCCTATCGCGCCAAGCTGCTGCCGGAAGCGATCACCAAGCAGCCCGTCACCTTCCAGATCGGCAATTTCTTCGAGCCGTTCAGCATGGAGACGAACAGCTCGTCGAGCAACATCACCTTCCTCGAGCGCGCGCTGCCGACCGTGCTGGCGCCGAGCCGCCATACGGGCGCGGCGGTCACGATCGGCGACAAGACTTGGACAGTGAAGACCGGCATCTTCTCCACCTCGCCGCAGGACACTGCGGTCGCTCCGCCCACCGGCGGCGCGCAATATTGGGACGCGGCGGTGCGCGCCACTTATGCGCCCATTCAGGAAGAGGACAAGCTGCTGCACATCGGCTCGTCCTTCCGCTACCACAAGCCGAACGATACGACGGCCGTCACCAATGCCGCCTTCCTGCGGCCGGGCGCCGGCACGGAGCGCGAGGAGGCGGATATTCTTGGCGGCAGCGGAACCTGGACGCGCGTGTCCGCGGCTCAGGATTTGAGTTGCGCCGCCTCCGGCAGCCTGGCAACGACCGCGACCGGCCTCGGTCTCCTGTCCGCGCCCTTCATCCTGAAGAACGGCTGCTTGAAATACGCCTATAGCTACGGTTTCGAAGCCTCCGCGGCCTATGGCCCGGTCTCGCTGCAAGGCGAATATATCGCCACGCGATATGAGCGCGATCCGGTCAACGGGCTCCTGCTCGGCAATGGCGGCGGCTCCAGCCTCCAATACAGCGGCTACTACGTCCAGGGTTCGGTGTTCCTGACCGGCGAGTCGCGCGCCGCCTCCTACAATGGCTACGACAAGAACTACTTCACGCCCGGCACGATCGGCCCGGTCCAGATCAAGGATCCCGTCAACAAGGGCGGCTGGGGCGCCTGGGAAGTCGCGGCGCGCTTCAGCGAGCTCAATCTCAACAATGGCGGCCTCGTGGACGGTAACTATGTCTATGCGGCGACCGTGGCCGGCAACGCCGCGCAGAAGGCGCTGGCCAGCACGGCGACGCTCGGCGGCCGTCAGGAAAATCTGACGATCGGCTTGAACTGGTATCCGGTCAACGGCTTCCGCCTGCAGGCCAATTGGACGAAGGCGCTGACGCTGGTCGCGCCTTCCGACCGCCCCTATCTCAACGGAGACCATCCGAGCTTCTTCCTCGCCCGCGCCAACGTCTTCTGGTGAGAGCGCGTCGAAAAAATAATCGAATCGATCGTCATGGCCGCCCCTCCGGGGCGGCCATTCGCGTTTCGGAGCGATTTCTTTCCCAAGGGCGCTCGTCCGAGGCGGCTTCTGGCGCGGGCGCAGGTTTTTTGGGGAGCGCATGCGCAGGCTTGGCCGCCAATTTGCAATTCGGCCTTGCCAATCGCGTCTCTCCTATTGAAAATTCGGCATGACCTCGTTTATTTCGTCGGTGCGCCGCTTTACCGAGCGGGCGAGACGCAGGATCCGCATGAACCGGTTCGAACGACAGCCGCAGGCCGCGGTCGAGGCCGAGGTCGAATATCGCGATGGCGACTTCCGCATTCGCCGTCCAGGCGCCTTTGTGCGCTGCGCCGTGACCGGAGAGCCCATACCGCTGGAAGAGCTCCGCTATTGGAACGTCGACCTGCAAGAGGCCTATTCGAGCACCGACGCCAAGCTCATCCGCATCGGCGTGAGCTTCCCGAAGAAGCCTTGAGCCTTCTCAATTCCGCGTCAGCGCGCGGCGCAGAAGCTCGCAGAGCGTTTCTTCCTTTTCCAAGAGCAGGCCGATCGGCAGAACGTCGACGCGCGCGGCCATGTCGGGAGACAGGCGGGCCGCGTCCTTTGCCGTCGTGACCAGCGTCGCGCCGAGACGCGCGGCCTCGCGCTCGAGCGCCGCCATCTCGCGCGCCGTATAGGCATGATGATCGGCGAAGCTTTTTCTGCCGATGATCTCGATCCCTGAAGCCTCCAGCGTCGCGAAAAATTTCTCGGGCCGCGCGATCCCTGCAAAGGCGAGCGCGCGCTGCGGGAGGCGCGCGGGTAGGGGCGCGACGCTGGCGCGCAATACGGGCTTTCCCGCCGCTTTCGCATGTTCGGCGACCGCGTCTCCTGCGGCGCCCTCGCCGATCAGCACGAACGCATCCACAGCGGCGAGCTGGCGCGGCAAAGGCGCGCGCAGCGGGCCGGCGGGCGGGCACAGGCCATTGCCGGCGCCATAGGCGCCATCGACGACCATCAGCGCGAGATCGGGCTCGAGCCGCCGGCTCTGCAAACCATCGTCCAGCACCAGCGCCGTCGCGCCGAGATCGCGCGCGAGCTGCGCCCCGGCCGCGCGATCGACGCCGACGATGGTTGCGGCGCAGCGCGCCAGCAGCAGCGCTTCATCGCCCGTCTCGCGCGCGTCATGAATGCTCGGATCGACGCGAAAAGGCGCGCGCCGCGCATTGTGGCGGCCATATCCGCGGGTGAGGAAGAACGGCCGCTCGCCCATTTCCGTGAGCAGAGCGGCGACGGCGAGCGCGGCCGGCGTCTTGCCGTCGCCGCCCAGCGTCGGCCCGCCGATCACAATCGTCGGAAGATCGGCGCGCCCGCCCTTCCGTCTCAAGCGCGCTGAAGCGATCGCGCCGTAGAGCGCGCCCAATGGCGCCAGAGCCCGCGCCAGCGGCGAGGCCGGCGCGCGTCGCCAAAAGTCAGGCGCGCGCATTTGCGATGCGGCGCCGCCGGCTCATTTCTGCTCCAGCGCCGATTGCGCGAGATAGGGTTCGATCGCCGCCATAATGCTCTGTGAGGCGCCGCCGAGCTTTCGCACCACCTCGGCCCCGGCGCGGCCCATCGCGCGCATGCGAGAGGGGTCGGAGAGCAGAAATTGCAGCGCGCGCGCCAGCGATTCCGCGTCGCTCACGCGGGCGGCGGCGCGGGCGGCGGCCAGCTCGCCATAAATATCGGCGAAATTCTCGACATGCGGCCCGTGCAGGATCGCGCAGCCGAGCTTGGCCGGCTCTATCGGATTGTGCCCGCCCTCGGCGGTCAGCGATTTTCCCGTGAACACGACGCTGACGGCGCGCAGGAACAGGCCGAGCTCGCCCACTGTGTCGGCGACATAGATCTGCACGCCGCGGCGCGGCTCGCCGTCGCGCGAGCGCAGGCCAACAGCGAGACCTTTGGCGCTGGCGAGAGCGGCGATCTCGGCGCCGCGCTCGGGCTTGCGCGGCACGATGATGGTCAGCAGCGAGGGAACTTCCGCGGAGAGCGCGAGATGCGCGTCGATCGCGATCTCCTCCTCGCCCGCATGGGTGGAGATCGCCGCCCAGACGGGACGCGGACCGATGGCGCCGTTGAATTCGGCGAGCCGGCCGGCGCCGACGGGCGGCGGCGGCACATCGAATTTCAGATTGCCGCAGACGCGCACGCGCGGCGCGCCGAGGCCGAGATAGCGCGCGGCGCTCTCGGCGTTTTGCGCGAGGCAGAGATCGATCTCGCCGAACAAGCTTCGCGCGCCGCCGGGCAGTCGCCGCCAGCGCGCGGCGGAGCGGCGCGAGATGGTGGCGTTGACGAGCACGAGCGGCAGCCGCCGCGCATGAATGGCGCGGATCATATTGGGCCACAGCTCCGACTCGGCGAAGAGCACGATGTCGGGCCGCCAATGCTCGAGGAATCGCTCGACGAATTGCGGCGCGTCCAGCGGCAGGAATTGATGCACCGCGCCGGCGGGGAGCCGCGCCCGCAGCACTTTGGCGGAGGAGACCGTGCCCGTGGTGACGAGAACCTCGACGCCGCGCTGAATGAAGCGCTCCACCAGCGGCAACAGAGCGAGGCTCTCGCCGAGACTCGCGCCATGCAGCCAAACGAGCCGTCCGGCGGGACGCTCGAGGCTCGGCGCGCCCATGCGCTCGCCGAGCCGCGCGGGATCTTCCTTGCCTTGTCTCGCGCGCCAGCCCAGCGCCACGCCGGCGAGCGGCGTCAAACCGATGGTCAGCAACCGATAAATCGTCAAGACCGGCATCGACGCCCCGGTGAACTCGCCAATATTGCGACGGCCGAACTCTCGCCGCGCCGTCCTCGAATGAAAGGGCCGGTCGCGACGCCCCGGCCCAGCGGGGCCGTCGGGCGCGCCGTCGATCGGCCGCGCGGAAGGAGGCTCAATTCGTCTGGGGATCGAGGAGGCTGTGCAGCTGCACGACGAAATAGCGCATATGGGCGTTGTCGACGGTGGCGTGCGCTTTCGCCTTCCAGGCGGCGAGCGCCGAGGCGTTGTCCGAATAAATGCCGACGATGTCGAGCTTCGTCGGGTCGCGGAAGGCGACGCCCTGGAGGTCGATCAGTTCGCCTCCGAAAACGAGATGAAGCGCCTGTGGCGCGCCGCCGTTCAGTGTCGTCGTTTCGCTCATATCACGCCCTTGGAAACGGCTCGCGCCAGCGCGAGACTCTCGGGAAAGATCGATTGCGGCGCCGCCACCAGCATATCGCGCCGCAGCTGCGGACGATTATAGCGCAAGGGAAGCCCCTCGAGCTCGGACAAGACGCCGCCCGCCTCGGTGAGTATCACATCGGCCGCGGCAATGTCCCAGTCTTTCGAATCCGCGGAAGCGATGGTGAGATCATTGCGGCCGGAGGCGACGTCGGCGACGCGCAGAGCCAGCGAGGGCGTGCGGTCCTGAATCGCGAATTTATATTGCGAGCCGGCGAAGCGCGCGGAAAGGCCGCGGGGCGCCTCCAGCCGCGCGCCCGCCAGAACGACGCGCGTAGCGACGCGGATCGGCGCGCCATTCAGCGCCGCGCCATGGCCGGCGGCGGCGGCGAAGGTCCATTCCAGCGCCGGCGCATGAATGACGCCGAGCTTGGGCCGCCCTCGGTCGATCAGCGCGATGGAGACCGCCCAGCGCCTGTCGCCGCGCAGAAAAGCCTGCGTTCCGTCGATCGGATCGACCACCAGCAGCCGGGGGCGAGCCAAGCGCTCCTTATTGTCGGCTGTCTCCTCGGAGAGCCAGCCGGCGTCCGGGAACAGCGCCAGCGCCGCCTCCTGCAGGAAGCGGTCGACCGCCATATCCGCCTCGGTCACGGGCGAGCCGCCGTCCTTATAGGAGACGGCCGCGCTGGTCTTCTCGCCCGGGCGGAAGAAGCCCATGGCGATCTCGCCCGCTCGCCGCGCGACGGCCTCGAGCTGCGGCAGCTGAGCCGCGAAGTCGGTTGCATTGTCGGCCATTGCTATAGTCGTTAAGCGAGCGGAGCCCCTCCCGCAAGGCGGTCTTTTCGGCGAATTGCCGCGAATTTCGACGATCTCGTTTGCCGGGCGCTAACCCAAAGCTCGCGAATCGGTCGAAAACGCAATGGTTTACGGGCGATTCACCAGCCTTGTTAGCGAGCTTTGCCGCAACCGTCGCCCAACATGCGACCCATGAAACGCGAGATCAGTCGCGAAGGTCACATCTCGGGGAGCGAGCGCATGTTCGAGACCAAAGTCATGGCGGAGACGCAGCTTCAATTCGCCGTTCAGCGCGATCGGCGCGCCGACGGCGGCCAGCGCCAAGTGCGCGTCGGCCGTCGCGACATTCTGATTTCCCGGCGCTTCGCCGGAATGTCCATGATGATCAGCGTGCCCGTGCAGGCCTATCGCGGCGTCGCTCTCGACGTCGAGCCGAGGCTGGACGGCGGCACCTCCTATCGCCTGTCGCTCGCCCATCAGGACCCTGATCTCGACGTCGTTCTCACCGAGACGGCCGATGGCGGCGCGATCTCGGCGGATTGGAAATATTGG
Source organism: Methylosinus sp. PW1 (assembly GCF_000745215.1). NCBI lineage: Bacteria > Pseudomonadati > Pseudomonadota > Alphaproteobacteria > Hyphomicrobiales > Methylocystaceae > Methylosinus > Methylosinus sp. PW1. The sequence continues at coordinate 2,845,830 of NZ_JQNK01000009.1, forward strand.
GCGTCCTATCTCGATCTGCCGCGCCTCGCGGCGCGCGGCGGCGAGCTGGAGACGATCGATCCGCGCCTCGGCGGCGTCGCGCTGCGCGAGACGATCGCGCGCCGCAAGAACGCCACGGTCATCAAGCGCCGTCCGCGCTTTTGCGCGCGCCGCAAGCAGGGCGAAGGCGAGCGCATGGCGACGGTCTATGAGGGCGAGCGCGAGATCGTCTGCTATGAGTAAGCGAGGATGGCGCTCTGCGCCGCGAGGCCGGCGAAGAGCAGCAGGCCGGCGTCGCGATTGGAGCGGAACAGCATGAGCGCCGTCTCCGGCGCGGCGGAGTCGCTGGTTCGATAGACCTGCCAGCAAAAATGCGCCGCATAGGCGGCGAGGCCGATCTGCGCGAAGCCGCCGACATCGGCGGACAGCAGCGCCAATTCCGCGAAGACGGCGGAGCCGAGATAGAGCGCGCCGACCGCGAGCCGCACGCGCGCGCCGAACAGCAGCGCCGTCGAGCGCACGCCCGCAATGGCGTCGTCGCGCTTGTCCTGCAGCGCATAGATCGTGTCGAAGCCGATCGTCCACAAAATCGCCGAGGCGTAGAGCAGGACGGCCGGCAGGCCGAGCCCGCCGGCGAGCGCCGTCCAGCCGAGCAGCGCGCCATAGGCGAAAGCCAGCCCCAGCACCGCCTGCGGCCAGGAGGTGACGCGCTTGGCGAAAGGATAGATCAGCACGATCAGCGGCGAGGCGAAGCCGAGCGCGATGGTGAAGCCGTTGAAGGACAGAAGAACGCCGAGTCCGACGAGGCATTGCGCCACGAGAAAGGCGATCGCGGCGCGCAGGGAGACGCGGCCGCTGGCGAGCGGACGCAGCCGCGTGCGCTCCACCTTCGCGTCGATCTTGCGGTCGACGATGTCGTTATAGGTGGAGCCGGCGCCGCGCATGGAGACCGCGCCGATGAAGAAGAGCAGCAGATGCCAGACATTGAGCGGCGCGCCGAGCGCCGCGGCGGCGAGCGCGCTGCCTTGCCAGCAGGGCAGCAGCAGCAGCCACCAGCCGATCGGCCGATCGAGGCGGGCGAGCTGCACATAGGGGCGGAGCGGGTCCGGCGCGAGGCGCCACAGCGGATGGTCGGCGACGGCGTCGGGCAGCCGCGGCTCGTCCTGAGGCCGTTCCGCAGCGCTCACAGCGGGCCGGCGGGCAGCTTCTGCGCCTGCGGGCCGATGCCGGCGGCAGCCTCTTCCTGCATTTTCTTCGCCTTGGCGGCGACCGCGCAGGCCTGGGCGGCGAAAGTCTGCGTCTTGCCTCGCGCCTGCTTGAAGCCGTCGACCATAGCGTCGGGAATGTTGCACCATTCCTTGTTCTTATCGATATAGGCGGCCATCTCGGTCTCTATGGAGACGAGCTTGCGCGCCACCGGACAGGCCGCGACCGGGTCCATCTTGCCCTTGGACGCCTTGCCGATATTGTTGAGCGTCTGAATCTGCGACATGCGCCGCTGCGAGAGCTTCTGAAAATCCTCCTGGCAGGACTGGGCCAGAGCGGTCGGCGCTCCCGCCGTCGCGAGAAGAAGTCCCAAAATCGGCGCGCCGGCGATCATGCCCGCGACTTTTCGCGCATTCCGCTGTCCGCTCCTGGCCGTGATTGCACCCTTGGCCCTCATGGCGGCGATCCCCTTGTTATGGTTTATGCGGTCTTAGCAAGAGACTTGCGCCTCTTGCAAGCATCCGGCAGTTTCGCGGATAAAGCGGCGGCTTGATGGCGCTCCCCTCTCACCCTCCGGGAAAGCTCGTGTCACGTTATGATTTCTCCGCGCAGAGGCTCTTCGTCGAGGCGCCCCTCGAGGCCGGCGCGCGTATCATTCCGGACGCCGACCGGCTCAATTATCTGTTGAATGTGCTGCGCCTGCGCGAGGGCGACGCGATCTTGCTGTTCAACGGCCGCGACGGCGAATGGCGGGCGAGCCTCGAGGAAGTGGCGAAGCGCAAGGCGATTCTCGTCGTGCAAGAGCGCCTGCGCGAGCAGACCCTCGGCGCCGATCTCCATTATTGCTTCGCGCCGCTCAAGCACGCGCGGCTCGACTATATGGCCCAAAAGGCGACCGAGATGGGCGCCGCGCGCCTCGCCCCGATCATCACCCGCCGCACCCAGGCGCGCCGCGTCAATCTGGAGCGTCTCGCCGCCAATGTGGTGGAGGCGGCCGAGCAATGCGGCGTGCTGAGCGTGCCGGAGGTGGCGGAGGAGGTCGAGCTGGAAGCCTATCTCGCCGCGCGCGAGGCGGGGCGGCTGCTCGTCTTCTGCGACGAGGACGCCGAGGGCGCCGATCCCGTCGCGGCCCTGCGCGCGGCGCCGGCGCATGCGGGCGTCGATGTTCTGGTCGGCCCGGAGGGGGGCTTCGATCCCGCCGAGCGGGAGGCGATCCTCGCCGCGCCGCTCGTCGCGCGCCTTTCGCTCGGCCCGCGCATCTTGCGGGCGGACACGGCCGCCGTCGCGGCGCTGACGGTCGTGCAGGCGGTTCTCGGCGATTGGCGCTGATGACCTTGCCGAGCGACACGATCCTGCCACGATTATTCGACCTTATTGGACCTAAGTGGTCGCCGTCGCGTGACCCCTCGCGTCGAAGCGTGCGAAGTAACGAGTTGGTAAACATCCGGCGGCAACATCGAGGGGCGCGCAAGGCGCGTCGACTCGGTTGTTGCGATGCGAGACATTTTCGAGGCTGATCTGCGAATGACCGTTTTCACCGCCGAAGCTCGCGGGCTCGACGTCCGCCGTCTTTTCGCCTGCCTGTGCCTTTGCGCCGTTGTCGGCGCGCCGGCCGCGGAGGCGCAGACGACCGGCACGATTCCCGCCGGCGGGCGCTGCGCCCGCTTCGGCGAGGGGTTCGTCCCGGTTGCCGGCTCGGATAATTGCGTGCGTCTCGGCGGCCATGTGCGCGCCGGCGATCTCGGCCCCGGCTGGGGGCAGGCGGGCGTGCGGCCGATCGGCCATTCCTATGTGCGCGCGCCGGGGGCGCCCGGCCTCTACGCGCGCTGAACGCGCGCGTCATTCGAGCCCTGGAGTCGGAAACGCCCCCTCCCTCCCCCGCTATCGCGCACGGCTGTCCGGGGAAAGTTTTTCGGTTGTAGCCAACGTGTTGGAGGATTCGCGCAGGTTGTATTTTCTGCGTTCGAAGCGCCTCTCCGCTCTCTTTCTCGGACGTTCGCAAGCAGCGGACGTTGAAAAGCACGCGGAAAGCGCCCATCGTGGATTACAACACTGCCTCCAAAGACTCGCATGCGTTGCGCGATATTTTTCCCCGGACAGCCGTGCACGAAGCGGGGGTAGGGCTGGGGAGGGGCGCAGCGCGTCGCTCCTCTTACAGCAGGCAATCCGTGAAGGCCGGATCGACAGAGCGGCCCCAGCTTCCGTGATAGGCCTCGAGCCGCTGCTGGGCCAAGGTGCGGCCCGTCTCGGCGATCTCCTCCAGCGGCGCGAGATAGATGGTCTCGTCGCGGCCTTGCGCGTCCAGCCTCGCCCGACGGGCGAGGCCGCCGCGCGCCAGAGCCAGCATATCGCGCGCAATGTCGAGCGCCCGCCGTCCGCCGATGCGCGCCTCCAGGGCGAGGCGCGGAACATCGGCGCGCAGCGCCTCACGCTCCTCGGCGCTCCAGCCCTCGATCAGCGCCAGAGCGCCGTCCAGCGCCGCGCGATCGTAGAAGAGGCCGACGAAGAGCGCCGGCAGGGCGGTCATATGGGAGCGCGGCCCGCCATCGGCGCCGCGCATCTCTAGATAGCGCTTCAGCCGCGCCTCCGGGAAAATGGCGCCGAGGTGATTGGCCCAGTCCGACATAGTCGCGCGCTCGCCGGGCAAAGCGGCGAGCTTGCCGTCCAAGAGGTCGCGGAAGCTCGCGCCGGCGACGTCGTGATAGACCTCGCCGCGCTTCACGAAATAGAGCGGCACGTCCAGCGCGTAATCCACATAGCGCTCGAAGCCCATGCCGGGCTCGAAAGCGAAGGGCAGCATTCCTGTGCGGTCGCCGTCGGTGTCGCGCCAGATCTGTGAGCGTTGCGACAGGAAGCCGCTCGGCTCGCCGTCGATGAAGGGCGAGTTGGCGAAGAGCGCTGTGACCATCGGCTGCAGCGCCAGGCCGACGCGCAGCTTGTCGACCATGTCCTTCTCGGACGTGTAGTCGAGATTGACCTGTATGGTCGCCGTGCGGAACATCATGTCGAGGCCGAGCGAGCCGACCTTCGGCATATAGGAGGCCATGATCCCGTAGCGCTGCTTGGGCATCGCCGGGGTCTCGCTGCGCCGCCACTTCGGGCTCGCGCCGAGATCGAGGAAGGAGACGCCGAAACGGCGCGCCACCGGCTCGAGCGCCGCGAAATGGGCGTCGAGCTCGGCCTTTGTCGCATGGACGGTGGGCAGCGGCGCGCCGGAGAGCTCGAACTGTCCGCCCGGCTCCAGCGACACGGCCCCTATGCCATGAGGATCGAAGAGGCCGATGATCGCATCGCGGTCGGTGATCGGCTCCCAGCCGAGCGCGGCGCCCAGCCCTTCCAGCAGATCCTTAATGCCGCCGGCGGGCGACGTATAGGGGACCGGCGCGCGGCTCGCGTCGAAAAACGCGATTTTCTCATGCTCCGTCCCGACATTGAGATCATCGGGCGTCTTAACGCCAGCCTCGAACCACTCCACGAGCGCATTGCGCGACGTGATCGGCGTCGTATCGTTTACGTCGCGAGCCATCAGCAACTTTCAGTGAGGACCGGCGCAGCGGTCCATATAGGTCGACTTCCCTTTCGGCGGGCGCGAAAGGGCGGGCGCGAACCACAGCGCTTCCGGCCTGGGCGCCGAAGCAATATGCGTTCCGGCTGCTGAATTGGCGGAAAAGCCGCCCGCGCGCAAGACCGCCCCGCTGCGCCCGGCGCCCGGGCGGCGCATGGCTTAACGCTTTCGAGACGAATTAAGCTTATGTTTCTGTTACCGAGACGGCCGCGTTTTCGTCCTATGAGGCGCGACGCTCGCCACCCGGCCAGACCGCTCGAGGAATTTGATCCATGACGAATTGCCTGCGACGATTTCTGGCCGACGAGAGCGGAGCGACCACGCTCGAATATGCGATGATCGGCTTTTTTCTCTCGATCGTGATCCTGGCGGCGACGCGCATCATCGGCACCAAGCTCTCGGCGGCCTATTATCTGCCCGTCGCCAATAATCTGACCTGAGCTCTCAGACCTTCGCCGAGGCGAAGATCCGTCCCAGCAATTCGTCGAGACCGGCCTGCCGCTCGGCCGCGGGCGCGAGCGTCTCGCGAATTTTTGCTCGAGCTGCCTCCAGCGCGTCCACGGGCTCGGCGGCGGGCGCGGCCTGCGGCTGCGGGGCCGGCTTGGTCCCGAAAAAAGTTCCAAGAAGCGCGCTCAGCCAGCCGCCCGAAGGCGCAGGGGCAGGCGTGGGCGCCGGCGAGGGAGCAAGGGGCTCTGCGGCGCTTTGGCGCTCCAGCGTCGAGCCGAGGCCGCCGGCGGCGACGGAGACCAGAATCGGCAGCAGGCGCTGCAGCACATCGGCGCGCAGGCCGCTGTCGCGCGCGACGAATTGCGAGACCTCGCCGGCGGCCGAGGCGGAGCCGAAGAGATGCGCGACAATGGCGTCGCCGCCCTCGACGCTCGCCTGCGAATGGGCCTCCTCGGCGCTCTCGAAAGCGGCGCGATGGGCGGAATCATTCGCGGCGTCGAGGACGGGGCGCAGCGAATCGGGCTCTTCGGCCGCCTTGCTCAGCGCCGCGACCAGCGCCGGCAGCAGCGATTCGACCGCCGATCGCGTCTGCCAGGACGCGAGGCCGAAGCGCTCGGAGAGATTTTCGATGATCTGGCCGCCCTGGGCGGACTGTATTATATCGACGATATTCGACATATTCGCCTCCGTCCCCTCAATGGGCCGCGAGACACTCCGGCATTGGCGCGGCCAGTCTTCGTCGATCGCCTGTGTAGCAGATTTTTCGGCAGGCCGCGAGGGAGCGTGCAGGGCGATCGGGTGAACGAGAGTGACGTCTGGGGAGGCGTTTCCACCTCCCCCTCGAGGGGGGAGGTCGAGCGCCGAAGGCGATCGGGAGGGGGTGAACGCCCGAGTCTTTCGCGTTGAACCCCACCCCGGATGGCTTCGCCATCCGACCCTCCCCCTAAAGGGGAGGGTGAACGCGCCCCTGTCGGCGTTCGCCTCTCCCTGTTGTTTGGTGGGCGCTCGGCTTGACACCTTTCCCTATGCGGGACACACAAAGCGGCGCGCTTCGGCCGCCCCCTTTTCGATCGAGAGGCGCTAGAGGATGAATATTCAGCATCGCCCGTCGTCAAAGCCGCCGTTGAAGATTCTGCTGTGCTCGCCGCGGGGCTTTTGCGCCGGCGTCGTGCGCGCGATCGACGCGGTGGAGCGGGCGCTCGCCAAATTCGGCCCGCCCGTCTATGTGCGGCACGAGATCGTCCATAATCGCTATGTGGTCGAGGCGCTGAAAGCCAAGGGCGCGATCTTCGTCGAGGAGCTGGAGGAGGTGCCGGACACCAAGGCGCCGGTGATCTTCTCCGCCCATGGCGTCGCCAAATCGGTTTCCGCCGAGGCCGCCGCGCGCAATCTTCTGGCGATCGACGCCACCTGCCCGCTGGTGACCAAGGTGCATCGCGAGGCGGAGATTCATCACAAGCGCGGGCGAAAAGTGCTGCTCGTCGGCCATTCCGGCCATCCAGAGGTGGTGGGCACCATGGGCCAGCTGCCGCCGGGCGCGGTCGTGCTGGTCGAATCGGTCCAGGCGGTGGCCGAGCTGCGTCTCGAGGATGTGGCCGATCTCGCCTATGTGACGCAGACCACTCTGTCGCTGGACGATTCGCAGGAGATCGTCAGCGCGCTGACGCGGCGTTTTCCGCAGATCGTCGGTCCGCACAAGGAGGACATCTGCTACGCGACCACCAATCGCCAGGGCGCGGTCAAGCAGGTCGCGCCGCAGGTCGATGCGGTGATCGTCGTCGGCTCGCCCAATTCCTCCAACTCGCAGCGCCTGCGCGAGGTGGCCGAGCGCGCCGGCGCGCCCGCCCAGCTCGTCCAGGGCCGCAGCGAGATCGATTGGAGCATGTTCACCGGCATCGGCTCGCTCGGCATCAGCGCCGGCGCCTCGGCGCCGGAGGTTCTGGTCGAGGAGATCATGGAGGCTTTCGCCGAGCGCTATGAGATCTCGGTCGAGACCGTCTCCGCCGCGCTGGAGGATGTCGCCTTCCCGCTTCCCAAGGAGCTGCGCGCGCACGCTTGACGCGCCCGGCTTTTCTCCAACCGCGCGGAACTCATGGCCGTCTATACGGATGTCGACGACGAGGAGCTGATCGGCTTTCTCGCCGGCTATGACCTCGGCGCGCTCTTGTCCTGCAAGGGCATCGCCGAAGGGGTCGAGAACTCCAACTACTACCTGCATACGAGCGCCGGCAGCTTCATCCTCACCCTCTATGAGAAGCGCGTCGCCGAGGCCGATCTGCCCTTTTTCCTGGGGCTGATGGAGCATCTCTCCGCCAAGGGCCTCGGCTGTCCGCAGCCGGTGCGCGACCGCGCCGGCGCGGCGCTGGGGCGGCTCGCCGGGCGGCCGGCGGCGATCGTCACCTTTCTCGACGGCTATTCCATCCATCATCCCGAGCCCGCCCATTGCGCGCGGCTGGGCGAGGCGCTGGCGCAGCTGCATCTGGCGGGCGCGGATTTTCCGCTGCGCCGCGCCAATGCTCTGTCGGTCGGCGGCTGGCGGCCGCTCTATGCGCCTTTTTCCGCCCGCGCCGGCGAGGTGGCGGAGGATTTGGGCGCGATCGTCGCCACGGAGCTGGAGGCGCTGGAGCGTGATTGGCCCCACGGCCTGCCGGAGGGGGTGATCCACGCCGATCTCTTTCCGGACAATGTGTTCTTCCTCGGCGATCGCGTCTCCGGCCTCATCGATTTCTATTTCGCCTGCGTCGATTCGCTGGCCTATGATCTCGCCATCTGCCTCAACGCCTGGTGCTTCGACGCCGCCGGAACCTATGACGCCGAGAAGGGCGCCGCGCTGCTGGCGTCTTACGCGCGCGCGCGGCCGCTGACGGCGGCGGAGGCGGAGGCGTTTCCGCTGCTCGCGCGCGGCGCGGCCCTGCGCTTTCTGCTGACGCGCTTCGTCGATTGGCTGAATGTGCCGCCGGGCGCGCTGGTGAGGCCCAAGGACCCGCGCGAATATCTCGCTCGTCTGCGCTTCCACCGGACGATCCGCTCCGCGCGCGACTATGGCCTGAGCCCATGAGCGGGCGCGTCGCCATTTGGACGGACGGCGCCTGCTCCGGCAATCCCGGTCCCGGCGGCTGGGGCGCGATTCTGCGCTTCGGCGAGCGCGAGAAGGAGATTTGCGGCGGCGAGACGGGGACCACCAACAACCGCATGGAGCTGACCGCCGCGATCGAGGCGCTGGAGGCGCTGACGCGGCCCTGCAATGTCGATCTGCACACGGATTCGCAATATTTGCGCGACGGCATCACCTCCTGGCTCAAGGGCTGGAAGGCGCGCGGCTGGAAGACGGCCGACCGCAAGCCGGTCAAGAATGTCGATCTGTGGACGCGCCTCGACGCTGCGGCCGAGCGTCACGAGATCGCCTGGCATTGGGTGCGCGGCCACGCCGGCGACGAGATGAACGAGCGCGCCGACGCTCTCGCCCGCAAGGGCATGGCGCCGTTTCAGACGAAAGCGCGCTGATCGGGCGAGCACGCCGATCGCCCCTTGTCGAATGAGACTCTAAATACCATATCGAAGAATGCAGAGCTCTTCTTCTTACTGGGCGCGGCCCTCGGGCCGCGCCCTTCTTATTGTTTTGGAGTGCTTTCAGAACAAGGCAATCGAGAGCCTCAATCCAGCTTCAGCGGCAGCTCCACCCCGCCCTTTTCGGTGCGGATCGTCGCGCGGGCTTCGATCGCGCCCTGCTGCTTTCCTTCGCCGAGCTTCAGCGCGAAGCCGCCTTGCCCGTCGGCTGCGCTGTCGATGATGTAGGGCTCCGGCGCCTCGATGAAGACATCCGCGGCCTTGCCCGGTCCGAAATAGCGCAGCTGCCACGCGCCGGCGCCGGCCCTCGCGACCTCCACGATTTTCTGCGCCTCGCCGGCTCCGATCGGCCGGGGAACCAAAGTCTCCGCCGCCGCCAGCCGCTCGGCGAAGGGCGAGGCCCCGGCCTGCGGCAGCGCCAGGGAGAGCTTCGCCTTGGCGGGCAGACAGATTTGCGCGCAGGCGGCATAGTCCAGCGCCAGCTTCAGCACGACGGGCGCGCTCGCCTTTTTCGCGGTGACGCGCAGCGGAAAAACCAGGCTCTCGTCATAGCCGGCGACCGTCATTCCGGCCTCGGCGATATGCTTGGGCGCCGGATACAGCGTCTCCACGGCGGCGACATTTTCCGAGCCGGAGAAATCGAGGACGGGCGGCGCGCCGGCGTCGCCGGGGCTGCGCCAATAGGTGACGGTTCCCGGATCGAGCGCGATCTCGACGCCGAGCCGATAGACGCCGCCGCTCGGCGCGCCGGCCGAGAGGAGACGCGCCGCCGAATGCGCCGCGCGGGCGAAGGGGGTGGCGAAGTCGGCGTCCTGCGCCGCCGCCGGCCCGGCGAGCGAGGCCAGCGCGAGCGAGGTCGCGGCGAGCGCCGCCGCCAGATTTCGTGAATGCATTTCGAGGTCCTCGGGGCGCCCCCCGCGCCGGTTTTTACGTCGTCGAACGGCGCTTGTTATGCGTTTGCGCCGCGCGTAGTATGACCCTATGAGCCCGGTCGGCAAGAAACAAGGCCTCGAGAAATCGGCCGCCCGCGCAGCCCGGCGGTCCGCGGGCGCGCGCGTCGCCGGCTCCTCCGTTCCGATCATTCGCGGTCCCGAGGCGGGGCGCGAGACGGGCGCGGGCTCCAAATCTTCCGGCAGGCGCTATCTCGACGGGCAGATGCTGGTGGCGATGCCCGGCATGGTCGACGAGCGTTTCGCGCGCTCGGTCATCTATCTCTGCGCCCATTCGGAAGACGGCGCCATGGGCATTGTCGTCAATCAGCCCTCGCAGGTCCGCAATTTCCCCGATCTTCTGGTGCAGTTGCAGATCATCGCGCCGCAGGAGCGCATCAGCCTGCCCAAGGAGACCGAGACGATCCAAGTGCTGCAGGGCGGCCCGGTGCAGACCGACCGCGGCTTCGTGCTGCATTCCTCGGATTTCTTCATCGACAATTCGACGCTGCCGATCGACGATGGCGTGTCCTTGACCGCCACGATCGACATTCTGCGCGCCATCGCCTCCGGCGAGGGGCCGAATCAGGCGCTGCTGGCGCTGGGCTACGCCGGCTGGGACCCCGGCCAGCTCGAGAACGAGATCCAGCACAATGGCTGGCTCAATTGCCCGGCCGATCCGTCCATTTTGTTCGACACCGATCTCGAGTCGAAATATGCGCGCGCCCTGCGCCTCATCGGCATCGATCTCGCGCGGCTGTCGTCCGCCGCGGGACATGCGTGAAAATCAGCGAGCAGCGAGTAGTAAGGTTTTCTACTCGTTGCTCGCTCCATCTCACTCCGCTTCCTGAATCGTCGCCGCCGTCACTTCGGTCTTCGGCGTGCGCTTGAAGGTGGATTTGCGGCCGCGCATCGTCTGCAAAATCTTCGCGCCATTGGAGAAGGCGAGATAGATCATCAGCGGCGGCACCGAGACCATTGTCTTCACATAATCGGTCAGCGAGCCGCGCTTCAGCGCCAGATAGGGCAGAAGCGTGAAGCCGAGCACGACGACCAGCGTCTCGGCGCCGATGAATTCCAGCACCGGCAGATAGGGCGTCAGCGAGCCGCGCAGGATCACGCCGAGCAGCAGGCAGATGAGGCCGATCGCCGCCGTCGGGAAGAAGATCTGATGCACGATGAGCACAATGGCGGCGACGCGGCGGGTCAGCGACCAGGGCGCGTTCCACAGCGGCAGCACGGTCTTCTGCGCCACTTGCACGAAGCCGTTGGACCAGCGGCGCTGCTGGCGGCGATAGTCGCGCAGCCCCTCCGGCACCTGGCCGGGAATGGGCGGCTCGGAAACGAAGATGCCATGCCAGCCGCCGAGCGCCGCGCGCACGGTGAGGTCCAAATCCTCGCAGAGCGAGTAATCGGACCAGCCGCCGGCGGCTTCGATCGTCTGGCGGCGCCAGATGCCGCCGGTGCCGTTGAATTGGAACAGCCAGCCGGCGAGCGCGCGCGTGCGCTGCTCGACGAGGAAATGGCCGTCCTGCACGAGACCTTGCGCCCGCGTCAGCCAATTCTTGCGATAATTGGAGAATTCGCAGCGCGACTGCACGAAGCCGGCGCGATCGTCCTTCACCAGCAGCGGCACGGTGCGGCGCAGCCAGTCGGTCGGCGGGCGGAAATCGGCGTCCAGCATGGCGATATAGGGTGCGTCGAAGAGCTTCAGCCCCTCGGCGCAGGCGCCGGCCTTGAAGCCGGAGCGATCGGCGCGGCGCACATGATGAATGTCGACGCCTCTGGCGCGCAGCTCGATCGCCACCGCCTCGGCGCGCACGGGCGTCTCGTCGGTCGAATCGTCGAGCAGCTGAATGTGCAGCCGGTCCTTGGGCCAATCGAGCTCGGCGACGCAGCGCAGCGCCTGCTCCGTCACCTCGGCCTCGTTGAAGACGGGAATCTGCAGCAGCACATGCGGCAGCTCCTCCTCGGGCAGGACGATCGCCTCGGGATCGCGCGCGCCGCGCAATTGATCGAAGAGGAAGCGGGCGATGATCGCGACGAAGCCGGCGCCGATCAGGATCATGATCAGCGCCGCGACGAGCCAGACGCTATCGACGAGAAACTGCAGAAGAGCGAGGATCAAGCGGTTTTATCCTTCTTCCTTCGCGACTTGCGGCTCCGTCACGGCGGCCGCCTCGCCGCTGGAGCGCGTGTCGATCGTCGTCCTGGCCCAGACGACCTTGGTGGCTGTCCAAGCGTGCAGCCACACTGCGAACATCAACGCCTCGCGCGTCAGAAAAATCATCGGCGCGGACCAAGATACCTTCCACCCCTTGGCGATGGAAAGCAGCGTCTCCGAGCTTAGCCACAGACCAAAAGTGACGGTCAAGGCCGTCATCGGCGTCACGCCGGCGAGCGGCGAGCCGATCGCCGCCGCCGCGAAGGCCGGCAGCGCCTGGCAGAAGGGCTCCGCCAGGAAGGAGAGAATCTCGTCGTCGCGGCGCACCACGCTCCAGCGCAATTGCCGATTATAGACGTCGCGGAGATCGCGCTCACCCAATTCCTGGCGCACCAGCCGATGCGAGAAGACGGTGCGAAGCTTGATGCGGCCCAGCGCCTTGGCGGTGGCGTTGTCCTCGCCCACCGTATGAGCGATGGCCGCAAAGCCGCCGGCGCGCAGAAAGTCGCTGCGGCGAAACAGCATGATCTTGCCGACGCCGAAGCCGCCGCCGAGCGCGGAGGCCGCGAACAGCATGCGCTGATGCGGGCCGTTCATTATGCCGGCCTCGACCAGCGCGGCGAAATTCTCCGGCCGCGCCGCATAGGGAATGGCGCAGACCATGCCGACGCCGGGCTTCAAATGGCGCATCGTCTCGGAAAGGTCGTCCGGCTCCAGCACGATGTTGGAGTCCTTCATGAAGATCACATCATTGCGCGCCGCGTTGACGGGCGCGAAGAGATTGTCGACCTTGGGACTCGCGGCGAAACGCGCCGTGGAATGGAGAATGCGCGACTCGATCTGCGGATGACGCGCGAAAATGTCGCGCATCGCCGCAATGGCGGGGGAGTCCGCCTCCGTCGCCGAGGCCAGCGCCTCCAATTGTGGATAAGTCTGCGCGAGAGCCGATTCTTGAGCGCGCTCGAAGCCCTGGTCCAGCATTTTCACCGGCAGGACGAGCGAGACGGGCGGCTGCTCCCGGCTGGTTCCGCGCATGGCGACGAGCCAGGGATGGATGAGCGCCGCCGTCACCGAGAGAAGCAGCAGCAAGGCGGAGCAGGCCCAGAACACAGCCGACAGAACGACGAGCGAAGACAAGATGCTGTCGATCACGGCTTCTCCCGTTCATGGGTCTGAGGCACGGACACTTCGAAGAGCCGCATGACCGAATCGACAGTGCGGGGCGGCAGCATCGCAAACAGCTTCATCGCATAATAGACGAAGAGCGGAAAGGCGATCACCGCCGCACGTCTGTCCAGACCGCGCATGATGATCTCCGCCGCTTTCTCATCGCTGACCTTGCCGGCCTGCCACGCTTGCAGCTTGTCGGTCATCGGCGTCGCCACGAAGCCGGGGACGATGAGGCTCACATGCACGCCATGCGGGGCGAGCGCGCCGCGCAGAGAATCCGCATAGAGGTGAACCGCCGCCTTGCTGGCGCAATAGGCCGGCGAATAGGGCAGGCCGCGCAGCCCGGCCATGGAGCCGACGACGGCGATCTGCCCGCGCCTGCGGGCCGTCATCGCCTCAATGGCCGGCTCCACCGTGTTGAACACGCCGAGCACATTGATCGACAGCGTGCCGCGAACCGCCTCGGGATCCTCGGCGATCTGGCCGCGGGAGAGGCCGGTGGAGACGCCGGCGTTAGCGATGACGAGATCGAGCGGCTCATGCGCGTCCGCCGCGGCGATGCGCTCCGCCATTGCGGCGCGGTCGCGCACGTCCGCTATGGAGACGTCCGCCTCGGCCCCCTTGGCTCGGCAGTCGGCGGCGACTGCCTCCAGCCGCGCGGCGTCGCGGCCGAACAGCGCGAGGCTGCGCCCCTCCTGCGCATAGCGCAGCGCCAGCGCGCGGCCGATGCCGCTGGACGCGCCGGTGACGAGAATGCGCCGCGCCCCGCGCTTCACCGGCGGAGCTTTCGCGGCAGGGTCATCAGCGCCTCGCCGACGATCGCCGGCGCCCGTGTTTCGCCATAGGCCAGAAGTCGCAAGAACACTCCCTCCTCGGGGGATGAGCGCAGCACGCGGGCGGTGAGCGTCACCGCCTCGCCGCGCAGCACCGGCTGCACGAATTTGCCGGAGAGCCGGGCCAGAAACAAATCGCGCCGCCAAGCGCTGAGCAGCGGCTCGAAGGCGGCGAGAAGCTTCATGCCATGGACCGGCGGCGCGGGAAAGCCGATGGCGCGCGCGAGATCATCGTCGAGATGCAGCGGATTCGCGTCGCCGGAGGCCTCCGCATAGGCGGCGAGCGCGGCGGCGTCGAAGGGGCCGATCCGCCAGTCCGGCAGGCGTTCGCCGACCGCGGGCAGATAGGCGCCGCTCACGGGGCGCCCCCGACGCCCGCCGGGCGCGGCACGATGCGCAGAAGCGTCTCGGCGTGCAGGCGCGGCTCGCCGGCGATCGTCGTGAGGTTGGCGTTGACGGAAAGGCGCGGCGGCTCCGCCTCGCGGCGCATGGAGACGGTCAGATCATAGCTCTCGCCGACGCGCAGCGGAGCGAAATAATGGAAGCTCTGCGACTCGTGCACCGCAACCACATCGTCGCCCGCCAAAAAATCGCGGATCGCGGTCTCGATCTCCTCGGCCGTCATCCACACGGCGGGAAAGGCGACCGGCACGATCTTCTCCAGCGTGTCGGGAAAGCCGGTCTCGCGGCGATAGCGCGCGATGCGCTGTTCATCCGCCACGACGCGCAACGGGCCGATCCGCGTCTCGCCGCGTTCCGGCGCTTCGACCATCTAGGCCTCTCCCGCGAGCGCGCGCACGATCAGCGCCGCGTTGATCCCGCCGAAGGCGAAGGAGTTGGACATTGCGGTGCGAATCTCGACGCGGCGCGCCTCATTGGGCACGGCGTCGATCGGGCAGCGCGGATCGAAGCCGAGGAAATTGATGGTCGGCGGCGCGATCTGCTCCTGCAGCGCGCGGATCGTCAGCGCCAGCTCGAGCCCGGCGCTAGCGCCCAGAGCGTGGCCGTGGATCGGCTTGGTGGAGGAGACCGGCAGATGCGCCGCGCGCTCGCCGAACACGCGGCCGATGGCGGCCGCCTCGGTGACGTCATTGGCGTGGGTCGCCGTGCCATGGGCGTTGAGATAGTCGATCGCCTCCGGGCCGAGCCCGGCGTCGGCGAGGGCCGCCTGCATCGCGCCGATCATTCCGTCGAGATCGGGACGCACGAAATCCTTGGCGTCGCTCGTCGTGCCATAGCCGGCGAGCTCGCAGAGCGGCGCATGGCCGCGCTTTTGCGCCGATTCCAGCGTCTCCAGCACGAAGACCGCGGCGCCTTCGCCGAGGCTCATGCCATTGCGGCCCATGGAGAAGGGCCGGCAGAAATCCGGCGTCATCACGCGCAGCCCTTCCCAGGCGCGGATGGTGCCGTTGATGACGCAGGCCTCGGCGCCGCCGACAATGGCGCGGTCCATGAGGCCGAAGCGGATCATCTGCGCGCCGAGCCCCACCGCCTGGCTCGCCGAGGAGCAGGCGCTGCCGAGCGCGAAAGTCGGTCCATTGGCGGAATAGCGCATGCCGAGCGTCGTCGGCGCAGCGCTCGGAATGAGGCGCGGGACGCTGAACGGATCGGGCCTGATGCGCTCCTGATAGTAATGGCGCAGGCCATTGTCGATCGTCGTCATCCCGCCGATGCCGGAGCCGACGATGACGCCGACGCGCGGGCCGGAGAGCTCCTCGCGCGCAAAGCCGGCCTGAGCGACCGCCTCATCGGCGGCGACCAGCGTGAATTGCGTGAAAGGATCGCAGAAGGTGAGAAGCGCCTTCTCGAGATATTGCGACGGATCGAAGCCGGGAACCTGCGCCGCGATCCTGATGCGGCCGTCATAGGGATATTCGGTCACGAGCGGCCGGATTTGCGAGACGCCGTCTCGGGCCGCCGTCCACAGCGCCGCGGCGCCGACGCCCGCCGCCGAGACGGCGCCCATGCCCGAAATCACCACCCGACGCTCGCCGACGCCCCCGGACGAAGCGGCCATATTATTGTTTCTCTCTCTCTTTCGACACATATTCGGCGATGGCGTCGATCAATCCCTCGACATTCTTGGCGTCCTGAAGCGCGCCATCCATCGGGATATAGACGTTGAACTTTTCCTCGAGCGCCGTGAGAATCATGACGATATCGACCGATTTGAGGCCGAGGCTCTCGATCGTCGCATCGGGCGTGACCTTCGTGCGGTCGATCATGCCTTCCTTGGCGATGACCTCGATGATCTCTTCGACGAGCTTGGCCTTATCCTGCGGATCTTCAGCCACGTCCACCTCCGTTCAGGGTTTCTCAGCCAGTCGGGCCGCCTCGTCGCGGCGGGCGGCGTCGCGTTCTCGTTAAGGCGCCCGGAAGCGAAAATAAAGCCCGGCGCGGGAGAAGGCTGCGGATATGGGTGGCGGCGCGCGGCGCTTCATGCAAGAAGACGCCCGCAACCCCGTCATTGTTCGAGGCTCGCTCATGAGTTTGCAAGACGCGCCGCTGGCCGGCGTTTTTCCACCGGGAAACGAGGAGGGCTGGCGCAAAATCGTCGACCGGGCGCTCAAGGGCGCGTCCTTCGACCGGCTGATATCCAAGACCTATGACGGGGTGGAGATATCCCCGCTCTATCCGCGCGCGACCGCGCCAGGCCCGCGCGCGCTGCGCGCTGCGGCCGGCCGCTGGTCCATTTTGGCGCGGGTCGACGTTTCCGGCCCCGACGCCGCCAACGCCCTCGCGCTCGGCGATCTCGAGGGCGGCGCCGACGGCTTGCACATCGTCTTCGCCGGCGCCCAGGGCGCCTATGGGACGGGCCTCGCCGACGACGGCGAGGAGGCGCTCGCCCATGTCTTCGACAAGATCCGCTTCGACTACGGAATTCCCGCGCTGGTGGAGTTTTCCCCAGCCGCGCCGAAAGCGGCGGACACGCTGCTGCGCATCCTCGACCGCGCCCATATAGAGCCGAGCATCACGCGCCTCTCCTTCGGGCTCGATCCGCTCGGCGCCAAGGCGCTGCACGGCTTTTCCCCCGCGCCTTGGGGCGAGGAGAGCAAATCCTTCGCGGCGCGCGCCAAGAGCCTCGCGGCCGCCGGCTATCGTTTCGGGACCGTCGCCGCCGACGCCCGCGTGATCCATGCCGCCGGCGGCACGGAGGCGCAGGAGCTCGGCTTCGCGCTCGCCGCCGCGCTCGCCTATTTGCGCGCCCTCGAGGCGGGCGGCGTCGCGCTCGACGAAGCGCGCGCGCTGCTCGCCTTCCGTCTCGCGGCGGACGCCGATGAATTCGTCACCATCGCCAAGTTCCGCGCGCTGCGGCGCCTGTTCGCCCGCATGGAGGAGGCTTGCGGCCTCGCGCCGGCGCCGATCTTCGTCCATGCCGAGACCGCGTGGCGCATGATGACGCGGCGCGATCCCTGGACCAATCTCTTGCGCGCCACGCTCGCCTCTTTCGGCGCGGCGGTCGGCGGCGCCGATGCCGTGACCGTTCTGCCCTTCACCCAGGCGCTCGGCGCCCCGGATGATTTCGCCCGTCGCCTCGCGCGTGACACGCAGCTGGTGCTGCAGGACGAATCGCACATCTATGCGGTGGACGATCCGGCGAGCGGCTCCGGCGGCATGGAGGCGCTGACCGAGGCGCTGTGCGAGCGCGGCTGGGCCGAGTTCCAGAGCCTCGAGGCCGAGGGCGGTCTCGCCGCGGCTCTGGAGAAAGGCTCCTTCCAGGGCCGCATCGCCGAGGTCGCCGGCAAGCGCGCGCAGAATGTCGCGCGCTCGCGCGACAAGATCACCGGCTCCAACGCTTTTCCCGATATCGGCGAAGCGCCGGTGGCGACGCTGGCGCCTTTCGACGGCTCGCTCGCCGAGGCGCCCGCGCCGGCCGGCGCGCTGAAATCGCCGCCTCTGCGGCCGCGTCGTCTCGCCGAGCCTTTCGAGACGCTGCGCGATCGTTCCGACGTCGCAGCGGCGAAGGGCGCGCGGCCGCGCATCTTCCTCGCCAATCTCGGCGCGGTGGCCGTGTTCACGGCGCGCGCCAATTTCGCCAAGAATTTTTTCGAGGCGGGCGGCATAGAGGCGGTGTTCGGCGAGGAGGGCGCGGATGTCGCGGCGGCCTTCCGCGCGAGCGGCGCGAAGCTCGCATGCATTTGCTCGTCCGACGCGATTTATGCGGAAAAAGCGGTCGAGGCGGCGCGCGATCTCACCGCCGCCGGGGCGCGGGTCTATCTCGCCGGCCGGCCGGGAGAGCTCGAGGCGGCGCTCAGAGCGGCTGGCGTTGCAGAGTTTATTTACGCTGGCGGCGATATGTTCGACACGCTGCAGCGTGCGTTCGAGGAGGCCGGGTGATGCGGGGGCTGGGGATTTTCGTTTTTGGTTCGATGATGGCGATCGGCGCCGCGCAGGCGGCTCCACGCGAATCGGCGAGCGCTGCGCCGGAGGCCGGCCGCTATGACGGCGGCTGGGTGCTCGAGGCGCGCACGACGGTCGGCTCCTGTCCGGGGCTTCTGCCCGACTCGATCGAGATTCGCGGCGATCTCCTCGTCGGCACGCAGGCCGGCGCTGCGGCGCTCGCCGCCGGCCGCATGGCGCATTGGGGCTATGTGGAGGGCGACGGCGCCATCATGACGCGCTTCACCTCGCAGGGCGGACATATCGTGCGCGCGCATGGCAATCTGCGCGGCAGTGCGGGGCAGGGCGCCTGGTCCTCCTCCACCGACAAATGTGGCGGCACATGGCGCGCCCATCGTGGCGGAGCCCAGCGCGCGGGGAATTGATCTTTCGCGGCCGTTGCTATCGTGACCCCCGCAATGACGTGAGGCGGATATCTTGCCCGCAAGTTGTCCGACTAGAGCATCTGTCGTTTTATGTTTAGCGCGACGGGGCCGGTGGGATGGTTTAGCTTCTCACCGGACCATCGTCGTGACCTAAGCGCAAGCCTCACCGCTCGCACAGGTTATGTTCTCTTTGTGAACTATAAAAGCGCTTCTTCGTCGCGCTTATCGCCAACGAATTGTCTGGACTGCTCCACATCCTCCGACACGTTGACCTCGAACGAGTCGAATATTGGAGCCCAAGCGGAGGTATCCCCAGCCCAATCATTGGAGTCGAAATCGCTGATTTGAAACAGTTGGACACGAGCGTCTAGGTCAGAGTGATCAACATCGACCTTTGTAATTCCTTTGAAAGTGACGAATGCGATAGCGAACGGCAGGTCAGGGAAACGAGCGCTTAATGCGGCGCAAAGCGCATTGAGATCATTTGTCGTGGTCGGCCTAGGATCGATGACATAGGGGAGGGGGAAGGCGCTTTCGTGATGACCGGCGAGGCGGACAAATAGAGTCCTCTTGCCTTGCTCGAGAAGCCGGGCAAATTTAGCGTACTTGTGAAGCATCTTATCACGAGAGGCTTTCATAGCCTCTGGGGTAAGGTGGACGAAATTTTTGTCCCCTTTCGGGTAGTCGTGATGGTACGCGATATTGTAGCCGTTGCATATCGTCAAACGGCCGCTGTCTTCGACTCTGACACTCTTGCCAAATAAAGCGCCGTCATCGGAAAGTATTTTTGCGATGGATTCAAGAGGTGTAACAAGCCAATCGAACGGGCTGCTTACTCTAAACCCATATCTTTGCTCGATCTGATAAGCAACTTGGCAGAGGCCGCCAAGACTGACGACGGCCTCGAACTCTTTCGAACTGCGCGGCATGCAATTTTTCTCCTACCTAGCGTTTGGCCAACGCTTATAATCCAGAATCCAAGCAGACGCCACGTCACAAGCGATCGGCTGCGCAGCGCGGACCAGCTCCGCCGATCGCCTGTGCTCGTCCCATGGCTGCGGGCCGATCAACCGCCGAGTCTTCGCCGCGGGATGAAACTTCGGGGGCAGGTCACGATCGACAAGGCACTGCGCACGTTACGATTGCGATGACGCTGGCGCGCATCATTTATATTGTAAGCGACACTCGAATTTAGCGCCGCTATATGCTGCGCTTCGCCTTCTGCTGGACAGTGCTCGCATCCACATGAGATAGTGAGATGTCCTTGTCGAAACCTGCCGCGTCGAATAAATCGAACGGACAGGATCATGAAGGGTGAGGCGAGTGATTGAGAGCGATGATGGATTGGGATCTAACGATCGGCTGCTACCAAGCAAGCGGCAATCGAGTTCCCGCAGATGATTCGATAGGGCGCATCTGCAATCCGGGACTACGTTGTGTTTGGCATCCTTGCGGCTTGACCTGCATAGCCATCCACGCTTTATCGCGTCTACGACGAGAATTCGCGACATAACCCTAGGCAGGAAACGTAAATGAAAACGTTCAAAGGCTTTAAAAATACCTACGCCATCAGCGGAAACGATGGTGATGGATATTTCAAGAACCTGCCCGAACATGACCTTGGTGGGCTGAGCAACTTCTTTTTTCGGATCGCATCAAAGCGACAGATTCGCGTTTGTTTTGATATCGGTTCAAACATCGGCCTGTCCGATCTTTTGATGTCCGAGCTCGCACCCACGGCAACTATCTACTCGTTTGAGCCTTCGGCCACGACCTTTAATTTTCTTGTAGAGAACGTCCGGCGAGCGAATGCAGATCGGCAGGTCCTGACCAGGGCCGTTCAGTTCTCTATACTTTATAGCGGACGGGCGATTCCCGTCGCGACGGATGTGTGAATCTATAGGCGACAACCCGAATCGGAGGTTGTCGCATGCAGGTGTCGCTTCTGGAGATTTTGCGGGACATTCCGGATCATCGTCGCCGAGAAGGCAAGCGGTTCGATCTTTCGACGGTGCTGCTCTACGCGATCATCGCCATGGTCGGCGGCGCCAATTCTTATCGGCAGATGCATGAGTTCATTCGCGCGCATCGTCTGCGATTGAACGACGCCTTCGGCCTGAAGCTGCCCTACACGCCATCCTACACCGGTCTGCGGCTGATCCTGCAAGGCGTCGATCCGGCAGCGTTGGAGGCGGCGTTTCGACGTCATGCCGCGAGCATGCCGGCGCCGCCCGCCGTGCAGGGGCTGACGGCGATCGCCGTCGACGGGAAGACTCTGCGCGGCAGCTTCGATGCGTTCAGCGACCGGAAGGCCGCGCACATGATGTCGGCGCTGCGACACGCCGATCGGATCGTGCTCGCGCATGTGATGGTCGCCGAAAAGAGCAATGAGATTCCCACCGCTCCGGAGCTGATCGAAGCGCTGGGATTGAAGCGCTGCCTGTTCACGCTCGACGCAGAACACTGCCAAAAAAACTGTTCGAACGCGTGATCGCGTCCGGCAATCACCTGCTGACGCAGGTGAAGGACAATCAACCGGGCCTGCGTCGCCGGCTCGAACTCGGCGCGGCGGGCCGCAAGCCGAGCGGCTCTGCGACGAGCCAGTCGAAAGGCCGCAACCGCTGGGAGACGCGAAAGCTTTCTGTCTTTCCAGCGAAGGCGTGGTTCCGCCATACGGCGTGGGAGCCGCTCATAAAGACCGTGCTGCGGCTGGAGCGCACAATCTACCGCCGCGATCCGGCGACCGGTCTTTTGAAGCAGACGATCGAGACCGTCTATTGGGTGTCCTCGGCGACCGGCCCGACGCCCGAGCGTTGGAACGAATGGATCAGAGGCCATTGGCGCATCGAGAACGGCAGCCACTATGTGCGCGACGTGGCGTTCGCGGAGGACGCTTCGCGCATTCGCAAGAACCCGGACATCGTCGCGCGGCTCCGCTCCTTCGCCTATAATCTCCTGCGCGCCGATGGTTGCGACAACATCAAGAACGCCAGATGGCGCGCCGCTCTCAATATCCGAGCTGCCCTCGAAATGGCAGGGGCTCGTTAAGAACTGCACAGCCCTGAGGTCCTGACTCACTGTAGCGCGGTCGGGCGTAAAACGGGGACCGCGCGGTTCGCCGACGATCAGACTGCCTCAGCAGCCAACCACCTGACACTCAATGGCGAAGGTACCGAGGTCGCGGTGACGACGGTTGATGATTTCGCTGTACACCTTCCTTCGGTGGACTTCATTAAAGTCGACGTCGAAGGTTTCGAGATCGACGTCCTAGAGGGCGCAGTCGAGACCATTTTCAAACATCGGCCGATCTTCTTCCTGGAGTACAACCACTTTGCGATTGTCAATAACAATCGGTCAAAGCCCGAGCTATTTCTGCAGCGGGCGTTTGAATTGCTCGGCCCCCTCGGGATTGTTGAGCCGCTGACCGGTGAGGTGAAGCGTTTGCCCGCGAACGCGCATGATGCGCTCACGCAACTCAATGCGGTTTCGAAAACGGAATTCGACGTATTTGATCTCGTCAACGTGGCTACGTGATAAAGAGCGGGGATCGGATCGATCTTTATTGACACCAACTCCTCTCATCAGTCGCGCCCGCGGCTGATGAGAGAGAGCAATTGTCCGCTCAGTTCTCTTCCTCGCCGAACACCGGCAGCAGCTGCGGCGAGCGGGAGGCCTGCCGGGACGCCACGGGCGTCGGGGCGGGGGCCGATTGCTGCGGGATGGAGGCGGTGAGGCCGAGGCCGTCGCGCTGATAAATGTCCTCGCGGAACTGCATCACCCCGTCGGGCGTCGCCCAGGCGGTGACATAGACCCAATAGACCGGCACGGCGGGGGAAATCTTCACATCGATGCGCTCGCCGGAGCGGATCGCCTCGTCGATATGATCGCGGTCCCAGCCGGGCGTCTCCTTCAGCAGCCAGGCGACATAGTCGCGCACATTCTGCAGGCGGATGCAGCCGGAGGACACGAAGCGGAAGTCGTCGCCGAAAATGCCCTTGGCCGGCGTGTCGTGCATATAGACGCCGTAAGGATTGGCGATGTCGATGCGCACCACGCCGAGCGAGTTGAAATCGCCGCCCGTGTCCTGGCGGAACTTGTAGTTCAGCGCCTCGAGCGAGTTCCAGTTGATCTGCTGCGGGGAGAGCTCGACGCCCTCCTTATTGTAGACGCGGATGTGATTGTCCGAGAGATAGTTGGAGTCCGCCTGCATCTTGGGGATCAGATCCTTGCGGATGACGGAGGCGGGCACGGTCCAGAACGGGTTGAAATTGACCTGGATCGCCTTGGTCTGCATCACCGGAGACTGGCGGTCGATCTTGCCGACGCCGGCCGTGTGATGGGTGACGACGGCGCCGTTCTCCACCGTCTCCACAGTGGCGGCGGGGATGTTGGCCGTGACATAGCGATTGCCGAGATCGCGCGAGAAGCTGCGCAGGCGCACGAGATTGGTCTCGAGCTGGCGCAGGCGCAGCTCGGCGGAGACATTGAGCGCGGCGAAGGTCTGCGTCGAGACGACGCCCGTGGCGTTGACGCCGTGGCGCGCCTGGAAGCGGCGCACCGCGGCTTCCACGTAAGAGTCGAAGACGGGGCTCACGCCGGCCTCGGCGCCGATGTCGCCCGAGACGATGAGCCGGCGGCGCAGCGCCGAGACGGCGGGGCCGTTGGAGCCGAGCCGCAGCTGCTGGCCGGCCGGCACCATGGGCCAGCCGCCGCGCGCGACGATTTCCTGCAGCTGCGCCATGGCCGCTTCGGTCGCGGCCACGGTCTGCGTGGAGAGGATGGGCGTCGTCGAGCGCGAGACGGTCAGTCTCGGGTCGGCGTCATAGCGCTGCGCCCATTCGGCCTGGCCGTCATAGGCGTCGCCCGCGGCGATCGCCGCCTGCGTCCCGGCGCCGGCGAGAGCGAGAACGCTCAACGAAAAGACGGACTTCGAAAACCTACGCAAGGGGAAGCTCCAATCCGACTGCGCCCGCAGCGGGCGAGGCCGCTGTCACGCGGCGCGTCGATAGATTTGCGATTCTTTCGTTAAGAAGGCGCGAATAGTCCGGCGTTTTTGTGACGCGCCGCGAAAATGCGAGAACCGAAAACGCGCCTCTCGACGCATCCCCCGCGCATGACGTAACGAGAGAGCGCTTTTTCACGAATGGCAAGGTGGGCATTTGGGAGCGCGAGACGCCGAGGAGGAATGGGCCGTGCTGATGCGCGCCGCCGTCGCAGGCGATTCGGGCGCCTATAAGAGGCTGCTGCTGTCGCTGACGCCGACGCTGCGCGGCGTCGCGCGGCGCGATTGCGCGCGGCTCGGCCTCGATGTCGGCGAGGCCGAGGATATCGTGCAGGAGACGCTGCTCGCCATTCATTTGAAGCGCGACACTTGGGATATGGACCGGCCGATCGGCCCATGGATCATGACCATAGCGCGCAACAAGCTGATCGACACGCGCCGTCGCCGCGGCGCCAAATCGCCGCTGCCGATCGACGACGCCTTCGATCTCGCGGCGCCCGAGGCGGCGGACGATGGCGTCGATCGGCAGGATGTCGATCGTCTGCTCGGCGGGCTCGGCGAGCGTCAGCGCGATCTGGTGCGCTTCCTCTCGATCGACGGACATTCGGTGAAGGAGGCGGCCGAGCGCTATCGAATGAGCGAGGGCGCGGTGCGCGTCGCTCTGCATCGCGCGATCAAGG
This sequence comes from Methylosinus sp. PW1, assembly GCF_000745215.1. Lineage (NCBI taxonomy): Bacteria > Pseudomonadati > Pseudomonadota > Alphaproteobacteria > Hyphomicrobiales > Methylocystaceae > Methylosinus > Methylosinus sp. PW1. The sequence continues at coordinate 2,870,138 of NZ_JQNK01000009.1, forward strand.
CTCTGGCGGCGCTCTATCGGAGGGGCGAGAAATGAGAACGGAAGAGCTGATCGGCGCGCTCGTCGCGGACCATTCACTGTCACGCTTTCGCTTCGCGCAGATTTTTGCCGGCGCGCTCGTCGCCGCCGCCATCGTCGCCGGAGCGGCGCTCCTCGGCTTCATCGGCGTGCGGGCCGATCTCGACGAGGCGATGGGCACGCTGCGCTTTCTCGCCAAATTCGCGGTGACGCTCGGCCTGCTCGCCGCCGGAGCCGGCCTGCTGCGCCGGCTCGCCACGCCGGGCGTCGAGCCCGGCTATTGGCGTTTCGCGCCTTTGCTGGCGCTGCTGGCGCTGCTCCTCGCGGTCGGCCTCGAGCTCATCGCCGCGCCGGCGAGCAGCTGGGGCGCGCGGCTCGTCGGCCACAACGCCCGCGCCTGCGTCCTGCTCATTCCGCTGATCGCGACGGGGCCGCTCGCCATTCTCATGCTGGCGCTGCGGCGCGGCGCGCCCAGCCGGCCAGCGCTGGCCGGGGCGGTCGCCGGCCTCGTCGCCGGCGCGCTGGCGGCGAGCTTCTACGCCACGCATTGCACCGACGACAGCCCGCTCTTTGTCGCCGTCTGGTATTCGCTGGCCATCGGCATCGTCACGCTCGCTGGAGCGGCGCTCGGCGCCCGATTGCTGAGATGGTGAGCGCGCAGGGGCCGCTCCGCGCCGATGTGGCTTTGTGCGAGCGGGGCTTTTTCGAGAGTCGGGCCAAGGCGCGCGAGGCGATACTCGCGGGCCTCGTCGAGGCGGATGGCCGCAGGATCGCCAAGCCTTCGCAGCTCGTCGCGCCCGGCGCGGAGATCGTCGCCCGGGCGCCGCATCCTTACGTCTCGCGCGGCGGCGTCAAGCTCGCCCATGCGCTGGAGGCTTTCGCCATCGATGCGCAGGACCGCTATTGCCTCGATGTCGGCGCCTCGACCGGCGGCTTCACCGACGCGCTGCTGCGCGCCGGCGCGCGCCATGTCGTGGCGGTGGATGTCGGCCACGATCAATTGCACGAGCGGCTGCGGCGCGATGCGCGCGTCACCTCGCTGGAGGGACAGGATGCGCGCGCTTTGACGCGAGAGCATCTGGCGGAGGCGCCGTCGCTGATCGTGATCGACGCCAGCTTCATCTCGCTGGCGCTGGTGCTGCCGCCGGTGCTGCCGCTCGCGGCCGAGGGCGCGAGCCTGCTGGCTCTGGTCAAGCCGCAATTCGAGGCCGGCCGTAGGGCGGGCAAAAAAGGCGTCGTGCGCGACGAGGCCATCCACGCCGAGGTCTGCGCGCGCATTTCCACGGAGGTCGAGGCTTTGGCCTGGCCTGTGCTCGGCGTCATCGCCTCGCCGATCGAGGGCGGCGACGGCAATCGCGAATTTCTCCTCCATGCGCGGCGGGCCTGATGTTGCAAAGATTGGTCATCGAACGTCTCGGCCATAAGGGCGAGGGCGTCGCCCGCACCGGGGAGGGGCTGGTCTTCGCGGCTTTCTCTCTGCCGGGCGAGACGGTTCTCGCCGAGGTGGAGGGCGAGCGCGCCCGCGTCGTGGATATTCTCGAGCCCTCGCCGGATCGCATCGAGGCCTTCTGCCCGCATTACGGCGTTTGCGGCGGCTGCGCCGTGCAGAGCTTGGCCGCGCCCGCCTATGCGCAATGGAAGCGCAGCCTCGCCGAGACGGCGCTGCGCAACGCCGGGCTCGACTGGCCCGTCGAGCCGCTGATCGACGCCCATGGCGCAGGGCGCCGGCGCGTGACCTTTCATGCCCGCTACGAAAAGGGCGTGGCGCGCGTCGGCTTCATGCGCGCCCGCTCGCATGATCTCGTCGAGATCGACGCCTGCCCATTGCTCGAGCCGCGCCTCGCCGGCGCGCCAGCCGCGGCGCGGGCTCTGGCGCAGGCGCTCGCCGGGCGCGGCAAGCCGCTCGATCTCGCCGTGACCGCGGCGACCGGCGGCCTCGATATCGACATTCGCGGCGCCGGCGAGCTGGAGGAGCGCGAGACTCTGGCGCTGCTGGAGCTCGCCGAAACCCTCGATCTCGCCCGTCTCGCCAATCACGGGCGACTGGTGACGCTGCGTCTCCCGCCCGGCGTGATGATCGACAAGACGCAAGTCCTCCCGCCGCCCGGCGCCTTTCTGCAGGCGACGGCGGAGGGCGAGGCCGCCATCGCGCGCCTCGTCGCGCAGGGCGTCGGCGAGAAGGCCAAGCGCGTGGCCGATCTCTTCTGCGGCGTCGGCGCTTTCGCGCTGCGGCTCGCGGCGCAGGCGCAAGTGACGGCGATCGATTCGGATGTGGCCGCGGTGGAGGCGCTGGACCGCGCCGCCCGCACGGCGCGGGGGCTGCGGCCGATCATCGCCCAGGCGCGCGACCTCTTCCGCCGCCCGCTCGACCCTCTGGAGCTGAGCCGCTTCGACGCGGTCGTCTTCGATCCGCCGCGCGCCGGCGCGCTGGCGCAGGCCGAGGCGCTGGCCGCCTCCACCGTGCGCAGAATTGTCGCCGTCTCCTGCGATCCCCAGAGCTTCGCGCGCGACGCCGCTGTTTTGAGCAAGGGCGGATATGCCGCAAAATTCATCACGCCGATCGACCAATTTCGGCATTCGCCGCATCTCGAGCTGGTCGCTCTCTTCGAGCGGGCGTCCGAGGCGGCGCCGCGCCGGCGGCTATTGTCGCGCTGACGCGAGCGCCGGCGGCGCGCAGTTTTTCGTGCGCCCGCCTATGGCGGAATGGCCCGCAAATCCTACATGTCATCGATGCATTTCATGTGACAATGGACGGTTTTCAGAAAGCGTTTCCGGGCCGGGCGGGGAATTTGTCTTGCCAGCCCGGCCGAGTTGGGCATAGGATTTGCGTCCATGTCCAGCGTGGGGAGCCGGCTCCTCGGGGGGCCAGGCTCAAATCTGGAAGGAGATGGTCACATGAATGCGCTTCTCGCCGCAACATTGTGCAGTATCGTCCTCGGCGGACTTCCTGTCGCCGCCGCCGCTTATGTGCGGGTCCGCCGCACCGATGAAGCGCATCGTCGCCGTCGCCACTGGTGACCTTCTCGCAAAGGTCCGCCGCAATCGAGGCAATCTTCGCTGACCGCCGTCGAAAAAGGACGCGATGACACGGGGCTGCTCGATCGCCTGAGCGCGATCGTGGGAAGTGGCGGCGTCATCGTCGATCCTGGCGATATGGCCGCCTATCTCCGCGAGCCGCGCGACGCCTTTTTTGGACGGGCTCCTTGCATCGTCAGGCCGCGAAGCGCCCGCGAGGTCGCTTCCGTTCTCGCCCTCTGCAACGAGGCGAGCGTCGGCGTCGTTCCGCAGGGCGGCAATACAGGCCTCGTCGGCGGCCAGACGCCCGACGACAGCGGCGCGCAGATCGTGCTGTCGCTGCAAAAGCTCGACAGGATTCGCGAGGTCGATCCCGCTTCCGACACGATGACGGTCGAAGCCGGCGTCATTCTCGCCAATGTCCAGGCCGCAGCGGAGGCCGCCGGCCGCTATTTCCCCCTTTCACTCGCCGCCGAAGGCAGCTGCACCATCGGCGGCAATCTCGCCACCAACGCCGGCGGCGTGCATGTGATCGCCTATGGAACGACGCGCGATCTCGCGCTCGGGCTCGAGGTGGCGCTCGCCGATGGGCGGCTGCTCAACGGCCTCTCCAAGCTGCGCAAGGACAATACGGGCTATGATCTCGCCCATTTGTTCATCGGCTCGGAGGGGACGCTCGGAATCATCACCGCCGCGACGCTGAAGCTTTTTCCCCTGCCGCGCTCGCGCGCCACCGCTTTCGTCGGCCTTCCCGATCCGCGCGCGGCGCTGGAGCTGCTGACGCTCGCCAAGGCGCGAGCCGGCTCGGCGCTGGTCGCCTTCGAGCTGATTCCGCGCATCGGCGTCGAATTCACGACGCGCCATATCGCCGGCGTGCGCGATCCGCTCGCCGGCGCGCATGGCTGGTATGTGCTGATGGAGCTGGCCTCGCCCGCCGAGAGCGGCGTCGAGGAGCTGCTGACCGAATTGCTCGGCGAGGCGATGGAGCAGGGCATAGCAGAGGACGCCGCCCTCGCCGCGACGCTGGAGCAGCGCGCCGGCCTATGGAAGCTGCGCGAGACCCTGCCGGAAGCGCAAAAGCCCGAGGGCGGCTCGATCAAGCATGACGTCTCCGTGCCGCTGGAATCGATTCCGGCCTTTCTCGAGGAGGCGAGCGCGCGCGTCATCGCCCATGCGCCGGGCGCGCGGCCGACGCCCTTCGGCCATATGGGCGACGGCAACATCCACTATAATGTCTCGCAGCCCGAGGGCGCCGATCGCGGCGCCTTCCTCGCCCGCCGCGCGGAGATCAACGAGATCGTCCATGGGCTGGTGACGAAATATGCGGGCTCGGTCTCCGCCGAGCATGGAATCGGCGTGCTGAAGCGCGATCTGCTGCGCAGAGTGAAGGACCCGGTGGCGCTCGAGCTGATGCGCGCGATCAAATCCGCGCTCGACCCGAAGGGAATCCTCAATCCGGGGAAGCTTCTGTAGTCGTGCGCGCGTGGCGCTTGCGGCGCTTTTGCGCCGGGGCGGATTTGTCGGCCGCGCCGCCTTCGAAGCCGACGAGAATCTCGTAATCATCGGCCGCCTGCGCGCCGAGATAGGGGACCGACAAAGGCTCCGAGATCACGCGGAACTCGCCGCGCGCGGCGCCGGCGGGGACGTTGGCCGAGACGTGGTAGCTCTTGGAGGCGAGGATCGATTCATCCTTTTGCCTGCGCGCGGAGATCTTCAGCGCGCCGGAGAAGGAGCCGGGCTGGCCATTGGGGCCGAGCACGGCCGCGCCTTCCACGCCCACCTTTATGAGAATCTGATCGCCCGACACGGTGCATTCGCGCGCCAGATGCGACAGCGAGAGCTGATAGCGCACGGAGGAATTATCCGCCCCCGGCGGAACGCGCAGCGTCGCCGCGCCAGTGTCGACGAGAATCTCCGGGCAGTCGACCGCCGCGCCGGGCGCGGCCTGCACGGGCCGATCGGATTTTTGCGGCTCCTTTTCGCCGCCGCCGAAGACAGAGAGCGGATTGGGAAAGTCGAAGGCGCTCGCGCCGCTCGCCGCCAGCGCGGCCGCCACGGCGGAAATCGAGAGAATCGCGAAAAAGCGTCCCTTCATCCGTCTCTTGTCCATCGGCCCTCTCACCCCTCTCGCCCATCCACTTCTCGAAACGCCATTACCGCCATCACGGCAATTTGGCGAATCCCTCCTTGAAGCCGGCGAGCGACAAGGGCAGGCCGACGCCCTCGTCCGGCGTCAGATAGATGACGAAAGTCGCGGTCTTGCCGTTCTTGAGCTGGTCGACGAGCGCATCGTCCATCACCACATCGGCGACGCAGCCCGACGGCAGGCAGCGCACGAAGCCGGTGTCGCCGATGCGCGTCTTGTCGATGGTGAGGCCGAGGCCTTTGATGAGCAAGACATTCAGCGGCGCGATGACGCGCAGCAGCCGGCTCTTGCCGTCGCTGGTCTTCAGCACCACGACGACGAGATTGACATTGGCCTTGTCCTCCGCGGCGACGCTCTGAATCAGCGCGCATTGCTCGGCGGCCGCGCCGGCCGGCGTCTCGCAGCGAATCTCCCAATCGCCATATTTCGATTTGACGGCGCCCTGCGCCGCGGCGGGCGAGGCCATAGACCATGCTGCGACTGCGAAAAACAGCCCCGCGACCACATGTCGCAACCTCGCGAGCCGGAGAACGGCGGCGTGCGGCCTCATTTTCGCTCCATCTTTTCTTCGATGCGGATTCCTATGGCCCTTAGGATCGAAACCGGGCCAAATCGGGGCGTTACGAAAAATCTCGAAGGTCCAGTCCTGCGTAGCAAATGGCCGCCCGCTGTCAAGCCGCCGGGCGCCGACGCCGCAATTTTGCGCAGAGCCAGGTGGCGCGACTTTTTGTCAGGCAGACTGTGGCGCCGCAGCGATTGCGCGGCGCCGCTGTTTGTGGTTGAACCCGCGTGGGAATACCTGACGGGCCGGATTTGTGGCGGGTTCGGGCCGATCTATAGCTACCGGATAACAAAATCATAACGACCTTGTTCCTGAGGTCCGAGAGGCGATCTTCATGCTCATCGGCAGACGACTCACACTCCGCCGCGCGGCCTTGATGGCCGGCGCCGTATCCTCCTTGCTCCTGCTCGCCGGCGTCGCATCCGCCGAGGTGATCGGGCAGCCCACTCCGGGAGGCCTCGGTCTTCCGGCGACAGTGACGGAAGTCGGCGCCGAGACGCAGTTTTTCTACAATGTCATTCTGCTTCCCATTATCAGCTTTATCGGTCTCTTCGTTCTCGGCCTTCTCATCTACGTCTGCTGGCGCTTCAACGAGAACGCCAATCCGGTTCCCTCCAAGCTCACCCATCACACCGGCCTCGAGGTCGTCTGGACGCTGGTTCCGGTGCTGATCCTGGTGTTCATCGCCATCCCCTCCTTCCGCCTGCTCGCGCATCAGGTCGAGATTCCCGAGCCGAAGGTGACGATCAAGGTCACGGGCAATCAATGGTACTGGTCCTACGCCTATCCCGAGGATCAGGGCGGCGGCTTCTCCTTCGATCAGTTCCTGAAGCCGGAGGCCGAGCTGAAGCCCGAGAATGGCGACGTTCGTCTGCTCTCGGTGGACAATGAGGCGGTCGTGCCGGTCGGCGAGGTCGTCAAGCTGCAAGTGATCGCCTCCGACGTGATCCACTCCTACACGATTCCGGCCTTCACCGTCCGCATCGACGCCGTGCCGGGCCGCCTGAACGAGACCTGGTTCAAGGCCGAGAAGGAAGGCGTCTACTACGGCCAGTGCTCGAAGATCTGCGGCAAGGATCACGCGTTCATGCCGGCCGCCATCCGCGTCGTCTCCAAGGAGAAATACGCAGAATGGCTGGTCGAGGCGAAGAAGAAGTTCGCCCAGGCCGACGGGCGCATGCGCGTCGCCGACGAGAGCGCCGCGCGCTGACCTTCTCGCATCGCCAACCGAACAAAGCCAAGCATTCTCGAGGATCACGACCATGGACGCCATCTCGACCGAGGCGGGGGCCCACCACGACCACCCTACCGGCCTGCGCCGCTTTCTCTTCTCGACCAACCATAAAGACATCGGCACGCTCTATTTGATCCTCGCCGTCGTCGGCGGCCTCATCGGCTTCCTGATGTCCATGGCCATTCGCGCCGAGCTCGCGCATCCGGGCATCTCGGTGTTTCCGGGCATTTCCGCGCTGCTGCACGGGACCGATCCGACCAATATCGACGCGGCCAAGAATCTCTACAATGTGTTCATCACCGCTCATGGCGTGCTGATGATCTTCTTCTTCGTCATGCCGGCGCTGATGGGCGGCTTCGCCAATTGGTTCGTGCCGATCATGATCGGCGCGCCGGACATGGCCTTCCCGCGCCTCAACAACATCTCCTTCTGGCTGCTCGCCGTGGCGCTGGTGCTGGTGGTGCTGTCGACCTTCGCGGAGGGCGCTCCGGGCTCGCTCGGCTTCGGCGGCGGCTGGGTGTTCTACCCGCCTCTGTCGTCCAACACGGGCCATCCCGGGCCGGCGATGGATTATGTGATCCTTTCGCTGCATCTGGCCGGCGCCTCGTCGATCCTCGGCTCGATCAACTTCATCACCACCATCTTCAACATGCGCGCGCCGGGCATGACGCTGCACAAGATGCCGCTGTTCGCCTGGGGCATGCTGGTGACGGCCTTCCTGCTGGTGCTGACGCTGCCCGTGCTCGCCGGCGCCATCACCATGCTGCTGACGGACCGCAACTTCGGCACCACCTTCTATGATCCGTCGGGCGGCGGCGATCCGATCCTGTTCCAGCATCTGTTCTGGTTCTTCGGCCACCCGGAAGTCTATGTTCTGATCCTGCCGGCCTTCGGCATCATCAGCCACATCGTCTCCACCTTCTCGCGCAAGCCCGTGTTCGGTTATCTCGGCATGGCCTACGCCATGGTGTCGATCGGCTTCCTCGGCTGCATCGTGTGGGCGCACCACATGTATACGGTCGGCCTGTCGCTCAACGCGCAGCGCTATTTCGTCTTCGCCACAATGGTCATCGCGGTGCCGACCGGCATCAAGATCTTCTCCTGGATCGCGACCATGTGGGGCGGCTCGATCTCCTTCCGCGCGCCCATGTGGTGGGCGATCGGCTTCATCTTCGTGTTCACGCTCGGCGGCGTCACCGGCGTCGTGCTGGCCAACGCCTCCGCCGACCGCCAGCTGCACGAGACCTATTACGTCGTCGCCCACTTCCACTACACCATGTCGCTCGGCGCGGTGTTCGGCGTCTTCGCGGGCTTCTACTACTGGTTCCCGAAGATGACGGGCTACATGTACAACGAGACACTGTCGAAGGCGCATTTCCTGCTGCTCTTCGCCGGCATCAACCTCGTCTTCTTCCCGCAGCACTTCCTCGGCCTCGCCGGAATGCCGCGCCGCTACATCGACTACCCGGACGCGTTCGCGCTGTGGAACTACTGGTCGTCGGTCGGCGCCGCCATCGCCGCGGTCAGCGTCCTGCTCTTCTTCTACACGGTCGCGGAGGCTTTCCTGCGCAAGCGTGAGGCGGGCAATAATCCCTGGGGCGTGGGCGCGACGACGCTCGAGTGGACGCTGTCCTCGCCGCCGCCCTTCCATCAGTTCGAGACCCTCCCGCGGATCACCGGCTCGGGCCACCACTGAGGCAATTCCCTCCGGCCGCGGCGCAAGCCCGTCGCGGCCGGAGCGATCCGGCTCTTCTCCCGGGACGAGCGCCCCGCGAGACCTTCGGAACGATCGCCGACACGACGACGATCTCCGCGAGACAATGATCTTCGCGTGACCGTCGAAAATCGAGAACGAGAACGATCGCCAAGAAAAGAGTGAGAGCATGAGCGACGCCTCCTTCATCCTCGACGAAGCTTCGGCCCCGCGCGCGCCTGTCGCCGCCCCGGGCGATTATTTCGCTCTGCTGAAGCCGCGCGTGATGTCGCTCGTCGTGTTCACGGCGCTCGCCGGCGTTCTGCTGGCGCCGACTGCTCCGCATCCTTTCATCGCCTTCGCCTCGCTGCTGGCCATCGCCGTCGGCGCGGGCGCGTCGGGCGCTCTCAACATGTGGTACGACGCCGATATCGATCGGCTGATGACGCGCACGCGCCGCCGGCCCATTCCCGCCGGCCGTCTCGACCGCGAGGAGGCGCTCGCCTTCGGCCTCTTCCTCTCCATAATGGCGGTGTTCACGCTCGGCCTGGTCGCCAATTGGCTGGCCGCCGGCCTGCTCGCCTTCACCATCTTCTTCTATGTCGTCGTCTATACGATGTGGCTGAAGCGCTCGACGCCGATGAACATCGTCATCGGCGGCGCGGCCGGCGCGCTGCCGCCCGTCGTCGGCTTCGCGGCGGCGACCGGCGCCGTCGATCTCTCCAGCGTCATTCTCTTCGGCATCATCTTCATGTGGACGCCGCCGCATTTCTGGGCGCTGGCCCTGGTCAAGCGCGAGGAATATGGCGCCGCCGGCATCCCCATGCTGCCCAATGTGCATGGCGAGACGCGCACCCGCCTCGAGATTCTCGTCTATTCCATCTTCCTCGCGCCCATCGGCGTCGCGCCCTATCTGCTGGGTTTCGCCTCGCCGGTCTATGGCCTCGTCTCGCTGCTGCTGGGCGTGGCGCTCGTCGCCTGCGCGGTGGAGGTCTATCTGCGCCGCGACGGCGACAAGGCGCGCCGCGCGGCGATGCGCCTCTTCTTCTTCTCCATCGTCTATTTGACGCTGTTATTCATGGTTCTGGTGATCGAGAGGCTCGTCGCCCTCTCGTCCTGGCTCGCCTGAAGGAGCATCGCATGACGATCGGCCGACACGAGGACACTGAGCGGCGAGAGGGCGTCGTCCTCACGCCGGAGCAGGCGAAGAGCCGCCGCGCCCGCAATATTGCGATCGGCGTCGCCGTGGCGCTGTTCGTGGCGCTCTTCTATTTCGTCACCATTGTGAAGCTCGGCGGCAACGTCGTGCCGCGAGCCGGATGAGGTCGTGATGGGCGCGGATCGCAAAGAGAAAGGCCATGCCGGCAGGGGCGCCGCGCTGCTGATCGGCGGCTCGGTGGCGATGCTGATTCTGTCCTTCGCCTCGGTCCCGCTCTATCGCGCCTTTTGCTCCGCCACCGGCTTCGGCGGCACGACGCAGGTCGCCAAGCTCGCGCCGGCCAAGCCCGGCGAGCGCAGCATCGGCGTGCGCTTCGACGCTAATGTCGCGCGCGATCTGCCCTGGCGCTTCGAGCCGGAGACGCCCCGCATCGTGGTGCGCACCGGCGAGACCGCGACCGTCTATTATAAGGTCGTCAATCTCTCCGATCAGGAGACGAGCGGCGTCGCCGCCTACAATGTCAGCCCGGATCAGGCCGGCGCCTATTTCGACAAGCTGGCCTGCTTCTGCTTCTCGGAGCAGAAGCTCGCGCCGCATGAGAGCGCCGAATGGCCGGTGGTGTTCTTCCTCGATCCGGCGCTCGAGGCCGATGAGACGATGGCCCGCGTCGAGGAGATCACGCTGTCCTATTCCTTCTTCGCCTCCAAAAAGCCCAAGGACGCAAAGCCCAAGGAGGCGGCGAGCGGCGTGAAGCCGAAGACGTGACGTAAAAAGAATGCGACGGGGGGCGCCCGCGGCGGGGCGAGCCACTCGAGCGAATGGAGCCCTGTGAACGAGACCGGCCCGGCCGGCGAAATCTCGAGGATACTGATATGTCGGACGGACACGCGAAACCCAATCACGATTATCATCTCGTCGATCCGAGCCCGTGGCCGCTCGTCGGCTCGCTCGCCGCGCTGTTCACCGCGATCGGCGCCATCTATTGGATGAAGGGCCTGCCGCTGCTGGGCGTGAAGATCGGCGGCCCGCTGCTGTTCAGCGCCGGATTCGCCGGCATTCTCTTCACCATGTGGTCCTGGTGGAGCGACATCATCCGCGAGGCCGAGCATGAGGGCCATCACACCGCGGTCGTGCAGCTGCATCACCGCTATGGCGTGATCCTCTTCATCCTATCCGAGGTGATGTTCTTCGTCGCCTGGTTCTGGGCCTTCTTCAACTCGGCGATCTTCCCGGCCGATCCGCAGCAGTTCGCCCGCACCGAGCTGTTCCAGGGCGTGTGGCCGCCGCATGGGATCGAGGTGCTCAATCCCTGGCATCTGCCGCTGCTGAACACGGTGATCCTGCTCACCTCCGGCGCGACGCTCACCTATGCGCATCACGGCCTGCTGCACAATAATCGCGACGCGCTGAAGAGGGGCCTCATCGCCACCATCGCGCTCGGCCTGATCTTCACCGGCGTCCAGGCCTATGAATACGCCCATGCGCCCTTCGCCTTCAAAGGCTCGATCTATGGCGCGAGCTTCTTCATGGCGACCGGCTTCCATGGCTTCCATGTGATCGTCGGCTCCATCTTCCTGATCGTCTGCCTCGCGCGCACGCTCGCCGGCCAGTTCAAGCCGGAGCAGCATCTCGGCTTCGAGTTCGCCGCGTGGTATTGGCATTTCGTCGACGTCGTCTGGCTGTTCCTGTTCGCCTCCATCTACGTTTGGGGCAACTGGGGCGGCCATATGGAGTGACGGGACGAGTCCAATTCGGCTTCTTTTGAGAGAAGCGCCGACGGGGTCTCGTCGGCGCTTCTTTCGTTTTGTCGATCTCTCGCCCTCGCAAAAGGGATAGGAACATCATGGCCGCGGACGAACACTCCACCGTCAATCCTTATGTCGCCGGCCTGCTCGGCCGCTGCCCGCGTTGCGGCAAAGGACATTTGTTCCGCGGTTTCCTCACGCTCGCGCCGAGCTGCGAGGTCTGTGGGCTCGATCTCGCTTTCGCCGATTCGGGCGATGGGCCGGCCGTCTTCGTGATGACCATCGCCGGCTTCATCGTCGTCGGCGCGGCGCTCTATGTCGAGGTCGCCTATTCGCCGCCCTATTGGGTGCATGGGCTGATCTTCCTGCCGCTGACGATCATCGTCTGCGCCGGTCTGCTGCGGCCGGCCAAGAGCCTGCTGATCGCCTTGCAATATTTCAACAAGGCGGAGGAGGGGCATCGCGCCGATGAAGGCTGAAGCGCGCGCTCTTATCGGGCCGGCGATCTTTTCGCTCGTCATGGCGGCGCTGCTGGCCGGGCTCGGCGTCTGGCAGCTTCGGCGCCTCGCCTGGAAGGAGGCGCTGATCGAGCGCGTCGAGACGCGCGCGGCGGCCGCGCCCGTCGCGCCGCCGCCGCGCGCGCAATGGGACGCTCTCGCGCCGCATGACTATGATTTCACCCATGTCCGAACGTCCGGCCATTTCGATCTTGCGCGCGAGGCGCTGATCTTCTCCCCGCCGCCCTCCGGCGCAGGGGTGGAGCCGGGCTATCGGGTGATCGCGCCTCTGCTGCTCGACGGCGGCGGTGCGATCCTAGTCGATCGCGGCTTTCTGCCGCTGTCGCAGCGCGGCGACGAGACCCGCAAGCGCGAGCCTGCCGGTCCGGTCGCGATCGCCGGCCTGCTGCGCGGGCCGCAGGCGCGCAATCTCTTCACGCCGGCCGATTCGCCGCAGGAGGGCCTGTTCTACACCGCCGATGCGCGGGCTCTGGCCGCCTATCTCAAAATCGCCGACGCCGCGCCCTTTCTGCTCGAGCTCGATCCGGCGACGCCGACGCCCGGCCTGCCGCGCGTCTACGACCACAATATCGAGCTTTCCAATAATCACCTTTCCTACGCCATCACCTGGTTCTCGCTTTCTGCCGCGGTCGCGGGAGGCTTCGCCTTCTACGCATTCGGCCGGCTGAAGCAGCGCTGACGCGGCCGCTCATTCTCGAGCGGCGCCGAATCTCACGACGATTTCGGCGCCTTCGGACTTTGCCGGCGCCGCCTTCGCGGGTAGAAGAGACGCCGTGCGCTACATTTCCACACGCGGCGAAGCTCCAGAGCTCGCCTTCGAAGACGTTCTCCTCGCCGGCCTCGCCTCCGACGGCGGCCTCTATGCGCCCGTCTCCTATCCGGGATTGGCGCGCGGCGATATCGCTTCTCTCGCCGGCCTCCCCTATGCCGAGGCCAGCGCGCGCATCATCGCGCCTTTCCTCGGCGAGGCCTTCGACGGCGCCGAGCTGCGCGCTCTGACGCAGAGCGCCTATTCGGGCTTCCGTCACAGCGCCATCGCGCCGCTGACGCAGATCGCCGACAATCTCTTCGTCCTCGAGCTGTTCCATGGCCCGACGCTGGCGTTCAAGGACGTCGCCATGCAATTGCTCGGGCGCATGATGGACGCCGTCCTCGCCCGTCGTGGCTTGCGCGCGACCATTGTCGGCGCCACCTCGGGCGACACGGGCGCGGCGGCGATCGAGGCCTTCGCCGGGCTCGATCGCGTCGATGTCTTCATCCTCTATCCGCATGAGCGCGTCTCGGACGTGCAGCGGCGGCAGATGACGACGGTCGAGGCCGCCAACATCCACACCATTGCGCTGCGCGGCTCCTTCGACGATGCGCAATCGATTCTGAAATCGCTGTTCCGCGACGCGCGCTTCCGCGAGAGCGTCGGCCTCGCCGGCGTCAATTCCATCAATTGGGCGCGCGTCGTCGCGCAGACGGCCTATTATTTCACGAGCGCCGTCGCGCTCGGCGCGCCGCATCGCGAGGTGAGCTTCGCGGTTCCCACAGGCAATTTCGGCGATGTGCTGGCGGGCTATGTGGCCGAGCGCATGGGCCTGCCCGTCGGCAAGCTGGTCATCGGCACCAATTCCAACGATATTCTCGCGCGCACGCTGGCGACAGGCCGCTATGAGCTGCGCGAGGTGATTCCGACGCAATCGCCGTCGATGGATATTCAGATCTCGTCCAATTTCGAGCGTCTGCTGTTCGACGTCTATGGCCGCGACGCCGCGCAAATTCGCGGGCTGATGGGCGCGCTGGATCAATCCAAGGGCTTTACCGTCGCCCCCGCGCCGCTCGAAGCGATCCGCGCCGAATTCGAGGCGAGCGCGGCCTATGAGGCCGACACGACGGAAGAGATCGCCCGCACCTATCGCGAGACCGGCTATATTCTCGATCCGCACGCCGCCACCGGCGTTCACGCGGCGCGAAAACGCCTCGCGATCGACCCCGCGACGCCGATCGTCTCGCTCGCCACCGCCCATCCGGCGAAATTCCCGGACGCCGTGGAGCGCGCCATCGGCAAGCGCCCGCCGCTGCCCGAGCATCTCGCGCATATTCTGGACGCGCGCGAGCGCTTCACCGTGCTCGACAATGATGCGGGCAAGGTCGCGGCCTTTATTTCCGAGCGCGCCCGCGCGGCGCGCGCCACGGTCTGAGAGGGCTTCCATGGCGCTCTTCGGCCTGGTTCCCGCCTATCGCGATCTTCCGCTGCGCGGCGAGGGCGTCTATCTGCGTGGCTCGGAGATGCGGGACTTCGTCGCCTGGGCGTCGCTCAGGGAGCGCAGCCGCGCCTTTCTGACGCCCTGGGAGCCGACCTGGCCGTCGGATGATCTCACGCGCGGGAGCTTTCGCTATCGCGTGCGCCGCCACGCCGAGGAGATGGCGCGCGACGAGGCCTATTCCTTCTTCGTCTTCCGCGAGGCGGACGACGTTCTCGTCGGCGGCTTGACGCTCGGCCATGTGCGTCGTGGCGTGTCCCAGGCGGCGACGCTGGGCTATTGGATGGGCGAGCCCTATGCCGGCAAGGGCTATATGTCCCGCGCCGTGCGCGCCGCGCTGGATTACGCCTTCAGCCGCCAGCGCCTGCATCGCGTCGAGGCCGCCTGCCTGCCGTCCAACGCCGCCTCCATTCGCCTGCTGGAGCGCAATGGCTTCCATCAGGAGGGCTTCGCGCGGGCCTATCTCAACATCAACGGCCAATGGCGCGACCATCTCCTCTTCGCGCGGCTCGACAGCGACCCCTCGCCGGCCCGCCGGCCGCTTTGAGCGGACAGGACGGTAGCTCCGTCCGTCGTCCCGTTTCGAATCCGCACAGAACAGCGCCGATTCTGTCTGGCACGCATCTCTCAGCCTACCCTTCGACATTGCCGACCACGTTTCGAAACGGGACGGCAGGCGAAAAAAGGGTAGCGTATTCATGGCGTTCCAGCGTAAACCGGCGTTCCGGGACATCGAGGAGATCACTGTTGGCGGCGTTCGCGTCGCTCGGCTCGATCTCGCGGCGACCGCGCGGCTGATGATCGAGGCGGCTCTCCGCCCCGCGCGGGAGAATGGGCCGCTCTATCTCACCTCCGTCAATGGCGAGGTGCTGGCGCGTCGCCGCGCCAGCCGCGAATTCGCCGAGCTCGTCGACGAGGCCGATCTCATCAGCGCCGACGGCCAGCCGCTCGTCTTCGCTTCGCGCCTGCTGGGCGCGCGGGCGTTGCCGGAGCGCGTCGCCACCACGGATCTCTATCCGCTGGTCGCCGAAATGGCCGCGCGCGAGGGCGTCACCTTCTACCTCTACGGCGGGACGGAGGAGGTCAATCGCGCGACCTATGAGGTCACCAAGCGCCGCTTTCCGGGCCTGCGCATCGTCGGCCGCTCGCATGGCTATCTCGCCGGCGAGGAGCTGGAGCGCAAGATCGACGAGATCGACGAGCTGGCGCCCGATATCGTCTGGCTCGCGCTGGGCGTGCCGCGTGAGCAGGAATTCGTGCGAAAATGGAGCGATCGCCTTCGAAACGTCAAAGTGATCAAGACATCTGGAGGCCTGTTCGATTTTGTGGCCGGCGCCAAGAAGCGCGCCCCTATGTGGATGCAGAAGGCGGGCCTCGAATGGGCCTTCCGTCTTCGGCTCGAGCCGCGCCGGCTGTTCTTGCGCTATGTGACGACCAATCCGATCGCGTTGCTGCTGCTATTGCGCCACACGCATTGACCGTCCTCGCACATCCGCCGGCGCGTCGAAGCCGGCGGGCGTCCGAAGCCGCAGTGTAACGAGTTCGGCTTTGGGTCCCCGGCGCGCCGCGCCACTCCGCCAGCGCCGGGGACGACGCCGATCATCGGCGAATTCTCAAAATGGGAAAAGTTCGGCCGCCTGCGCCATTCAAGCCGAAGGCGGGCGCGAAGGCCCCCTCCCTCACCCTCCCCCGCTTCGCGGGAGAGGGGGCGGCCAGCGTTGGGCGAAATTTCGATGAAGCGCGGCATCTGCTCCCTCTCCCGCGCAGCGGGGGAGGGCTGGGGAGGGGGCTCGTCCGGCTATCGGCGCTTTTCGCGCCGCAACCCGATCAAATCCGCCCTTGCAGCCGGCTCCACAGCGCATTTTCCGCGCTGAACACATAGTCCAGCCGGGCGCTCGTCACCGTGCGCGCGCCTTTGGCGATCAGCCAATCGGCGAATTGCGGCGCGCCATCCGCCGGGGCGGAGAAGGCGAAAAAGCCGCCGTCGCCGCGCTCGCGCAGCTCAACGGAAAATTTCTCCGCCGCCTCGGCGAGGAGGGCGTCGTCCAGCGTCACGCGGGCGCGGATCTCGCGCGTGGTGCGGGCTTGCTCCTCGGCCGCTATGCGCGAGAGGATGATGCGCGCCGCCTCCCGCGCCCGCGGCGTCCAGGGCGCGGTCAGCGAGGCGACGAGATTGGCCTGCGAGCGCAGGATCACGCCATCGTCCAAAGTCTTCAGCGCATTGGCGACGAGTGTCGCGCCCGTGGTGGTGATGTCCACGATGAGATCGGCGGAGCCCGCCGCCGGAGCGCCTTCCGTGGCGCCGGAACTCTCGACGATGCGATAATCGCCGATAGCGTGCTTGGCGAAGAAGCGCCGCGTCGTGTGGATATATTTGGTGGCGACGCGCAGCCCGCGGCCATGGCGGGCGCGAAAGCCGGCCGAGACATCGGCGAGATCGGCCATGGTCCGCACGTCGATCCAGGCCTGCGGAACGGCGACCACCACATTGGCCTTGCCGAAGCCGAGCGGCGCCAGAATCTCCACCTTGCTCGCCGCGTCGGCAATCGTCTCGCGCACGAGGTCTTCGCCCGTCACGCCGAGATGGACGTCGCCGCTGGCCAGCCGCGAGGTGATCTCGGAGGCGGAGAGAAAGGCCGCCTCCGCATCCTCCACTCCGGCGAGCTGGCCGCGATAGTCGCGCGCCCCGCGCCCCTGCGTCACTTCTATGCCCGCGCGGGCGAAAAAGGCGTTGGCGTTCTCCTGCAGCCGACCCTTGGAGGGAACGGCGACGATGAGCTTGTCAGGCGTCGTTGCGGTCATGCCGCGATTCCTTTGCGCGCCGTCAGCCGGTCGACCCATATGGCCGCGCCGACAGCGGGAATGTCCTGTTTCGCGCCCAGCGTCTTCAGCAGGCGATCATAGCGCCCGCCGCCGATGAGCGCCGGGCCGGCGGGCTCGCGCCGCGCCTCGAAGACGAAGCCCGAGTAATAGTCGAGCCTCCGCGCGAAGCTCGCGGAGAAGCGCACGCGATCGAGATCGACGCCGCGCGCCGCGAGAAAGCCCGAGCGCGTGTCGAGCGAGTCGAGCGCCGCGGTCAGGTCGAGCGCGGCGTCCTTCGCCAGCTCGCGCAGCGCGGCCGCGGCCTCGTCGATCTGGCCCTGAATGGCGAAAAAAGCGTCGACCAGCGCATGCTTCTCGGCGCTCACGCCGGCGCCGCCGGCGAGAGCGGCCTGATCCAGAAAGCGCTCGGCGATCTCCCCGGCGCTGCGGCCGCCGACCGGCGAAATTCCGGCGATGGACAGAAGATCCTCGACGAGCGCGCGCGCCTCCTTGGCGTCCACCTTCTCGAGCGCGGCGAGCACGCCGGCGTGCTCCTTGCCATTGGCCGGCGGAGCGAAAATCTGCGACAGCGACTCGCCGCGGGCGTGTCCCGTCTCGAGACGCCGGCGCCAGGCGGGCGGCAGATCGAGCCGATCCAGAAAGGTGGAGACGAGGCCGGCGTCGCCGGTCTCCACATGCAGCGCCACGCCATCGGCCGCGGAGGCGGCCTCGAGGGCGGCGGCGAGAATCTCGGCGTCGGCGGCTTCGCGATCGTCGCGGCCAAAGCTCTCGAGCCCGGCCTGCAACAGCTCGCCGCTGCCCGTCTCGCCCTCGGCGGGAAAGCGGAACACAGTGCCGCCATAGGCGAAGGAGGCGGGCGCCCCCGCCGTCGCCGAGGCGAGATAGGCGAGGCAGACGGGGATCGTATATTCCGGCCGCAGGCAGACGTCGTCGCCGGCGGCGTCGCTGGTGAGGTACAGGCGGCCGCGGAAATCCTCGCCCGAGCGGTCGAGGAAGACGCCGGCCGGCTGCAATATCTTCGGCTCGCAGCGGGTAAAGCCCGCGCGCTGAAACGACGCCAATATCGCGCCGAGAGCGTCGCCGCTCGATAAATCGGTTTTCGCCGCCTCGTTCACGCCTCTAATCCCTCTCTTGCGGCCCTTCCTTAGCAAGCGCGGATGACATTCGCATCCGCTTTCGGGAGGGAGGGTGAACGGGACGAGGGTTCGGTCAGCGCTCGCACTCTTTGGGCGGATTGTCGTCCGACCAATCGGCGAGCGAAATCGTCTGCGCCTTGATCTCGATCTTCTTGCCGTTGCGCGTTCCCTTGCCGGAGAGGAAATTGAGATCGCAGCTCTTGCCGGCGTTGGGGTCGATCGTGTCGCGGCTCGCATAAGTGAAGCCGGCGACGATGAGCGCGCCATTGCGGCGGATGACCGTCAAAGTCTCGCTCCAGCGGTCGCGGCCGATCGAATCATTCTCGGATTTGATCAGCAGCGAGCCCTTGTCGCTCACCGCCAGCGAAGGCCGCTGGCCGGCCATGCCGCCGTTCCAGGCGGCGTTCTTCTTCACGAAGGCCGGCTTGGCGCCGGCGCGCAGAGCATCCTGATCGAGCCCGAGATAGACATAGAGATCGGCGCCATTGTCGAGATTGTCGACGAGCACGGCGAGATCACGGCCGCCGCCATCGGAGAGATAGATCGGTGTCGCGGAGAGAATGCGCTCGAGCGGCGCGGTCTCGGCGACAGCGGGGGAGGCGGCGAGCAAGAAAGCGACGAGAAAGGGTGGACGAAATCGCATTGGAAAAACCCTTACGAAATAAGTCGCGGGGGCGCACCCTCATCCGACCCCGCTTCGCGGGGCCACCTTCTCCCGCGCGCGGGAGAAGGGAGCGCCCTGTTCTTCTGTATGTGGGAATAAGAGACGACACTCTCGACGCGGGATCCTTCTCCCGCGAGCGGGAGAAGGTGGCCCTCGCGTCAGCGAGGGTCGGATGAGGGCCCGCGCCGGGCGAGCCCCATCTGTCGCGTCACTCGCCGGCGTTGGCGGCCGCCTCGGCCTTTTCCTTGGCCTCGAGGTCTTCGCCGGTCTGCTGATCGACGACGCGCATGGAGAGGCGCACCTTGCCGCGATCGTCGAAGCCGAGCAGCTTTACCTTCACCTTGTCGCCTTCCTTCACCACGTCGGTGGTCTTGTTCACGCGCTGCTTGGAGAGCTGCGAGATGTGAACGAGGCCGTCCTTGGCGCCGAAGAAATTGACGAAGGCGCCGAAGTCGGCGGTCTTCACCACGGTTCCCTCATAGATCTGGCCGACCTCGGGGTCCGAGGCGATCGACTTGATCCAATTGATCGCCGCCTTGATCGAGTTGCCGTCGGAGGAGGCGACCTTCACCGTGCCGTCGTCCTCGATATTGATCTTGGCGCCGGTCTTCTCGACGATCTCGCGAATGACCTTGCCGCCGGTGCCGATCACCTCGCGGATCTTGTCGGTGGCGATCTTCAGCGTCTCGATGCGCGGCGCGAACTCGCCGAGCTCGGCGCGCGAGGTGGTGAGCGCCTTGGCCATCTCGCCGAGAATATGCAGACGGCCCTCACGCGCCTGGCCCAGCGCCACGCGCATGATCTCTTCCGTGATGCCGGCGATCTTGATGTCCATCTGCAGCGAGGTGACGCCGTCCGACGTGCCCGCCACCTTGAAGTCCATGTCGCCGAGATGATCCTCGTCGCCGAGAATGTCGGAGAGAACGGCGAAGCGCGCGCCCTCGAGGATGAGGCCCATGGCGATGCCGGCGGTCGGCTTCTTCAGCGGCACGCCCGCGTCCATCAGCGCCAGCGAGGAGCCGCAGACGGTGGCCATGGAGGAGGAGCCGTTGGACTCGGTGATCTCCGAGACGACGCGCAGCGTGTAGGGGAATTCGGCGGCGGCCGGCAGCATCGGACGGATGGCGCGCCAGGCGAGCTTGCCATGGCCGATCTCGCGGCGGCCGGGCGAGCCCATGCGGCCCGTCTCGCCGACGGAGTAGGGAGGGAAGTTGTAATGGAGCAGGAAGCGCTCCTTATACGTCCCCTCGAGCGAGTCGACGAATTGCTCATCCTCGCCCGTGCCCAGCGTCGCGACGACCAGCGCCTGCGTCTCGCCGCGGGTGAACAGCGCCGAACCATGCGCGCGCGGCAGCACGCCCACCTCGGCGACGATCGGGCGCACCGTCTTCACGTCGCGGCCGTCGATGCGGATGCCGTCGTCGAGAATGTTCCAGCGCACGACCTTGGCCTGCAGATCGTGGAAGGCCTCGGCGACATGCTCCTTGGAGAATTTCGCCTC
This sequence comes from Methylosinus sp. PW1, assembly GCF_000745215.1. Classification (NCBI taxonomy): domain Bacteria; kingdom Pseudomonadati; phylum Pseudomonadota; class Alphaproteobacteria; order Hyphomicrobiales; family Methylocystaceae; genus Methylosinus; species Methylosinus sp. PW1. The sequence goes on from NZ_JQNK01000009.1 coordinate 2,890,600, forward strand.
GCCGCCTTCCGGCAGCAGGCCGGCGAAGACCTTGGCCTTCACCGCGTCCACGGCGGCGTAGCGATCCTGCTTCACCGTGATCTTATAAGCGGCGCGCAGCTCGGTCTCGGCGATGGCGGCGACGGCGGCGTTGACCTCGGACTTGTCGGCGACATTGAGGTCGCGCGGATCCTTGGCGGCGCGCTCGGCGAGGCGGATGATCGCGTCGATGATGGGCTGGAAGCCGCGATGGCCGGTCATCACCGCCTCGAGCATGACGTCCTCGGAGAGCTCCTGCGCCTCCGATTCCACCATCAGCACCGCATCGGACGTGCCGGCGACGACGAGATCGAGCGCCGAGAGCTTGGCCTCCTCGATGGTCGGATTGAGCTTGAGCTGGCCGTTGATATAGCCGACGCGCGCCGCGCCGACCGGACCCATGAAGGGAATGCCCGAGAGCGTCAGCGCCGCCGAGGCGGCGACCAGCGCGAGAATATCCGGATCATTCTCGAGGTCGTGGCTCAGCACGGTCACGATGACCTGCGTGTCGTTGCGATAGCCGTCCGGGAACAAGGGGCGGATCGGCCGGTCGATGAGGCGGGAGACCAGCGTCTCGCGCTCGCTGGGGCGGCCTTCGCGCTTGAAATAGCCGCCCGGAATGCGGCCGGCGGCGAAGGCTTTCTCCTGGTAATTCACCGTCAGCGGGAAGAAGTCCTGGCCGGGCTTGGGCGCCTTGGCGGAGACGACGGTCGCGAGCACAGTGGTCTCGCCCCAGCTGGCGAAAACGGCGCCGTCCGCCTGGCGGGCGATCTTGCCGGTCTCGAGGATCAGCTTGCGGCCCGCCCAGTCGAGCTCTTCGCGATGGATTTGGAACATGTCTTTCGTCTTTCTCTCATGACGCGCCATGTCGCGCGTCGGCTTGGCGAGGCGTCATGGGCAAGACGGCGAGAGGCTGCGGGGCGGGGATTTTCAAAGACGCGAAGCCGCGAACGCTTCGAAAGATCCTCGCCTCAGCGTCCGGCGATCCTGCCATGACGATCTGCCGAGGGCCGGCGGCGCGGCCCCATGCCGCCCGCCGAACATTGGAAGGGCCGCCCTTTCGCGCATCCCTTCCGGCAATGAAGCGGCCGAATCGTTCGGCCGAACCGTTTTTTCATACGCGAAATCGCGGCGGACCGCGATCTCGCTTTCTCTCGACCTCTTTCGAGGCGCGTCCCGCGAGCGGGCGTGAGCTCAGCGACGCAGGCTCAGCGACGAATGCCGAGACGCTCGATGATGGAGCGATAGCGCGGCTCGTCTCTCGACTTCACATAGTCGAGCAGCTGACGGCGCTGCGACACGAGCTTCAAGAGACCGCGACGCGAATGATTGTCCTTCACATGGGTCTTGAAATGGCCGGTCAGATTGGTGATGCGCTCGGTGAGGATCGCCACCTGCACTTCCGGCGAGCCGGTGTCGTCCGGCTTGGTCGCATATTCCTTGATGAGCGCCTGCTTGCGCTCCGCAGTGATCGACATCGGTGAGGTCCTTTTCTTTTCTGCTGTGGGTCCGCGGGCCGCGGCCGGGGCCGGGATGTCGTCCAGCGAGGGTCGCCGCGAGCGGAGCCGCCCGGAAAACCGGGCGCGCGAGGGGCTTATAGCAGAAACGAGCGGGAAGGATAGAGAGCCCTCTCCGCCGGGCTCGGGAGGCGGCGATGCGCCGCGGCCGACCGGAAACGTGGAGAAAATTATCCTCTCATTTCCGCAGGGCGGAGCGCAGCCTTCCGCTGCGGCGGCGCGCGACAGACTTTATATCCATTTGATCGGCGCTGTAAATCATTGCTATGACAATGGCTTCGGAACTTTTGTCGCGCCGTTCCGCCGGGGTCAGGAGAGGTTTCTCGCATGTCGGCCGTGCTGACGGCGCTCGCGCCGATTTTCATCCTCATATTTCTGGGCTATGCGTTCCGCCATCGCCGCCTCCTGCCGGAGGAGTTCTGGCTTCCTTGCGAGCGGCTGAATTATTTCTGCCTGTTTCCGTCGCTGATGTTCGCGCAGATCGCGACCGCCGATCTCGCCGACCTTCCCTTGCGCGCCATCGCCGCCACCGTGCTGGGCGCGGCCGCCGCCGGCGGGGCGCTGATCTTCGCCGGCCGGCTGTTGCGGCCGCAGGCGGGGCCGACCTTCTCCTCCGTGCTGCAGGGGGCGGTGAGGCCCAACACTTATGTCGGCGTCGCCGCCGCCACCGCCGTCTTCGGCCGACCGGGGCTGATGGCGACCTCCATAGCGATCGCCATCGCCATTCCGCTGTTCAACATTCTCTCCATTCTCATCCTCGCCTTCTATGGCGAGCAGAAGAGCGCCGATCCACGCCGCCTCGCGCGCGCCATCGCCGGCAATCCGGTCGTGGTCTCCGTGCTCGCGGGGGCGCTGGCGAATCTGTCTGGCCTGCCGCTGCCGGCCGTGGCGCTCGAGACTCTGCATGTGCTCGGCTCCGCCTCTCTGCCGCTCGGCCTGCTCTCGGTGGGCGCAGGGCTCGATCTCGGCGCGGCGCGCGTGTCACTGGGGCCGGTGCTGCAATCGGCGGCGGTCAAGCTCGTCGCTCTGCCCTTCTTCGCCTATTGGATCGGCTCGGGACTCGGCCTCGATCGCGTGACGCTGAGCGGAATGGTGCTGTTCAGCGCGCTGCCCTGCACGCCCTCCGCCTATATCATGGCGCGGCTGCTCGGCGGCGATCATCGCGTCGCGGCGGGCATCATCAGCGTGCAGACCCTCGTCGCCGGAGTCACCATGCCGATGGCGCTGGCGCTCTCCGGCGGCTGATCGCCTTTTCTCCGTCACTGCGCCGCCGCGACGACCGCAGCGCTCGTCTGTGCGGCGCCGGCCGCCCGTTCGCGCAGCGCGCCGCGGTCGTCGAACTCGGCGATGAGGGCGGCCTTCTCGTCGGCGATGCGGTCGCGCTCGGCGGCGATTCGATCACAGTCCGCCGTGGCGGCGTCGAGCCGCGCGCGCATATCATCCCGTTCTTCGACCGCCTTGTCGCGCGCGGCGGCAAAAGCGGCGTTGTCGCCGGCCCATTTATCGCGCTCCGATGTAAGCGCGTGGATTTGCGTGATCAGATGATCGCGCTCGGCCGCGAGGTGGAACGACGACGCCTCTGTTGCTCGAGTTCTGCTTTTTCGTCATCGTGAGCTCCTTTTAAAAGAAATAGTTGAAAATAAAGCCGTGTCTCAAACTCCTTTATCGAGATGCAGCACATTGCCGTCGCCGCGTAAAATCTCTTCTACGAAACTACGTGATTGTGGGGTCTCTCGCGAGAAAGCCTGCGCCGAAACGCCGCCGGCGAGCAGCCCGGCGATGGCGCCGCAGAGTCCCGCCCAGGCGAGCTGCTCTATGTCCGGCGCCGACGAATCGACGATCAACGTCACCGCCATTGTCGCGACGCCCGCCAATTGGCCGATCATCGCATCGCGGTCTTGCGCGCGCGCAAACAGCGCGAGGCCGATCAGCGGAACGAAGCCCGCCGCCGACAGCGCCAGCGCCATGCCGACGAGCGTGCGCGCGTCTATGGCGTTGGCCGCGCTCGTCGCCGAGCCGAGCGCGGTGACGCCGACCAGCGCCAGCCGCGTGATGGCGAGGCGCCGGCTGGTCAGCGCCGATTCGGCGCGCAGGCGATAGAGCGCGTCATGGCCGACAGCCGCCGCGCAGGCGTGCAGGCTGGCCGCCGCCAGCGCCAGGCCGACGGCGATGACGCCGGAGGCGACGAGGCCGCTGAGCGCGGCGCCGAGCTTGGCCAATTGCGGCAGCGCGCCGATGAGATATTCCGCGCGCACGGAAATATCCTCCGCTCGCAGCGGCGCCGCGGGCGCCAGTCTGCGGGCGAGGCAGGCGGCGCGCGCCTGCGCCGGCCCGTCCGCCTTGGCGCCGCAAATCTGCAGCAGGCCGCGCGCGCTCGCCGAATAGATGGATTCGGGGAGCCGTTCCGGGGTCTGGCCGACGGCGACATTGGAGACGATCAGCGCGGAGGAGGCGACGGTCGCCGCCACCAGCGCCGCCGCCGTCAATGTCCAGAACAGGGCCGCGATCCCGGCCCGCCGCGCCGCCGCGACATCCCGAGTCGCCACCGATGGCGTGAGGGCGGGCGCGAGAGTGGCCAGGCCGAGCGCCAGGCCGAGCGCTGTGGTGATCTCGAGCGCGACCGGCGCCGGCCGGGCCAGCCGCCAATTCTGGATGATGCGGGTCGCCTCGCTCCAGGCGGCCTGATCGCCGATGAGCGGCAAGGGCGTCGGAAAGCCTTCGGCCATGAGGGCGATCTGCGGCAGAGCGAAGCCCGCCATCAGCACGCCCGCGGCGGCGCAGGCGCTCCACAGCACGCCGCCGACGCCGCCCGGTCCTGCGATCAGGAGAATCGCCGCGCCGATGAAGAAGGCCGCGAATGGCCGGCCCGCGCCGGTGAAGCCGACCAGCGCGTCCACCGCCGTCTGATAGCCGGCGAGCGCCACGATCGCCGAGGTGAGCGCGGCGACGGCGATCATGCCGAGCCGCGGCTCCATGCGCGAGAAGCGCGCCGCCAGCAGATCGGACAGAGAGAACGCCCCGGTCTTGCGCAGGGCCGGCCCCACCGCTGCGCCGATGAGCGCGACGCCGAGCAGCAGACCGAGCGTCACGCCAAGCGGCGAGCCGGCGCCAGTGAGCCGCGCCGCGAAAGGCGCCGCGAGGCCGGTGACCAGCGCCGCCTGCGCGAATCCGACATAGGCGGCCGGCGCCGCCCGTCCCGCCGCGTAATAGAAGGACACGCGCATGGAATGCAGCAGAAAGCCGAGCGCGGCCAGAGCGACCACGGTGAAATAGGGCGACACCAGCGCCACCAGCCGCTCCGGCGCGCCGACGCGATCGAGCAGAGCGACAAGCCCATAAGCGGTGGCGAAAGTGACGATCGCCAGCGCGATGCGTCCGTCGAGCCGCGCCCGATCCTCGAAATTCTCCGCCGTGTCCCGCATGTCGCGCCTCCTCCCGCGAGCCTAGCCGACGAGGGAGCCGAAAACCAGCGCGCGCCGTCCCCGAGGCGCGGTTGGCCCCGACTTCGCATGTCGCGGGGCGATCGTAGGGAGAAATGCGGCATGCAGGCGAATTTTCGCAGGATCGACGTCACCGCGGCGCGTCAGATCATCGGGCGCGGGCGCGCGCTGGTGATCGATGTGCGCGATCCGGACTCTTTCGCGCGCGGCCATATAGACGGGGCCGAGCTGGCGAGCCGGGAGAACATCTCCTCCTTCGTCACATTGACGCCGAAAGACCGGCCGGTGATTTTCTGCTGCTATCATGGCAATTCCAGCCAGGCCTACGCCAAATATTTCGTCGAGCAGGGATTTTCCGACGTCTATAGCCTCGACGGCGGCTATGAGGCCTGGGCGATCGCCGAGCGTTCCGCGCCCGCCGCCGCGGCGGCGCTGAGCCCGGCGCTGGAGGCTTTTCTGGCCGAGCACGGCTTTGCGCCCGGCGACGCCAATGGCCGCAACAAGGACAATGTGACGCCGCTGATGGTCGCCGCGCGCCTCGCTCCGCCGGCGCTGGTCGCCGAGCTGCTGCAGGCCGGCGCCGATCTCCACGCAACCAATGTGGACGGCAATCAGGCGCTGTGGCTCGCCTGCGTCGGCGAGATAGAGGAGAATATCGCGCTGCTGATCCGCGCCGGAATCGACATTCAGCACATAAATGTGAACGCCTCGACGCCGCTGATGTTCGCCGCCTCCTCCGGCCGCACCCGCGCGGTGGCGCAATTGATGGCGGCCGGCGCCGACCCGTCTTTCGAGACCGACCTCGGCCTCACCGCGCTGGACATGGCCTCCACCAAGGAATGCCTCGATCTGATGCGCGCGGAGGCGAAGCGCCGCAAGGCCGCGGCCGCCGCCTCGTGACGATCAGCCGTCCTTGCCGCTGACGCCGGCGCTGGCGAAAGTCGCCATGCCGCTGTGGCAGGCCAGCGCCGCCTTGACGAGGCCGATCGCCAGAGCGGCGCCGGAGCCTTCGCCGAGCCGCATGCCGAGATCGAGCAGCGGCTTCTTGCCGAGCCGCTCCAGCACATCCCTATGCGCGCCTTCCGCCGAGACGTGGCCGGCGAGGCAATGGGCGATGGCGTCCGGGCTCAGCGCATGCAGCAGCGCCGCGGCGACGCAGGCGACATAGCCGTCGAGCAGCACGGGAATGTGATTTCGCCGCGCCGCGAGAATAGCGCCCATCATGCCGGCGATCTCGCGCCCGCCGAGCCGGCGCAAAATCTCCAGCGGATCGGACAAATGGCCGGCGTGAAAGGCCAGCGCCGCGTCGATGACGGCGTTCTTGCGCGCGAGCCCTTCGTCGTCGACGCCGGTTCCGCGTCCGGTCCAGCGTGCCGCTGGCCCGCCATAGAGCGCCGCGTAGATCGCCGCCGCCGAGCTGGTGTTGCCTATGCCCATCTCGCCCGGCGCCAGCAGGTCGATCCCGCCGTCCACCGCCTCCATGCCATAGACCAGAGTGCCGGCGGCCTCGCGCTCCTCCATCGCGGGGGCTTCCGTGAAGTCCCGCGTCGGATGCTCGAGCGCCAGCTCGAAGACCTTGAGGCCGATTCCATGGGCCTTGCAGATCTGATTGATCGCCGCGCCGCCGGCGGTGAAATTATCGAGCATCTGCCGCGTGACGGCGGCGGGGAAGGCGGAGACGCCCTTGGCCGTGACGCCGTGATTGCCCGCGAAAACGGCGACGAGCGGCCGCTCGATCTTGGGCTCCGCGCGGCCCTGCCATGCGGCCAGCCATTCGGCGATCTCCTCGAGCCGCCCGAGCGACCCCGGCGGCTTGGTGAGCTCGGCGTCGCGCCGCCGCACGGCGTCCAGGCTGTCGCGGCAGGGGGCGGGAAGGTCGGCGAGGAGATTGCGGATGTCGTCGAAGGGCGTGCTCATGCCGCGTGGCGTGCGGCATTGCGGGGGCGGGAGTCAAGCAGGGAGGGGCGCGCGATGCGTCAAAATAGGACCTTCGGCAAGGCGCCGAATTCGATGATTGTGGGTGTCCGAGCCGAAACTGACGAGCGCTTAGAAATAGACATCGGTCGCGACATTGCGACCAACGGCGTGCGCCATTGCGAGCGCCGCGAAGCAAGGCCTAGATTGCTTCGCCGCTATGGTCGATCGAGTCGTAATACGCTCGCGTTCGGCGTCATCTGTTTCATTGTCACCAACGGCGCGCCGCACGTCGACCCTCTCTGTTCAAGTCTTTACCGCGGATGAATTTCGTTATTTCTTAATTTTCAGGACTCACACTCGAGAGCGTCGAGCAGCTTGTTCGGCTCTGTGTGGATTTTCGATTTATGAGACCATTTCTATTGCTTTTTGGAATTTTAGCTTTGATCGGATTCGTCTCGCAGGCCGGGCGGATTCCGGCGATAATTTTTCTGAACGCTCCGAGCTTAGACGCTCTGGACGAGGAGAATATCCGCCGTTCGGCGTCTCCTCGCGACATCATTTTCGGCGGGGACGTAAAAAGGCTTGCGAAGAGCGCCAAGCGATTGAGGGCAATGGCCACGTCGCCGGACGAGCCAGCGCTTTACAATCGGCTGCTTCATGTCGCCATCGTCGATAGTCCGCCGAGCGTCAAAGACCAAAAGGAGGCCCCGGAAATCGCGCTCGATCTCGGTCGTGCAGGCGCAGCGGCGGTTCTCGTGATCGCCGCCGGACCGACCGTTTGGCGCATCGAGAATGCGAGACCGGAGCAGCGCGCCAAGATCGCCTTCGAGGGGCCATCTCCCTTCGATTTAAAAAATGCCCCGGAGCACATTCTCGCCGGGTTCAGAGTCGGCGCCTTCGGCGCGGACGACTTCACCAGTCCACGCGACTATCTCGAAAACCACGGGCCGGCGCGCACGCGCCGTTATTGCGCGGCGATGGAGAAATGGAAAAAGCTGTTCGACGCCGCGCCGCGCCAAATGCGCATCTTCGTCTTTCAGTCGCCCGATCGGATCGAGGTGAACGAGGAGTTCCTAGGCGGCTCCCCGCCGCCGAAATCCTCGCCGAACTGGACGGTCGGGCAGGAATGTCACCGCTATGCGGAGAGCGATAAATGAGCTTCGGAAAACGCGGAACAAAATCGGAGAATGAGCGCCGCGCGGAAACCCGACGACTTTCTCCGGGCCAAACAAAGGGCGGCGAAAAGGCGGACGGCTTCAAACTGGTCAAACAGCTGTTGAAAATCGCCGGCGTGTTCGCGATCTGCTACGCGGGTTACAATTTCATCCTTCCTGAATTGCTGGCGCTGACGATTGGCCATCCGGTCACGGGCATGGTTCCGCCCCGTTCCCCGGAGGGACGCGCCCTTCGCCAACAAGCGATAGATCGGGCGCTCGCGGGTAGATCGCCAGAGATCCGGCAGATCGAAGTGCGTCTCGACGAGGCTTGCATGCCGACTGGAGCCCAGACCATCCATACGCCCCTCGCTCGAGTCGAATATTGGGTCGACCCGGAGCAGCAGTGGGCGGCGGACGTCCAAGATCCTCGCGGGCAGATGCACATTAAAGATGTAGCTGGCTATTTGTCCTGCGTGTCCCGGCTAGAGCGCCAGCGATTTTGCCAGCCTTACTTTCAGGCGAAATTCGCCAGTCAGCTCGAGCGCTATTTCGACACGCTGCGAACACACAATGAGAGGGCGGAACAGATTGCGAGTCTGTATCGACTGTCGAGGGCGAGAAGGCCGGGTGAGACGAATGTCGATGGCATGGCGAGCGAGCCGCAATCGATCGGCCTGCACCCGTCGGTCATAGCGACGGTCGAGGACCTGTCGCGCAATGGATATTTGTCCGCAAAGAACTTCGGCCCGTTCGGATTCGGAGTTCCGAAGGAAATCGCTTCGTTTTTGCTGCCCGCGACGCAGAAGAGCTGCCCATGAAAAGCCGCCACTCGATATTGCGCAGCGGGCTGCCGGATTGGCTGCTCGACACGAAGCTTCTCGTTGTCGTCTTCCTCCTGTGCTTTGCGGGAGTGAACGTCGCCGCAAATCTTCTAATCGCCCATCGCGCGAAAACGGCTGGGACCTGCGCCCCCTTTTCGCATGGCCCTTATCAGCCGGGACAAACCCCCGTCGCCGACTGGAGCAAAAAAGTGTGGGAGCAATTCCTCAGGAACTACGAAAGCAAAAAAATGGAGACGGGCTATGTCCTCGACGCCATCTCGCGTTGTCCGATCGGCAATTGCTCGACGGCGATGGCGGACAAGTATTATACGACGCTGACGGAGTACGGATGGAAGCACGTCATTCTCGCGCGCGACGCAGATATCGTATCGGGGACGGAAGGCGTCCGAGCCATCAACAGTCTGTTTGCGACGCCCGAGGACATGAAAATACTCGCCGACTTGAGGCGGCGCGTCGCCGAAAAGTGGTTTGACAGGACGAGGCTGGCGAATGACGCCGCGATCAGGCTGATGGTGGAGCGTGAGCCCCAGGACTTCACGATATGCCGACCGAAGGGGGATAGCGTTCCTCTTCCGCCCTTCGTTCCCATCGCCCGTCGACTGAGCAACTAACGAGAGGGATTCGGCCGAATCTTCGCGTGACCAAGGCCGAAGGTCCGCCAGCGCGTCTCCGCGCCTCGCGGCCGGGCCATTGTCTCTTCCGGCCTCACTCCTCTGCGGCGAGCCGTTTTGCGTCGGCAAGCGCCTTCACGGCGAGTCCCGCAACGCCGATCACGGCGAGGATCAGCATTGCGGCGTCTAGCCGCGCCGCGCTCGAATTCACGCGCCGCGTCTATGCGACGCTCGGCCGCCGAGGCGCATGTTAGAAAGTTGTTTACCCAAAACCGTAAAAGTGCAGAAACAAATTTCGTTTCGAAGCAGCGCGCAGCTTTGTCTCTTTACGTCCGACCGACGGCTGGTCGGACATCGGTCGGCCCCGATCGGCCGTGCGCCGTCGCTTCCCGGAGAAGGAGCGAGCATGCGCGGCGCGACCATCGCGACCAGGATCACCGTGGCGATGATCGGCTTCAGCGTTCTGCCGATTTTGTTTCTCTATGCGTTTTTCGAGCTGGCTGTCGCGCCGCATCTCGAGAATGTGTCCTTCTCGCCCTTGCGCATGGCGACGCTCGATCTCGGCGCCACGATCAATCGCGCGCTCGGCGATTTCGCCGCCGATGCGATCATTCAGGCGACGGCGCAGCCCATCATCTGGCAGTCGCAGAATTGGCGGCGCGTCGATGGGCGCAGCCCCATCGCCACTTTCATGAACGGCTGGCTCGCCGCGCAGCGAAACGGCAATCTGACGATGCTGCTGGGGCGCGACGGCTCCGTGCTGGCCGTCAACACCAAGGACAAGGATGGCGAGCCGCTGCCGACGGAAGCGCTCTATGCGCAGAATTTCGCCGGCGAGCGCTGGTTCGTCGATGCGATGGCCGGCAAGACCGTGCTCGAGAACAAGCGCGCGACCAATGTCGTCATCGACACGCTCATCGATGTGAACGACATTCTTCCGCGATCGGCCGAGCCCGATTTCGCCCTTCCCATCGCTGCGCGCGCGCTCGGCAAGGATGGCGAGGTCATCGGCGTCTGGGTGAGCTTCGTCGATCTCGATCTGTTCCGCCGCTATGTCCGGCGCGAATATGAGCGCATGAGCATCGTCGGCGGCGATCTCGGCGGCTCGCATATTCGTTATGATCTCGTCGATGCGAGCCATAAGACACTGCTCGTCTTCCAGCCGACTGGCGTCGGCGTGGGCGCGTTTCCGCTCGAGGCGATCGGCAGGCCCGCCGCGCCGATGATCGATCGGCTCGGCCGCGAGATCGGCGCCGAGAAGGCGATATCCCGCAACATCGATGGTCTGTCGGCGGTCTATGCGAAGCTGCCCCCGGTCGTCGGATTTCGCGGTCTCGGCTGGAGTCTCGTGCTCAGTGCGCCCGAGGCGCAATTGGCGGCGACGACGCTCGGCATCGCCGATCGGATTCTGGTCGCCGCGGCGCTCACAGGCATTGTCGCTGCGCTCGGCGGCTGGCGCACGGGCTCGGCCATAGCGCGGCCTTTGCTCGAGATCGCGCGCCGGGTGAACGCGCTCTCCAATGGCGACAAGACCGGCCTCGTGCCGCATTGCGAGCGGCGCGACGACGTCGGCGAGATGGCGCGCGCCGTGGAGACATTCCGCCGCGCGGCCATCGCCAAGGATGCGGCCGACGAAGCGGCGGCCGCGGCCAGCAGGGCGACCGAGGCGGTGGTGGCGACGCTCGCCCATGGGCTGCGGCAATTGTCGAATGGCGCGCTCACCCATCGCATCGGCGAGGCCTTCGCGCCGCAATACGAGGCGCTGCGCGTCAACTTCAATCATTCGCTGGAGACATTGCGCGGCGGCATGGCCTTGGTGACGGAGGCGGCGCAGAACATGACCGCGCAGGCCGGCGAGATGGCGAATGCAGCCGACGCTCTGGCGCAGCGCGCGGAGGGCCAGGCCGGCAATCTCGAGAAGATGACGACCGGCATCGCCGGCATCACCGAGGCGCTGCGCGAGACGGCGCAAAACGCCGCGCGCGCCGATGCGCTGGTCGCCTCGGCGCGCGCCAAGGCGGAGGCCTCCGGCGGGCTCGTGGACGAGACGATCGGCGCCATGGCGAAGATCGAGACCTCGTCGCTGCAGGTGGCGCAGATTCTCTCGGTCATCGACCAGCTCGCCGCGCAGACCAATCTGCTGGCGCTCAACGCCGGCGTGGAGGCGGCGCGCGCCGGCGCCGCGGGCAGGGGCTTCGCCATTGTCGCGCAGGAGGTGCGCCAGCTCGCTCTGCGCTCCGCCGAGGCGGGCGAGGAGATCAAGCTGCTGATCGGCGAGTCGAGCCGCGCCGTCGGCGCCGGCGTGAAGCTGGTGAGCAATGTGGCGCGCGATCTGCGGTCTATCGTCGGCGAGGTGAATGCGCTGGACGGCGCCGTGCGGCAAATCTCGCGCGCCACCGGCGAGCAGGCGGCCGCTCTGCAGCAGATCAACGCCTCCATCTGCGAGCTCAACCAGATGACCAGGCAAAGCGCCGCCATGGTCGAGGACGGAACGGCGGCGAGTCATGTGCTCGCCGAACGCGCGCGGGCCTTGCGCGACATGACCGACTTTTTCGACGTCGGCGGCGACCGGCGCCCGCCCAAAGGCCTGCGCGCCGCCTAGAGTCGAACGATCGAGCGGCCGCTCGTCCTTCCGCACCCCCAGGATTTTCAGACGAGATGATTTCTCAGGGCAGGGCTTGACTCGATTGTTATAAGATATATCTTAGAGCTGTCTAAATGAAAGGAGACACATTTATGAAGCATCATCACAAACATTGGGATCACGGCGACCATCCGGCTTTCGGCGGGTTGCGCGGAATGCGTGGCGGCGGGGACGAGCCCTTCGGCCGTGGCGGCCGCGGAATGCGCGGTGGCGGGCGGCATGGCTTCGGCCCCGGCGATGGCGAGCGTGGCGGCGGCCGCGGACGGCGGCGCATGTTCGAGGGCGGCGAGCTGCGGCTGGTGATTCTGCTGCTGCTCGAGAGCGAGCCGCGCCATGGCTATGACGTCATCCGCGAGATCGAGACGCGCACCGGCGGCGTCTATGCGCCGAGCCCCGGCATCGTCTATCCGACGCTGACCCTGCTCGAGGAGCTGGGACAGGTGGAGGGCCAGCCGACCGAGGGCGCCAAGAAGCTCTATGCGATCACCGATGCGGGCAAGGCCCATCTCGCGGAGAATCGCAAGGAGGCGGAGGCGGCGCTCGCCCGTTTCGAGGAGCTGCGCGCCAGAAGCGCGGGCGTCGATACGGGGCCGGTGTTCCGCGCCATGGGCAATCTGAAGACCGTGCTGCAGCAACGCCTCTCCGGCGCGCCGGACAAGGAGCTGCTGTTTCAGGTCGCCGATCTCATCGACGAGGCGGCGCGCAAGATCGAGCGGCTGTGACGCGTCGTCGTTTGCGACGGCAAGCCAAACCCTTCATCCTGAGGAGCGGCCGCAGGCCGCGTCTCGAAGGATGGGCCGCCGCGCCTTCTGGAGCATCCTTCGAGGCTTTTTGCGTTCCGCAAAAAGCGCCTCAGGATGAGGGGCGCGGACGCGTCACTCCACAGTGACGCTCTTGGCCAGATTGCGCGGCTGGTCCACATCCTTCCCCATGAACACCGCCACATGATAGGCGAGCAATTGCACGGGGACGGCGTAGACCAGCGGCGCGAAGGCGCCGCTCATTTCCGGCAGCTCGATGAAGCCGGCGAGCTCGGCCGCCGCCGCCTCGCGCGCCGCCGCCGAGCCGATGAGGATGAGATGGCCGCCGCGCGCGGCGACCTCCTGCAGATTGGAGACGGTCTTCTCCAGCGTCGCGTCCGGCGGCGCCAGCACGATCACCGGCATGGCGTAGTCGATCAGCGCGATCGGCCCGTGCTTCAGCTCGCCGGCCGCGTAGCCTTCCGCATGAATATAGGAGAGCTCCTTCAGCTTCAGCGCGCCTTCCAGCGCCAGCGGATAGGCCCCGCCGCGACCGAGATAGAGAACGCTCGAGGCGCGCGCCACATCGCGGGCGACCGGCTCGACCTTCGCCTCGCGGGCGAGGGCCGCGGCCATCTGGCCCGGCGTCGCCGCCAGCTCGCGCACCAGGCGCTTTTCGTCCGCCTCGCTCAGCACGCCGCGAGCGCGCCCGAGCGCAATGGCGAGGCTGGCGAAAACGGCGAGCTGGCAGGTGAAGGCCTTGGTGGAGGCGACGCCGATCTCGGGGCCGGCCAATGTCAGCGCAACGGTGTCGCTCTCGCGCGCGATGGTCGAGGTCTCGACATTGACGATGGAGAGAATGTGCTGGCCCTGCGCCTTGGCGTAGCGTAGCGCGGCCAGCGTGTCGGCCGTCTCGCCCGATTGCGAGACGACGATCATCAGCCCATTCTCGGCGAGCGGCGCCTCGCGATAGCGGAACTCCGAGGCGATATCGATATCCACCGCGAGCCGCGCATGACGCTCGATCCAATAGCGCGCGATGAGCCCGGCGTAGAAGGCCGTACCGCAAGCCGATATTGTGACGCGCGAAAGCTTCTTGGGATCGAAGGGCAGAGCGAAGGGCAGGCGCACCTCGCCGGCCGAGAGATCGAGATAATGCGAGAGCGTGCGGCCGACGACCTCCGGCTGCTCGTGAATCTCCTTGGCCATGAAATGACGGTAATTGCCCTTGTCGACGAGGAAGGAGCCCGCCTGCAACGGCTGGCGGCGGCGCTCCGCCTCCTTGCCGGCGGCGTCGTAGAAGGTGATCTTCTCGCGCGTCAGCACGACATGATCGCCCTCCTCGAGATAGGCGATCTGACGCGCGAAAGGCGCGAGCGCCAGAGCGTCGGAGCCGAGATAGACGCCTTCGTCGCCCCAGCCGGCGGCGAGCGGCGCGCCGCGGCGGGCGCCGATGAGCAGATCCTCCTCGCCCTCGAAGAGGAAGGCGAGAGCGAAAGCGCCATTGAGCCGAGCGAGCGTGGCCGCGACCGCCTCGCGCGGCGCGGCGCCCTTGCTGCGCTCCTCGCCGACGAGATGGGCGACCACTTCCGTATCCGTCTCGGTGGCGAAGACATGGCCCTTGCCGGTCAGCTCCTCGCGCAATTCACGAAAATTCTCGATAATGCCATTGTGGACCACGGCGAGCCCGCCGCTCGTATGCGGATGGGCGTTGGTCTCGGTGGGGCGGCCATGGGTGGCCCAGCGCGTATGGCCAATGCCGCTCGTCCCCTGCAGCGGCGAGGCGGCGAGCTTCTCCTCGAGATTGCGCAGCTTGCCGCTGGCGCGCAGGCGCGTGAGCTTGCCCTTCTCCAGCGTGGCGATTCCGGCCGAATCATAGCCGCGATATTCGAGCCGCTTCAGCGCCTCGACGAGAGAGGGCGCGACGGGCTCGCGTCCGAGAATGCCGACGATGCCGCACATGCAAATGTCTCCTCGGTCGAAGCGCTCGGGAGCGACCAGACTACCGCGATTTCGGTTACGATTATCCTAGACAGAGCATTAGGGCATTTCTCGGAGCCGGCCAGGACGCGATTCTTTCTGCCGTTCGCGGGAGAAGCGGCTCCGCCATAGGGCGTCCTTGAGGACGCCCGTCGCGAGCGACGAGCTTTGGCGAGGTCGGATGCAAGGGGCGCTGCGACTTTTGTTCAGCTATAATTTTTTTTTCGACCGATGAGGCCGGCCGGGCCCTCATCGCCGTCGCCTCGAACCGCGTGATCTTCGCCAGTTCGGCGCGGGCGGCGCTCTCGACCGTCGCCAACTCGTAGCGAACCTGTAGGTTCAACCAGAATTCCGCCGTCGTGCCGAAGAAGCGGGCCAGCCGCGCCGCCGTGTCGCCGGTGATCCCGATCTCTTCATTGGCGATACGCTCGATTCGCGTCCGAGGCACGCCGCAAGCCTTGGCGACGCGTCCGGCGGATAGGCCGAGCGGCTCGAGGAATTCTTCCCGTAGCACTTCGCCCGGATGCATCGGCGGAAGCGTCTCGACGATCTCCATCTCGCTCGCCATGGTTCTGCTCCCGCTCAGTGATAGTCGACGAATTCGGCTTACGGAAAGCAAGGCGCTTGTATCACTCGCAGATACGTTCGGCGTGGTTGGAGGTCGCTGCTGGAGAAGATCACGCGCCCGATTTCTTCGCCTTCTGGACGCGGCGGAAACTCTCCGCCCAGCCGGTCTTCTCCATCTGGCGGCCGCGGGCGACGGCGAGGGCGTCCGCCGAGACGTCCTTGGTGACGACCGAGCCCGAGCCGACATAGGCGCCGTCGCCGATCGTCACCGGGGCGACCAGCGCCGAATTGGAGCCGATGAAGGCGTTTTCGCCGATGATGGTGCGGTATTTGAAGAAGCCGTCGTAATTGCAGGTGATGACGCCGGCGCCGATGTTGGAATGCGCGCCGACGGAAGCGTCGCCGATATAGGTCAGATGATTGACCTTGGCGCCTTCGCCGATCTCCGCGCCCTTGATCTCGACGAAATTGCCGACCTTGGCCTGCGCTGCGAGCTTTGCGCCCGGCCGCAGCCGCCCATAGGGGCCGACTGTGGCGCGCTCGCCCACCAGCGCCCCCTCGAGATGGGAATAGGCGTGAATGACCGCGCCATCGGCGATCTCGACGCCGGGGCCGATGACGACGCCGGGCTCGATCGTCACATCGCGACCGATCTTCGTGTCATGGGAGAGAAAGACGGTCTGCGGGGCGATCAGCGTCGCGCCGCCGAGCATGGCCGCGCGGCGGAGGCGCTCCTGGGCTACGGATTCGGCGCGGGCGAGCTGGACGCGGTCGTTGACGCCGAGAACCTCCTCCTCCGCCGCGACCACCAGCCGCGTCCCCAGCCCGGCCGCGGCGGCGCGGGCGACGATATCCGTGAGATAATATTCTTTCTGCGCATTGGCGGCGTCGATCCCGTCCAATAGCGCCAGCGCCTTTGCGCCGGAAATGGCCATCAGCCCGGCGTTGCAGAGCCGGCAGGCGCGCTCGGCCGCGCTGGCGTCTTTCTCCTCGCGAATGGCGGCCGGGCGCCCTTCGGAGTCGCAGAGTATGCGGCCATAGCCGTGCGGATCGGCGGCCTCGAAGGCGAGAACGGCGACGGCGGCGCCCTCGACCAGCGCCGCGCGCAGGGCGGCGATCGTCTCGGCGCGCACCAGCGGCGTGTCGGCGAAGAGCACGACGATATCGTCCGCCCCGGCGAAGGCCTCGCGCGCCGCCAGCACGGCATGGGCGGTGCCGAGCTGCTTCTCCTGAACGAAGATTTGCGCGTCCGGCCGCTGGCGGCGGGCCTCGGCGGCGACATCCTCCTTGCCGGCGCCGATGACGACGGCGATCTCGTCCAGCGCGGCCGCGGCGGCCAGCACATGGCCGAGCATGGACCGCCCGGCGACCTCATGGAGAACCTTGGGCCGGCGCGATTTCATGCGCGTGCCCTCGCCGGCGGCGAGAATTACGGCGAGGGAGCGGCGGTCGGTCGGTCGAGCTTCCATCTTGCTGCGCGGCCTCTGGCTCATGGCGGGGAGGGGACGGCGGGGCGCTCGCCCGGCCGTTTTCCTCGCGTTCATATTCGTCCTGATCATATATGCGTCTTGGCAGATTCGCGGGCGGGGGAGCAAGCGCAGGCTCGGCGCGAGGTTTCCGCCGCGCAACCAAAAACAAAAGTTTCGTGTTCCGAAGTCCGGGCTTTCAGGTATATCCGATAGACAAGTCCGCCGTTTTTTCCCGCCCCTTCGTCAGTCACGGGTCCCGGTCCCGCATGTTCGTACGCAGAGACCTGTTGAAAGCCTCCTTGACCGCGCTCGCCGGCGGAATCTCCGGCGGCCGCGCTTTCGCCCAATCGGCTTCGCCGGCCCCCCCGCCGCCGGCGCCCGCAATTTTCGGCCGGGAGGTGGTGATCGAGCTCGCCCGCGCGCTCGCCAAGCGCCCTTTCGCCGCCCCAGCGGCGGAGCTGCGCGAGCCTTTCGCCAATCTGAGCTATGAGCAATATGTCGGCATAAAGACCAAGCCGGGCGCGGCCATATGGAGCGGGGAGAATCGCGGCTTCTCGGTCGAGCCGCTGCATAGGGGATTCATCTTCGGCGCGCCGGTCGAGCTCTATGTCGTCGAGGACCGGATCGCCAAGCGAGTCGCCTATGACCAGGCGAAATTCGACTATGGCGGTCTGAAGGTCGGCGACAAGCTGCCGGATATCGGCTTTTCCGGCTTCCGCATTCTCGCCCCTCAAAGCGCCGGCGCGCCGGACACGGAGCTGGCGCTGTTCCAGGGCGCGAGCTTCTATCGGGCGCTCGCCCGCGGCCAGACTTTGGGCGTCACCGCCCGCGCCCTCTCCATCCGCACCGCCGATCCGCGCGGCGAGGAGTTCCCCGTCTTCCGCAGCTTCTGGATCGAGAAGCCGTCGCTCGCAGGCAACGCCCTCGTCATTCACGCACTGCTCGATTCGCAGAGCGTCACGGGCGCCTATCTCTTCACGCTGCGGCCGGGAGAGGCGACGATCATCGACGCGGAATTCACGCTGTTCCCGCGCGTCGCCATCGATCATCTGGGGCTCGGCGGCGCGGCTGCGGCCTCGCTGTTCACGCCGCTCGACCATCGCCGTTCCGATGATCCACGCCCCTTCGTCGCCGAGACCAATGGGCTGCAAATGCTCACCGGCAAGGACGAATGGCTCTGGCGCCCGGTCTCCAACCGCGAGACGCTGCAAATCTCGGCCTTTGTCGATTCCAATCCGAAGGGCTTTGGATTTTTGACGCGCGACCGTGACATAGAGACCTATCAGGACGACATACAGCATTGGGAGCTGCGTCCCTCGCTGTGGGTGGAGCCGATCGGCGATTGGGGCGAGGGCTCGGTGCAGCTCGTCGAGATTCCCTCCGAATCGGAGGTGAACGCCAATATCGTGGCCTATTGGCGGCCCAAGCAGCCGCTCGCCGCCGGCAAGGAGGCGACTTTCGCCTATCGGCAGTTCTGGTGCTGGAGCCCGCCGGCGCGTCCGCCTTTCGCGGTCGCCGTCTCGGCTTTCGGCGGCCGCGCGCCGTCGCCGAAACTGCGCCGCTTTATCGTCCAGTTTGCAGGCGACAATCTCGGCGATCCCCAACGTGTCGCCAATCTGCGGCCCGTCTTGACGACATCGCCCGGATCGGCGACGAACATTCGCATCTATCCTAATCCGAAGGCGAAGACATGCCGCGTCGTCTTCGACGTCGATCCTGCCGGCGAGACCTTTTGCGAGCTGCGCCTCGTCCTCCATTCGGGCGACGAGCCGATCAGCGAAACCTGGCTCTATAGATGGACGGTGTAGCTCTCTCTCTCGTCGAACCCATTCCGCCGGACGCCGTCGCGCCGACGCCGCCCGTCGATCCCGCCGCCGCGCCGCCCATGCCGGCGGAGCGCCGGCTCGAGATGCCGACGCAATCCTTCTGGCGCTTCAAGGCGAAGGAGCGTCGCCGGCGCTTGGCGCCGAAGCTCTGGCGCACGCCTTGGATCTCGCGCTTCGTCACCTTCGGCGGCGGCCTCGCGCTCACCGCCTATGGCGGCTACGAGATGTACCGCGTCATCGACGTCGGCGGCGTCACCACGCTGAAATGGGCGCTGCTCGCGCTCTTCGTGCTGAATTTCTCCTGGATCGCGCTCTCCTTCGCCAGCGCCGTCGTCGGCTTCGTCGCGCTGCTGTTCGCGCGCCGGCCGCCGCCGCCGCCGGAAACGCTCACAGCGCGCACCGCCGTCGTCATGCCCATCTACAATGAGGCGCCGAGCCGCGTCTTCGGCGCGCTGCAGGCCATATTTCAGGATGTGGAGGCGACCGGCCTCGGCGCGCATTTCGACTGGTTCTTCCTCTCCGACACCACCAATCCCGATATTTGGATCGCCGAGGAGCGCGCCTTCGCCGCCATGCGCCGCAGGCTGGGGCCGCAGGCGCGCGTCTATTATCGCCGCCGCGAGAAGAATATCAGCCGCAAGGCCGGCAATATCGCCGATTTCGTCACCCGCTGGGGCGGCGCCTATGAGCATATGGTGGTGCTCGACGCCGACAGCCTGATGGCCGGCGACGCCATCGTGCGCCTCGCCGCCGCGATGGAGGCCGACCCGGACGCCGGCATCATCCAGACGCTGCCGCTCATCATCAATCGCAACACGCTGTTCGCGCGCGTGCAGCAATTCGCGGCGCGCATCTATGGTCCCGTCATCGCCGCCGGCCTCGCGCAATGGATGGGCCGCGACGGCAATTATTGGGGCCATAACGCCATCATTCGCACAGATGCTTTCGCGCATCATTGCGGCCTGCCCGATCTCAAGGGCCGTCCGCCCTTCGGCGGGCATATTCTCAGCCATGATTTCGTCGAGGCGGCGCTCATTCGCCGCGCCGGCTACTCCGTCTATATGATGCCGACTCTCGGCGGCTCCTTCGAGGAGAGCCCGCCCTCGCTGATCGATCTCTCCATCCGCGATCGTCGCTGGTGCCAGGGCAATCTGCAGCATTCGCGCATTCTCGGGGCGCGCGGCTTCCATTGGGCGACGCGGCAGCATTTCCTCACCGGAATCTTCGGCTATCTCACCTCGCCGCTATGGCTCTGCCAGCTCTTGGTCGGCATCGCGCTCGTCTTTCAGGCGAGCTATTTCCGGCCGGAATATTTCACCGCGAAATTCACGCTCTTCCCGGTGTGGCCGCGCTTCGACGCGGAGCGCTCGCTGGCGCTGTTCGCGCTCACAATGGCGATATTGCTGGCGCCGAAATTCTTCGGCCTCATTCTCGCGATGATCGATCGCGAGACGCGGCGCGGCTCCGGCGGCATTGTCATGCTGCTGGTCTCGACTCTGTTCGAGGTGCTGATGTCGGCGCTGCTCGCGCCGATCATGATGCTGATCCAGACGGGCCACGTCTTCCACATTCTGTTCGGCTTCGACACCGGCTGGGATCCGCAGCGGCGCGACGACGGCTCGGTTCCCTTCAACGCCATCGTGCGCCGCCATCAATGGCATGTGGCGCTCGGCGCGCTGACCTTGATCGCCGGCCTGATGATCTCGCCTTCGCTCGTCGCCTGGATGTCGCCGACCATCGCCGGCCTGATATTGGCGATCGGCATCTCCTATATCACCGGCCAGCGCTGGCTCGGCCTCGTGTTCCGCCGCGCCGGCGTGCTGGTGACGCCGGAGGAGACGACGACGCCCAAGATCGCGCGCAAGGGCCGCGCGCTGCATCGCCTGCTGGCGCGCGCCGGACAGGATGAGGAGAATTGCCTCGTCGCCATCCATGGCGATCCCGAGCTGCGTGCGCTGCACGAGGCCTGGCTGCCGGCGCGCCCGCCGCGCAAGCGCGGAATGGTTTCCGCCGATCGCGCTTTGGCGGAGGCCAAGCTCGCCGATGCGGAAGCGCTCGAGGATGCGGTCGAATGGCTCAATCGCGGCGAGCGGCTGGTCGTGCTCGGCGACCGCGCTCTGCTCGGCATGCTCGCGCGCCTGCCGCGCCGCGCCGAGAAGGAAGAGGCCGCGGCGCAAGAGGATGCGACGCGGCTCGCGAGCTGAGCGTCAGAACTTCAGCGACGCGCGCACGTAGTAGTAGCCGCCATTGACGCCGAAGGGAGAGAAGGTCGGGAAGATCGCGGCGCCGAGACTGCGCGTCCAGGGCAGGGTCTGATCGGGCCGCACGCCGAAGAGATTGTTGCCGCCGATCGCCGCGCGCAGGCCCGAGCCGAAATCATAGGCGATCTCGCCGTCCGTGATGAATTTCGGCGTGATGACATTGGTGTAGAAGGGCGCGCTGCCGGTGAGCGGCGAGGCGACGACCGAGCTGACATTGCCATATTGCGTGAAGTGCAGCGAGAAGGTCCAGGCGTCATAGCTGTAGGACCCGCCGAATATGACCTTGGTTCGTGGCGTGAGATCGGTGATGTTCGATCGCGCCGCGGCGTTGAGCAGCGGCGCGCCGTTGAAGGCCGCCGGCGACTGCGCGACGGAGAGGATCGTCGTCTCGAGGAAGCTCGCCGCGGCGTCGAAGCGCAGCGCGCCATAGGGTCCGAGATCATAGGCGTAATCTGCCTTCACATCGACGCCGCGCGTGCGTGTGAAGGCGCCGTTGACGAAGAAGCTGACGACGCCCGTCGCGCCCGCCTGCAACGTATTTCCGCTCGCGGCGATGGCGGCGAGCGCGGAGGGGCCGGTGAGGCTGCCGGTCGCGACGATGCGATCACGTAGGTCGATCTGATAGGCGTCGACCGAGACATGCAGATCGCGCAGCGGCTCTGTCACCACGCCGAGGCTGATATTCGTCGATTTTTCCGGCTTGAGCGGCTGCGCGCCGGCGACGCTCGCCGCGGAAGAATTGGGCGGCAGGACGATATTGGCGGTGGTCGGCGAGACGGTCGTCTGCGAGAAGAACTGCTCTGCGAGCGTGGGAGCGCGAAAGCCGGTGCTGACCGTGCCGCGCAGCGCGATCGCGGGAGAAATGTCGTAGCGCGTCGAGAGCTTGCCGTTGATCGAGTCGCCGAAGTCGTTGAACGTCTCGTAGCGGCCCGCGATATCGATCTTCCAGTCCGGCAGCGGCTTGCTGGAGAGGTCCACATAGCCGGCGAAGGATTCGCGGCTGTGATCGCTCGCATCGGTCGGCCGGATTCCGACCCAGGCGGCAGGGCCGGAGGAATAATAGGAGAAGAAGTCGCCCTGACGAACGGCATAGGTCTCGTGGCGATTCTCCGCGCCGACGGAGACATTGACGGGCGCGGGCAGGAAGCTCGGCGCGAATTCCTTGCCGAGATCGAGATTGATGGTGCGCAGCGTGCGGAAATATTGGCCGATGTAGAATTGCCGCGGCGTCCAGCCGGCGCCGAAGGCTTTGAGCGTGTCGTTGAACAGCGCGACATTGGCGGATTGGTTCAGCCCGACGTCGATCTTGTCGGAGCCATAGGTCAGGCTGAGATCCCATCGCACATCATCGAAGACCTTGCCCTTGGCGCCGCCGCTCAGCGACCAGTCCTCCTCATGGATCGTCTCGGCCGGAACGAAGCCGGAAGGGTCGATGATCTTGTTCCCCGCCGTGCCGTTGAGATTGGGCGCGCGATAGTTCTGGAAGGATTCGCCGCGCCGGCCCGCGCCCGTGCCGAAGAGATAGAGCTGGACGCCATTGTCCAGCTCATATCCGGCGTTGAGGCCGGCCGAGCCGGTGATATAGGCGGGATCGCCGATGATCGCCGAGACATTGGGATCGACCCAAGGGTAGGGCGTGCCGGGGCCGACGCGCAGACCGGTTCCGTCCTGCGTGCGATCCGGGCCGGTCTGATTGCTGTGCAGATGCGAGGTGATGTCGGCGCCGAGCGTCAGAAAGCCCTGGTCGCCGAGCGCGAAGCTCTTGTCCGCCTGCAGATTGCGCGTCAGTCCATTGCCATGCGTGTTGGGATTGTAGCTCTGCCCATAGGAGCCGACGAGCGCGGAGAGTCCGCCGCCCTCGGAATCGGCTTTCAATATGACGTTGATCACGCCGGCGATGGCGTCGGAGCCATATTGGGCGGCGGCGCCGTCCTCGAGAATCTCGACATGATCGACGAGCGCCACGGGAATGAGATCGAGATCGGCGCCGGCCGCGCCCTTGGTGAAGCCGGTCGAGGACAGATTGGCGGTGCCGTGCCGTCGCTTGCCGTTGACGAGCACGAGCACATGGCTGGCGGTCAGGCCGCGCAGGCGCGGCGAGCGCACCAGATTGTTGATGTCGCCGCCGACGCCATAGATCGAATAGGACGGATCGAGCCGCTGCAGCGCATCGACGAGATTTGTGCGTCCCGTCGCCTTCAGCCGCTCGCCGCTCACAACAGTGATCGGCGCCGTGCTCTCGCGCGCCTTGACGCCATAGTCGCGCGTGCCGGTCACGATGACGTCCTCGATTGCCGCCTCACGCGGCTTCTGCTCGCCGCTGTCCAGGGCGCGCGCCGATGGCGACAGGATCGCCGCCGCCAGCGCCAGCACGCTCGCGCCGAGGCGTTTCGTCATCGGATGCAACGAAGGCGAGGCGGCGTGAGCGGGGCGGAGGTCGGCGCGAAGGAAAGTCATGGCTATTCTCCTCAGAAAAGAACGAATTGGTATTTCCGCGAACGCGCGAACACTCGCGCCGGCCGATGTCGATCGACGGCCTTCTGGCTGAATTATCCGTAGCCTAATCGCTGTGCTCGAGCTTCTGCAAGACAAAATTGACAATCAATTCAATGTCGATAGCGATGTCTGTAGAATTATTCCATTATTATCGAGGATATTCCGAACAGCTATTTCGAATAGGCGATGCTATTCGTCAATTCCGTCTGTCATTTGCCGTAATACGAGAATTTTCATGCGTCCACAGTCGCAGCGCCTGGAAACGCTGCGTTGCTACCGTGGGAGTCGGAAGCTCAGTCCAGACCGGGGACTCGGAACAGAGAAGAAAGTCTCGGCAAGCTCGTCTTCGCGACGAATATCATCGTCACGAATGACGAAATCTGAAAGAGCTGCGCCTCAGGCCGCTGTCTTGTGGCGCTCGGCGATCTCGCGATAGACGGCGAGAATGCGCTCGATGTGCCGATCCAAGGTCGGCGGATCGCGCCAATAGGCGGCGTGCGCGCCTGCCGACAGACGCGCGACCAGCGCGTCATCCTTCATCCGCGTCAGCGCGCCGGCGAGCGATTCGACATTGGCGCTCTCAAACCAGAGGCCGGTCTCGCCATCCGTCACCTCCTCTCGTCCAGCGCAAACGTCGGAGACGATGACGGGCGTTCCCATCGCCTTCGCCTCCATGACGGTGAGCGGCTGGCCCTCGTACCACAGCGAGGGGAAGACCAGCGCCCGCGCGGCGCGCATATGCGCCCGCGCCTCGCTCGGCGGCAGCCAGCCGAGGAAGCGCGCCTGCGGATAGCGCGCGCGCAGCTCATTGGCGATCGGCCCATCGCCGATGAAGACCGGCGTGACGCCCGCGCGCGCCGCCGCCTCGGCGAAAAGAAAGGCGCCCTTTTCCGGCGACAGGCGCCCGACGAAGATG